>DASYUM010000328.1:0-27098 GCA_036001225.1 Candidatus Methylomirabilota bacterium | reverse complement strand
GTCGGTGGCCTACGCCACCGAGGAAATCCTCCTCGTCCTGGTGCTGGCCGGCACCGCCGCCCTTCACACCTCGGTACCGATCGGGCTCGGCATCGCCGCCCTGATCGCCATCGTGATCAGCTCCTACCGGCAGACGATCCTCGCCTATCCCCAGGGCGGCGGGGCCTACATCGTGACCCGGGAGAACCTCGGCCGCTACCCGAGTCTGGTGGCGGGGGCCGCCCTCCTGGTCGACTACGTCCTGACGGTGGCGGTCAGCATCGCGGCCGGCATCGCCGCCATCACCTCGGCGGCGCCCGCCCTCTACCCCTACCGGATCTGGCTGTGCGTGCTGGGGGTGGTCCTGATCGCGGTCGGAAACCTGCGCGGGGTCCGGGAGTCCGGCAACCTCTTCGCGGCTCCCACCTACCTCTTCATCGCCGGTTACGCCGTCATGATCGGGTGGGGCACGCTCCAGTGGCTGCGGGGCGTAGCGGGGCCGGAGCCGGCCCCGGCGGCGCCGGCAGCGGGACTGACCGACCTGACCATCTTTCTTGCCCTCCGGGCGTTCGCCTCCGGGTGCGCGGCGCTCACCGGGATCGAAGCGGTGTCCGATGGAGTGCCGGCGTTTCGGGCGCCCGAGGCGCGGAACGCCCGGTCGGTGCTGGCGTGGCTGGGGGTCATCCTGATCGGCCTTTTTCTCGGCATCACCTTCCTGGCCAATGTCTTCGCAGTGGTGCCGGTCGAGGGGGAGACGGTCACCTCGCAGATCGCCCGCCGGACCTTCGGGGAGACGTTCTTCTACTACTTCGTGCAGGCGACGACCACGCTCATCCTGGTGCTGGCCGCCAACACGAGCTTCGCCGATTTTCCGCGCCTCGCTTACTTCCTGGCCCGCGATCGCTTCATCCCCCGCCAGTTCGCCAACCGCGGCGACCGGCTGGCCTTCTCCAACGGCATCATCATCCTGGCCTTCCTGAGCGCGCTCCTCCTCGTCGGCTTCGGCGGCAATACCCACGCGCTGATCCCGCTCTACGCGGTGGGCGTCTTCGCCTCCTTCACGCTCTCTCAGACCAGCATGGTCCGCTACTGGTTCCGGCAGCGGGCCGGCGGCTGGCTGCGGCGGGCCGCGCTCAACGCGGTGGGCGCGACCGCCACCGGTCTGGTCCTCCTCATCATCGCCACCACCAAGTTCACCCACGGCGCCTGGATCGTCATCGTGCTCATCCCGTGTCTGATCCTCGGCTTCCTCGCCATCCACCGTCACTACGCGGAGGTGGCTCGCCAGCTATCCATCGAGGACGCTCCCCCCCGCCAGCCGCCGGCGACCCACACCGTCCTCGTGCTGGTCGGCGACGTCCACCGCGGGATGCTGCCGGCGCTCGACTACGCCCAGGCGCTGTCGCGGAGCGCGCGGGCAGTGTACGTGGAGATCGATCCCGAGCTGACCCGGCGCCTGGAGGACCGGTGGGGGAAGTACGGAAGCGGGATCCCGCTGGTGGTGCTGCGATCGCCCTACCGCACGGTAGTCGGCGCCTTCCTCGAATACCTCGATCACCTGCAGGAGATGGCCCCGAGCCAGGTGATCACCATCATCCTGCCCGAATTCGTGCCCGCTCGCTGGTGGCAGCACCTCCTCCACAACCAGACGGCGCTCCTCATCAAGGGGGCGCTCCTCTTCCGCAAGGGCGTCATCGTCACCAACGTCCCGTACCACCTCGAGCGCTGAGCCGCGATGGCCATTCCGGCGGCCCGCGTCTTGACCCCACCCCGAGTCAGCGCCCGCCGACGGCAGGCGGGGACCCCCTACCTCTATCTCCTGCCCTCCCTGGTCTTCCTGGCCGCCTTCACCTACCTTCCGCTGGCGACGGCGACCGGGCTGTCGGCGGTCCGGTGGAACGTGCTGACGCCGGAGCCTGTCTTCGTGGGGCTCGACAACTACCGGGCCCTCGCCGGCGATCCGCTCTTCTGGCTCGTGCTGCGCAACAACCTGCTCTATGCGGTGGGGACGATCCCGACCACCATGGCGCTGGCACTGGGGGCCGCACTCCTGGTCAACCAGCCGCTCGGCCGGCTCCGGGCCGTCTACCGGGTCGGGCTCTTCTACCCGACGATGGTCCCCATGGTGGCGGCGGCGATGCTGTGGGTGTGGCTGTTCAACCCGGGGATCGGTCTGGTCAACCACTATCTGGGTTACCTCGGCGTGCCCCGGGTCGAGTGGCTCTACGACCGGCACTGGGCGCTGCCGGCCATCATCATCATGTCCATCTGGAAGCACTTCGGCTACTTCATGCTGATCTTCCTGGCCGGGCTCCAGTCGATCCCGGCCGAGCTGCACGAGGCGGCCGCCATCGAGGGCGCCTCGGCGTGGCGGCGCTTTCGCCACGTGACCCTGCCGCTGCTGGGGCCCGCCCTCCTGTTCGTCTTCGTGGTCGCGATCATCTCCTCGTTTCAAGTCTTCGACCAGGTCTACGTCATGACCCAGGGCGGACCGGCCGACCAGACCAACGTCCTCATCTTTTTCATCTGGCAGCACGCCTTCCGATTCTGGGACCTCGGAATGGGCGCCGCGCTGACCACGTTGTTCGTCGCCGGGCTCCTGGTGACGGTGGGCGTCGTCTTCCGCGGCGTCGGGCGCCGTGTGTACTACGAGGTGGAGGGGTGAGGACGGGCAGTCGGCTGGGGGTCCACCTCGGGCTGATCGCCCTGACCGGCGTCACGGTGACGCCCTACCTCTGGCTCCTCTCCACCTCGCTCAAGGAGCGAACCGCCGTCTTCACCCCAACCCCCCAGTGGCTGCCGTGGCCGGTCAACTTCGGCAACTACGTCGAGGTCTTCCAGCGGGCACCGTTCGGCCTCTACCTGGTCAACACGCTGATCGTGGTGAGCGGCATCCTGGCCGTTCAGCTCGTCACCATCACGCTGGCCGCCTACGTCTTCGCCCGCCGCCGCTTCCCTGGTCGGGAACTCCTCTTCGGCGCCTTCCTTCTCCAGATGATGATTCCGATCCACGCCACCTTCGTCCCCAACTTCCTGACCCTGCGGACACTCGACCTGCTCAACACCCGATTGGCCATGATGCTGCCGTTCTTCGCCTCCGGCTACGGCACCTTCCTTCTCCGCCAGGCCTTCCGCACGGTTCCTCGGGACCTGGAGGACGCCGCGGTGCTGGACGGGTGCGGAGGCCTCCGCTTCCTCTGGCACGTGCTGCTGCCGTTGACCCGTCCCACCCTGGTCGCCTTCGGCCTCATCAGCCTGGTCAGCCACTGGAATGACTACCTGTGGCCCCTCATCGTGACCGACACCCCCGACGTTCGCACGCTCACCATCGGCCTCGGCATGTTCGTCCAACAGGAGTCGGGAGCCGACTGGACGCTGCTGATGGCCGCCACCGCCTTCGTGACCGCGCCGCTGATGGTGATCTTCCTCATCTTCCAGCGGCGCTTCGTGGAAAGTTTCATGACCTCGGGCCTGAAGGGCTGAAAGGAGAGCTCCATGCGCACTCGATCGATGCTGGCGGTGGTGCTGCTGGGGATGCTGGCGCTCGCCGGAAGCGGCGCCGTGCTCGCCCAGGGGAAGCTGATCCGGCTCACCTTCTACTACCCGGTGGGGGTGGCCGGACCCCTGGCCAAGGTGATCGGCGACATGACCGACCAGTTCAACAAGCAGGAGGCCGGCAGGATCGAGGTGGTGCCGGTCTACTCCGGCGATTACGACCCCACCCTCCAGAAGGTCCAGACCGCGGTCATGGCCGGCAACCCACCCGACGTGTTCATCGTCGAGATCTCCGAGCTCCACACGCTGCTGGCCATGAACGCCATCGTGCCCCTCGACGAGCACGTGAAAAAGGCCGAAGGGGGCCGGTACTGGGAGGACTTCTTCCCGGCCTTTCGGGAAAACAGCGTGGTGGGCGGGAAGATCTGGTGGATCCCCTTCCAACGCTCGACGCCGGTCCTCTACTGGAACAAGGAGGCCTTCCGCAAGGCCGGGCTCGACCCCGAGAAGCCGCCCCGGAGCTGGGACGAACTGCGGGAGTACGCGAAGCGGCTCACCGTGCGGGACGGGAGCGAGGTCAAGCAGTGGGGGGTCACCATCTCCGGGGGCTGGCACGACTGGCTGTTCGAGGCGTTCGTCCGCCAGAACGGCGGCTGGCTGATCAACGCCGAGGGTACCAAGGCCAACTTCACCTCGAAGGAAGCGGTCGAGGCCCTCGAGTTCTGGGTGGATCTCCTGAATCAGGAGAAGGTGGGCCCACCCCACTCGACCTGGGCCTCCACCCCGCCCGACTTCGTCGCCGGCCGCACCGCCATGCTCTACCACTCGACTGGCATCCTCACCTTCCTCAAGAACTCGGCGAAATTCGACTTCGGCGTCGCCTTCATGCCGGCCCGCAAGTCCTATGGAGCCGAGGTCGGCGGCGGCAACCTGGCCATCTCCCGCAAGATTCCCAAGGAGCGGCAGGAGGCGGCCTGGCGGTTCATCGAGTGGATGACCTCGGCCGAGAACGCCGCCAAGTGGAGCATCGCGTCGGGCTATGTGGCAACGCGGGCTTCGGCCTACGACCGGCCGGAGATGAAGGTCCACGTCGAGAAGAACCCCGAGTACCTGGTCGCCCGCGACCAGCTCAAGTTCGCCTCGGCCAAGATGATGGCGCCGAACTACCAGAAGATCCGGGAGATCCTCAAGAAGCAGCTCGACGACGCGGTTGACGGCAGGGTGAATCCCAAGGACGCGCTCGACACCGTGCAGCGCCAGGTGATGGCCGTGATCAAGCGCTGAGCGGTCCGGCCCGGGTCGGGGCGGCCGGGGCACTCAGGCGTCGCGAAGCGGCTCGGCCGCGGCCAGATATCGGGCGACGAAGTGGGCGGCCAGGGACAGGGCGATGATGAGGCTGGCCAGCGCCGCCGCCAGGAGCACTTTCCCCTCCTCGTGGAGGTTGAAGGCCATGACGCCGATCGTCTCGTTTCCCGCCGACCACAGCAGCACCGACAGCGTCAGTTCGGTGAGGGCGGGGACGGCCGCCAGGACCCAGGCGGCGAGCAGGCCGCTGCGCAGCAACGGCACGGTGATGTCGGCGAGGCTGCGCCACAGACTCGCTCCCGAGGCACGGGCGGCCTCCTCCAGGGCGGGATGGAGCTGGAGCAGCGCGGCCGCCACCGGCCGGAGGGCCAGGGCCAGGAAGCGCGCGACGTAGGCCACCAGGATGATCCAGAGCGTGTTGTAGAGCCGTAGTCCGAAGACCGGCCGCAGGAACGCGAGCACGACCGCCAGGGCCAGCACCGTCCCCGGCACCGCGAAGGGCAGCGTGACCAGCGTCTCCAGGGCGCCGCTGCCGGCCAGCCGCGCGCGGTGCTGGACGTAGGCGACGGTGAGGGCGAGGACCACGCAGACCGTCGCCGCCAATGCCGCCAGCAGGAGGCTGTTGCGGGCGGCGCGCCAGACCGCCGGCAGGTGGAACAGAACCAGGCGGAAGTTCTCGAGGCTCAGGTTGTCCAGCCCGAGTGGACGTCCATAGGCGCGGGTCAGCGCGGTCAGGACCACGGCCGCCAGCGGCAGCCCCGACGTGAGGACGACGAAGGCGGCGACGCCGCCGCCCACCCAGCCGCGAGCCCGCCCGAGCGGGACGACCGGGGCCCGGCCGGGGGCGGGCGCCACCGCGAAGGTCCGCTCGCCGAACCACCGCCGCTGGATGGCCAGGACGCCGCCGGCGATGGTCGCCAGCAGCAGGGACAGCGCGGCGGCCAGATGGAGGTTGTACGGCCGGTCGAAGTCGAGGACGGTCGCGTAGATCTTGGTGGCCAGGACGAAGTACTTCGCCGGGAAGCCGAGGATGGCCGGGGTTCCGAACTCGGCCATGGCCGAGAGGAAGACGAGCGTCATGCCGGCGGCAATGCTGGGGGCAAGGAGCGGGAGCGTCACGTCGCGCGTCGCCCGCCACGGGCTGGCCCCCGCGCTCCGCGCCGCCTCCTCGAGCGCGGGATCGACCCGGGCCAGGCCGGCGAGCACCGTGAGATAGGCGATCGGGTACTTGTAGAGGGTCATGGCCAGCACGATGCCGCCGCTCCCGTAGATGCCGACCAGCGGATCGGGGCTGCCCGAGAGGTTCATCCACGCCTGATTGAGGAATCCGGTCGGGCCGAGGACGTACAGCCAGGCCATGGCCCCGATGAACGGCGGCACCAGGTAGGGCAGGATGAGGCCGACCTGAACGAGGGTGCGCCCGGGGAGGTCGCTGCGGGCGACCAGGAGAGCCAGCACCGTTCCCAGCGCACCGGCGCCGGCCGTGGTGAGGCTGGCGACATAGAGCGTGTTGGCCAGAACGCGCCAGGTGTCCGGATCGGTCAGGACCGCGCCCAGGTTGGCCAGGCTGGGGAGCGCGTCGCGCGACAGGCCGTACCAGGTCAGCACGAGCGCCGGGTAACAGACGGCCCCGCCCAGCACGGCGGCGACGGGGACGAGGGGAAGGAGCGTGCCGACCTGGGCGCGACCCGCCGTCACTTGCTCTCGAAGAGCTCCCGGTATCGCGCTTTCAACTCTTCTCGGTGGGCCGCGATGTACGCCTCGTCGGTCGGGAGGATCTCGAGCTTCTCGGGCGGCAGACCCTTCGGACCGTCGATCCCGGGGAGGACCGGGAGGTACCCCTGCTGGACGAACAGACGCTGGCCATCCGGCGAGTAGAGGTAGCGCAAGAAGGCCTGGGCGCCGGCTGCGTTCCGGGCGCCGTACAGGATGCCGACCGGGGTCGGGATCAGAATGGCGCCCTCGCGCGGCCAGACGTGATCCACCGGGGAGCCCTTGGCCTTCATGTCGCGCAGGAAGAAATCGACGACCGACGCCACCTGGAACTCGCCGGTCGCCAGCTTCTGCGCCACTGTCCCGTTGGACTGCTCGACCACGACCGCGTTGTCCCGGAGCCGAGCGAAGAACCCCCACCCGAAGCCGGGGTGGGGGACCAGCGTCCCCAATGTCGAGAAGGCGGCTCCCGAGTAAAACGGGCTGGCCATCCCGACCTTGCCTTTGTAGCGAGGATCGGCGAGGTCGTTCCAGGAGGCCGGGCGCTCCTTGACCCGGAGCGTGTTGAAGCCGACCGTGTTGAAGATGAGCCGCACCTCGTGGTAGCGGCCGCCCTCGTAGCGGAACTTCGCCGGGACCCGGTCGGCCTCGAGTGGGGTGTAGGGCCGGAGGAGGTTCTTCCGCGCCAGCTGGTTGAAGAACTCGATGTCGGCCATCCACACCAGATCGGCCTGGATCGCCCCCGCCTGCATCTCGGCCTGTAGCTTCCCGATGACGACCTGCGTCCCCGACCGGTAGATGTTGAGGGCGACCCCGGGATGGCGCTTCTCGAAGTCGGTCTTCATCTCGTTGACCTTGTCCTGTGACTCCGAGGTGTAGAGCGTCACCGGGCCCTGGGCGAATGCGGGGCCGGCGGAGACCAGCAGCAGCGTCAGCAGGCACCCCGGCCTTCTCGAGCGGCGCTGACCCATGCGCGCCTCCTCTTCCGGTTACTCGGCGTATCGGCGCTCGAGCCGCTCGTACTCGGCGAGGCCGACCAGCGCGAAGTAGTCGTCGAAGGCCATGAGCCGATCCCGAGCGGCGCTGGTGTGACCGTCACGGTGGAGGACGGTCAGCACCTCCTCGACCGCGCGGGCGGCCGCCCACAGGGCGTCCACCACCCAGAGCCCGATCCGGTAACCCATCGCCGCCAGTTCGGCCGCCGTGAAGAGCGGCGACTTGCCCATGGTGAACACGTTGGCGACCAGCGGCACGCCGGGGAGCGCCTGGGGGGCCCGCCGGACCTCGTCGGGGGACTCCAGCGCTTCGAGGAAGATGCCATCGGCGCCGGCCTTGACGTACGCGTGGGCGCGGCGGATGGCCTCCTCGAACCCGAGCGGACCGCGGGCGTCGGTGCGCGCGATGATGACCGTTCGCGGGTCCCGGCGCGCGTCGAGGGCGGCTTCGATCTTCCGCTGGTGCTCGGCCACCGGGATGGCGACGGCGCCGGCCACGCCGCGCACGTGCTCGACCATCTCGGTCATCGTGAGCTGGCCCACGTCTGGTCCGCCGAGCCGGCTGGCCGCGACCAGGAAGCCGCCGAGGCCGACGGCCCGGAAGCCGACGCGCGCGGCGATTCGGGCCGACAGTGCGTCATACACGGCGGGCACGATGAGGCAGCCCGGCTCGGCGAGGAAGTCGCGGAAGTGCGGAGGTGTCACGCGCAACTCCCTGTGTTAGACTCTGAAATCGGCTGATGCCGCGCGGATTTCTCGGGTCGTGTCTTGCCTAGATTACAGAAAATGGGGGCCAAATCAAGGAACGGTCGGGGTGCGCCCGCCACGACCCTGACATCACGAGGATGTCGGCTGCCGACGATGGTCTCGGGCCGAGGCCCGAACCCCGCTAGGACGCCGGGAACCGCGAGCCGCCGGACGTCGCGGGGCCGGGGCCCTGCCGTCCGAGGCGACCCACGGCCCGGAGCAACGGGCGTCGGCCCGGGCCGGTTCAGCCTCCGGCCGCATCCACCGCTCGACTTCGACCTCACCCTCCAGCGCTACCGTCTGTGGGGCGAGGACCCGGCCAACCTCTACCGGGACGGCGCCTTCTACCGCGTCGCGCGGCTGGGCGGCGCGGCGGTCCCGTTCCGGCTGACCGCCGCCGGCTCGCCGGACCGGCCGCGGCTGACGGTGACCTTCGACGGTCCCGATACGGTGGCCACTCGCCGCGCCCTGACCGCCGAGGTCCACCGGCTGCTCGGCCTCGATGCCGACCTGACCGGCTTCTACGCGCAAGTCGCGGAGGACCCCGTGCTGGGGCCGCTCGTCCCGCGACTCCGGGGCCTGCGCCCGGCGCTGGCGTCGAATGCCTTCGAGATGCTGGTGGGGGCGATTGCCGCCCAGCAGGTGAACCTCGCCTTCGCCTTCGCGACCCGCGCCCGCCTGGTCCGCGCCCTGGGTGAGCCCTTCCGGTTCGACGGCGTCACCGTGCACGCGTTCCCATCGCCGGCCGCAGTGGCCGGAGCGGACGTGACGACGCTGCGGGCGATGCAGTTCTCGACCCGGAAGGCCGAGTACCTGATCGGTCTCGGCCAGGCGGTGGCCGACCGGACCCTCGACCTCGCCGGACTGACCCACGCCGCCGACCACGAGGTCATCGCGCGGTTGACCGCCGTACGGGGGCTCGGCCGCTGGACGGCGGAATGGTTCCTCGCCCGCGGCCTCGGCCGGCCCGACATCTGTCCGGCGGAGGACCTCGGGGTTCGCCGGGCCGTGGAGGCGCTCTGCTACCACGGCCGCGCCTGCGATCCGGCCCGGGTCCGCCGGCGCGTGCTGGGCTGGCGCCCGTACCGGAGCCTGGCCGTTCACTACCTGCTGGCCGGCGCCCGGTTGGCCCGCGGCGCGGCGTCGGGAGGCGGCACGTGACGGCCGGGAAGGGGCCGCGCCTGCCGCTCCTGGGGCCCGACCCCAACGCGCCCCGGGACGTGCGGCTGGTGGGCCGCTACGCCATCGGCGTGGACTGGCAGGACAGCCACTCGAGCATCTACCCGTTCGAGTTCCTGCGGGCGGCCTGCTCCTGCCCGGCCTGCACGGCGGCGGCCGCGGGCGTGCCGCCGGCCTCGGCCACCCCTCGGACGCTCGACGAGGCCCAGACGTGGCCGGTCGAGATCAAGAAGGCCGGAACCGGGCTCCGGATTCGTTGGCAGGACGAACACGAAACGACCTTCGAGGGCCGCCAGCTGCGCGAGATGTGCCGCTGCGCCGCCTGCACCACTCCCACCACCTGATGGTGCCCCCGCTGGCCCACCCCGCTCCCCGCGGCGCCGTCGTCTTCGGCGTCATGCTCGGGCTCTTCCTGGGCGCCATGGAATCCACCGCGGTCGCGACGGCGATGCCGACGGTCATCGCCAGCCTGGGCGGCCTCGCCATCTACTCCTGGGTTTTCTCCGGCTACATCCTGGCCGCGACGATCTCCATGCCGCTGTGGGGCAAGGCCGCCGACCTCTACGGACGCCGCGCCACCTACCTGACCGGACTCGGCATCTTCCTGGCCGGCTCGGTCCTCTCCGGGCTCGCCACCTCGATGGCGGGACTGATCGGCTTCCGGACGATCCAGGGGCTCGGCGCGGGCGCCCTCCTCCCGCTCGGCTACACCATCATTGCCGACCTCTACGGGCTCGAACGGCGTGCGAAGATGCAGGGCTACTTCTCCTCGACGTGGGGGATCGCGTCCATCGTCGGCCCGCTGATCGGGGGGTTCCTCACCGATCACCTCTCGTGGCGCTGGGTCTTCTTCGTCAACGTGCCGTTCGGCCTGCTGGCGGGCGCGGTCCTGGGGTGGGCGTTGGACGGCCTCGGCCAGCCGCGCGAGCGGGTGGCGGTGGATGTCCGTGGGGCCGCGCTGCTGACGGCGGGGATGGGCACGCTCCTGGGCGCATTGGTCGAAGGCGGGCGGAGCGGCACCGGCTTCGGGCCCGGCCACCTCGGGTTCTTCATGGTGGCCGGCGGCCTGCTGGTCGCCTTCGCCCTCTGGGAGCGGCGGGCGCCCGAGCCGTTGCTGCCGCTCCGCCTGTTCGCCAACCGGATGTTCCGCGCGGCCGCGGTGTCGGGGTTCCTGGCCGGGATGGCGATGTTCGGCACCATCTCGTTCATTCCGCTCTTCGTCCAGGGTGTGCTCGGCGGGAGCGCGACCGAGGCGGGGACGGCGCTGACCCCGTTCGTCCTCGGCTGGGTCGTGTTCTCGGTGATCTCGGCCCGGCTCCTCCTGAAGGTGGGCTATCGCCCGCCGGTCCTGGCCGGGATGGTCTGCCTGGCCCTGGCCTTCCTGCTCATGAGCCACATGGGGTCGGGCACCTCGCGCTCGATCACCGGCCGCAACATGCTGCTGGCGGGGATGGGGATGGGGCTCATCATGGTGCCGCTGCTCATCGCCGTCCAGAACGCGGTGCCCAAGCGGGACCTCGGGGCCGCGACGTCGGCGACGACGTTCTTCCGCTCGATCGGGGGCGCGGTGGGGGTGGCGGTGATGGGGGCCGTGCTCTCGCACGAGCTGGCCGGCCAGCTGCGGCGGCTCGGCGCGGGGAGCGTGGCTCGGGATCAGCTCGATGTCCTCATCGCGCGTCCCGACGCCGTCGTTCATCCGGCCCTGCGCCTCACGCTGCCGCCGCCGGTGCTGGCGGCGTTCAGCCAGGCGCTGGCCAATGCGCTGCACGCGGTCTTCCTGGTCGGCTTCGCCATCGCCTGCCTCGCCCTCGTGTCGGCGTTCCTGGTGCCGGCCGGGCGGGCGCAAGACCTCGCCCTCGACGAGAAACGGGTGCCTGACCCCTCGGGGTGACCGGCGCCCGCCGTGGAGAGACAGCCATGGGTCATCCCGCACGCGCCGCCGACCTCAAGGTCAAGCAGGAGATCCCCATCCCGGCGCGGACCGGGGCCGGGTTCCGGGTGGCGGCCGGGGAGTTCGTCCAGGTCCTCGACGTCTCCGGCCAGCAATGCGCGGACTTTTTCGCCTTCAGCGCCGCCGATCCCACCGAATACCTCTCCGCCACTCACACCCGGGTGGCCGTGGACCGGCTTTTCCCGCAGGTGAGCCAGTCCTTCTTCTCCGACCGGCGGCGGCCGCTGCTCCAGCTCGAGGAGGATCGCTCGCCGGGGATCCACGACATGCTGTTCGCCGCCTGCGACCCCGCGCGGTATGCCCAGTACGGCGTCGAGGGACACCCGTCCTGCGCCGAGAACCTGCGGACCGCGCTCGGCAAGCTGGGGGTGGAGGTCTGCCACGTTCCCCAGCCGGTCAATTTCTTCATGAACGTGGCCGTGCGGCTGGATGGCCGCTGCGAGTTCGGCCCGCCCCAGACGAACCCGGGCGACTTCGTTCTCCTCAGGGCGTTCCTGGACTGTCTGGTGGTCGTCTCCGCCTGCCCCCAGGAGTGGAACCCGGCCGCCAACTACCACCCGTCGGATTTACTGGCCCGCGTCCTGGTGGCACCCTGAGACCATGGCGTTCATTCGGGAAGTCAGTGACGCGGAGGTCCGCCGGGAGAAGGCACGGGCCCGGGAGCTTCGGGCCAGCGCGTGGTGGAAGCGGCGGCTGGCTGCCGGGCGGTGCGGCTACTGCGGACAGCCGACGCTGCCCCGGCAGCTGACGATGGACCATCGGGTGCCCTTGGTGCGGGGCGGCCGTTCGACGAAGTCGAACCTGGTGGCCGCCTGCAAGGCCTGCAACACGGCGAAGAAGTACTCGCTGCCCATCGAGTGGGAGGCGTACCTGGCCCGCCTGGGGGCGGCGGCCGACGACACGACGGCAGAAAATCGTTGAATCGAGCCCGCCGGCGGACGTAGGATGAGGACAAATCGGCCGGGGTCACACAGCCCCTCGACGTGCCGATCCCGGCGGGGGAGCCGGGCGGGACGGGCCGAGCCGCGGGCCGGCAGTCGGCGGCCGGATCGCGGTGGCGGGAACATGGGCCCGCGTGGTGCGTGCGCCGAGAAAGGAGGTGGTCCAGCCGTGAGTACAACCCCGGTGATCTGTGAGGTGGTGACCTCCTAGGTCGCGCGCACCCGGTTCGATCTGAGGGTGGCCCGCCTGGGAGGACCCAGGCACCACCGGCCCCGAGGGACCTGCACTTTCACCTGCAGGGCGGCTGGACTGACTGGCCGCAGAACCCCTCGGGGCTACTCTTTTTTCCGAGCTGATACGCGCCGCGCCGGGTCGTCCTCGGGCCTCGCCGGGCGCGGGTCTCGACCCGGCGGGCGCTAGTTCAGCTGGCCGATCAGGCGGTGCAGCTCGGCCCGGGCGGGCTGATAGTCGGGTTCGAGGTCGAGCGCTCGCCGCAGCTCCGCGATGGCGTCGTGAAGCTTTCCCTGTCGGGCGTAGACCCGGGCCAAATTCACGTGGGGATAGTGCCGCGGCTCGTAACGCCGGGCGGCCATCGCCTTGCGCAGCCACGGAATGGCGTCGGCGTGGCGACCGAGCTTGATCAGGTACGAGCCGATGTCGTTGTAGGGGTTCCCGAAGTCGGGATCGACCCCGATCGCCACGCAGCACTCTCGGATCGCCGCCTCGTAGTCGCCCCTGAAGCTGTAAGTCCAGCCGAGGAACGTATGGGCCTCGGCGGTCGGCACCGCCTCGATGGACTTGCGGTAGAGGGCGACGGCTTGATCGAGGTCACCCCGCATCTGGGCCTCGTAGGCTCGCCGGAAATACTCTTCGGCCCGCTCGGCTCGCTCGGGGGTGGCTTCGCCCATTGTCGTCGTCGGCCCGCCCGATCCTGGGTCAGCGCCCCGAGCCTCGCGCCGGCTGGGCACACGCGACAGCGGGCACTGACTACCTGACGATCTCGCTGATCTGCATCTGAGGCGTGAGGGTGGTGTAGTTCGGCACGTCGGCCATGATCTCCTTCGCGTGAGCGGCGATCCCCTTCTGGAAATCGCCGACCGCGTTGAAGTAGAGATGGCAGGCGGCCACGAACGGGGCCGGAGCGCCGGGCGCGCCGCCGGCCACCCCTTTGTCGATCTCGTAGCGAAGCAGGCCGAATCCCTTCAGTCGGTTCTCCAGCAGCGGCATGTGCTTCTGGGCGTAGTAGGTGTGGTCGAACTTGGCTCCCTCTTTGTGGGGATAGAGGACGGACACCCGGATCATGAGCGGCGCCTCCTTTCCGGCCGCCGTCCGATCGAGCCGAGGGCGACGGCCGGCCACGTGATGATGAGATCGGCTCGGACCGCGGGCCGCGTCACTCCGAGGATGGTGGCGACCGTCCCCCCTGTCAAGCCGTCCGGATCGCCCGGGTCACGAGCCGGCTGCCGTTGCGCGTCGCCAGCCAGCCGGGCAGCGCGCAGGAAAAGCGACCGGCCCGGCCGCCGGCCACGACGACGAAGATCTCGTCCGGCGAGGGAAACTTCGGCACCAGAGTGTCCGGCCCCGGCGGGTCCGGTCGGTAGCGGAGGATGGACGACTCGCCGCCGCGGTCATCAGGGAGGCACTCGCGGTACGGCCGCCGGATCGCTTCGAAGAGGAAGCGCCGGAGATCCGCCTTCGACCAGCCATGGGCCCCGAAGGTGGCCGCGTGCTCGGGCCCGACCACCAGCATGGTCTCCGAGTAGAGCGGCCAGTGCTTGTCGTTCCAGAGTCCGCCCATGGTCCATCCCAGGGAGGCGGCCAGGTCGCGGGCGGTGCGGCTGGCGTGATCGGAGATCCCGTGGGGTGCCTCGCAGGCGAACGCGGTCACCGTGCTCTCCTCGGCGCCGAACCCTCGTTCGACGTGGAACGGTGGCCACGGCGACTCCTCCTCGGCCTCGGCGATGCAATAGGTATAACGCCCCGGATGCCCGAAGGTGGACATCGCGATCCCGCCCGGCCGGGCACCGCCCAGGTTGACCAGGCACAGCCGAAGGGCGCGGCCGATGGTGGCGTTGGCCCGGAAGCCGGGGCCGAACACCCCGGCGCCCGAATTGAGCCCGATGGCGTGGCGGATGGGCCCGTTGACCAGGATGAGCGGCGCCGCATAGTGGGTGGTGGTCACGACCCCGTGGAGGTTGAAGGCCGGGTCGGTCACCGCCTCCACGGCGGCGAGCACGACCGGAAGATACTCGGGGCGGCAGCCCGCCATCGCGGCGTTGATCGCGATCTTTTCCACGGTGGCGCGGCCGTAGTTCGGCGGGATGAGGCCGACCAGCTCATGCGCCGCGCGCCCGGGGGCGCCGGCGAGGAGGCGGTCCACGCGCTCCCGGGTCGGTGGGATGGCCGGTAGGCCGTCGGCGACGTCGCGTTCGAAGAGCTGTTCGAACTCGTCCAGGGCGCGGTCATTGTGCCACACGTCGGCCGCCGGCGCGTCAGGCGTCGCCGGCCGCGTTGACCCAGTCGGGGGCGTGGGCCATACTCTGCCCGATGGGGATGACGATCACCGAGAAGATCCTGGCCGCCCATGCCGGGCGGACCGTGGTCGAGCCCGGCGAGTTCATCGTCGCCAAAGTGGACGTGGTGATGGGGAATGACGGCTCCACCGCGGGAGCGCTCGCCGTCTGGAAGCAGATCGGTGCCGAGCGCGTCTTCGATCCCGAGCGGGTCGCGATCGTCTTCGACCATTTCGTCCCCAACAAGGACATCCAGGCGGCGAACTTGCTGACCCCGGTACGCCACTGGGTGCGGCAGCAGGCGATCCGCCATTTCTTCGACGAAGGGCGGACCGGAATCGCCCACACGATCCTGCCCGAGCAGGGGCTGGTAGGGCCGGGCGACCTGATGGTCGGCGGCGACTCTCACTCGTGCACGAACGGCGCCGTGGGCGCCTTCGCCACCGGGGTGGGCTCGACCGACCTCGCCTCGATCCTCGCGCTCGGCGAGGTGTGGCTGAAGGTGCCGGTCTCCCAGCGATTCGTCTACCACGGGACGCCGGGACCGTTCGTCATGGGCAAGGATCTCATCCTGGCCACCATCGGTCGGATCGGCATCGACGGGGCACTCTACCAGGCGATGGAGTTCGCCGGACCCACCATGAGCGGGCTGTCCATGTCCGACCGGCTGACCATGTGCAACATGGCGATCGAGGCCGGGGCCAAGTCCGGGATCATCGCCCCCGACGGGATCACGCTCGACTACGTCCGCGGCCGGGCCAAGCGGCCGTGGCGGGTATACGCCTCCGATCCCGACGCCCGCTACGCGGCTCTCCACGAGTTCGACGTCGGCGATCTCCGCCCTCAGGTCGCCAAGCCGTTCTCGCCCGACAACGTGGTGCCGGTGGACGAGGTCGCCGGCACGCCGCTCGATCAGGTCTTCCTCGGCTCCTGCACGAACGGCAAGCTCGAGGACCTCCGTATCGCCGCCGGCCTTCTCCGCGGCAAGAAGGTCCACCCCGATACCCGCATGATCGTGATCCCGGCCAGCCAGTGGATCTACACCCAGGCGTTGAAGGAGGGGCTGCTCGAGATCTTCGCCGAGGCCGGGGCGGCGGTCTCCACGCCGACCTGCGGCGCCTGCTTCGGCGGCCACATGGGAGTCCTCGGCGCCGGCGAGGTGTGCCTCTCGACCACGAACCGCAACTTCGTGGGTCGGATGGGAGATCCCACCGCCAAGGTCTACCTCGCCAATCCGGCGGTGGCAGCGGCCAGCGCGGTGCGCGGTGTGATTACCGTGCCGGAGGCGGAGGGTCCCGCCTGACCGGCTCGATCGGCGGCCGGGCCTGGGTCTTCGGTGACGACGTCAACACCGACGTCATCACGCCGGGGAAATATCTCACCGTGCGCGACCCCGCCCAGCTGGCCCCCCACGTGATGGAGGGCATCGATCCCGAGTTCACCAAGCACGCCCGGCCGGGTGATCTCATCGTCGCCGGCAAGAACTTCGGCTGCGGCTCTTCGCGAGAGACCGCGCCGGCCGCCATCCGGGCCTTCGGCATCGACTGCGTCATCGCCGTCTCCTTCGCCCGCATTTTCCTCCGGAACGCCGTGAACATCGGGCTGCCGATCCTCGAGTGTCCGGCGGCGGCGCGCGCCATCCGCAACGGCGACGAAGTGGAAGTCGACGTGGCCGCCGGCCGCATCGTGGACCGGACGACCGGCGCCACCTTCGAGGCGACCGCGTTTCCGCCATTCATGCGTGAGCTGATGGCTGCCGGAGGCCTCGTTCCCTACACGCGCCGCCGTCTCGGCCTCGTCTGAGCCGCGGCTCGCGACGCTTTCCCGGCTTCGAAATCCCCTGGCGAGCGCTTCCTTAGGGGTCCCTAAGTGCCGGCGGCGGTGGGCGTTTTCCGCCAGCGTCCAGCCCTTGTTGGTCAACCGACGCGTGTGTTATGTTCTGTGGGGCGGTCCATCTCCGCGCCGTACGTAGCTTGCCTCCTCGGGGAGGGTTTGGGTTCGATGTTATTCAACGCAATTGCCGGCTTTTTCTCGAACGACATGGCTGTTGACCTGGGGACGGCGAATACCCTCGTCTACGTCAAGGGGGAAGGCATCGTCCTCAACGAGCCGTCGATCGTCGCTATCCATCAGGCCGACAACACCGTTCTCGCCGTCGGCAAAGAGGCCAAGGCAATGCTCGGGCGAACCCCGGGCAACATCGTCGCCATCCGGCCGCTGAAGGACGGGGTCATCGCCGACTTCGACGTCACCGAGAAGATGCTCGGCTACTTCATCCGCCGCGTCCACAAGCGGCGGGCCCTGGTTCGGCCCCGCATCGTGATCGGGGTCCCCTCCGGGATCACCCAGGTCGAGAAGCGGGCGGTCCGCGACTCGGCCATGCAGGCGGGCGCCCGCGAGGTCTACCTGATCGAGGAGCCGATGGCCGCCGCGATCGGGGCCGGCATGCCGATCACCGAGCCGGGCGGCAACATGATCGTGGACATCGGCGGCGGCACGACGGAGGTCGCCGTCATCTCGCTGTCGGGGATCGTGTACTCGCGTTCGGTGCGGATCGCCGGCGACGAGATGGACGAGGCCATCGTCCAGTACATCCGCAAGAACTACAACCTGCTGGTCGGCGAGCGCCGGGCCGAGGAGATCAAGATCAAGCTGGGCTCGGCCTACCCCGTCGACGCCGAGCGGCGCACGGTCGAGGTCAAAGGGCGCGACCTCATCGACGGCATCCCGAAGACGATCGTCATCGGCGACGACGAGATTCGCGAGGCCCTCCGGGAGCCGATCATGACCATCGTGGACGCGGTGCGCACGGCGCTGGAGCGGACGCCGCCCGAGTTGGCCGCCGACATCGTGGACAAGGGTATCGTCCTCACCGGCGGGGGGGCGCTCCTCAGGGGGTTGGACCTCCTGCTCCGGCAAGAAACGAATCTGCCGATCACGGTGGCCGAGGACCCGCTCTCCTGCGTCGCGCTGGGGACGGGCAAGGTACTCGACGAGCTCGATCTGCTGAAGAAGGTCGCGATCCCGACCTGAGCCGCGGGGGCTCGGTATGCTGGAGCTGTGGAGCCGCTACCGCAAGTACACACGGCTCCTGCTCGTGTGCCTGGCCTCGTTCGTCCTCCTGAGCTATCAGCAATCTCGCCCCAACGGCCTCTGGCTGGCCGAAGGTATCGCCGCCGTCGCGGCTCCCATTCAGGCCGCGTTCGCCCGCGTCCACCGGGGCGCGGTCGGCCTGTGGACGACCTATCTCGAATGGAAGGCCCTGCGGCTGGACGCCGAGCGACTCCGCACCGAGGTCACCGCCCTCCGGCTCCGTCAGCTCCGTCAGGACGAGTTGGAGTCGGAGAACGTCCGGCTGCGGGCGCTGCTGGCGCTCCGGGAACGCCTCCCGGTCCAGACGATCGGCGCCGAGGTGGTGGCCCGGGAGTGGAACGGGTTCACGCGTGCGCTCACGATCAACCGCGGGCGGAGTGACGGGTTGGACCGCTTGGCCCCGGTCATCGTGACGGGCGGGGTCGTCGGGCGCGTGATGGAGGTCCGGGGCGCCTCGGCCTTGGTCCAACTCGTCACCGATCCGGCCTCCAGCATCGCAGGGGTCGTCAACCGGACCCGGGCTCAGGGCCTCGTCGAGGGGGTGGCCGGGGGGCGGATGCGACTCAAGCTGCCGGCCCGGGAGGAAGGCGTGAGCCCCGGCGACCTGGTCTTCACATCGGGGATCGGTGGCATCTTCCCCAAGGGTCTGCCGCTCGGACGAGTGACGCGGGTCCACGCAGCCGCCGGGCTCTTCCGCATCGCCGACCTCGAGCCGGCGGTGGACGTGGCGACCGTGGAAGAGGTGTTGATCCTCCCCCGCGGCGTGCTCATGGACCTCAACGGCGCGTTCTCCGAAGGGTAGGCCGTGCCGATGCCCGGCCCCGGATAGACGAGCGTGCGACTGCCATTTTACTTCCTGGCGATCAGCGGCGGGACTCTGGTCCAGAGCACCGTCGTCCCCGTGCTCGGGGTCGGCGGGATCGTGCCCGATGTCCTCGTCGTGATCGTGATCCTGCTCGCCCTCCGCCGGGGACCCGAGGCCGGCTGCTACACCGGCTTCGCCCTCGGGTTGCTCCAGGACGCGATCGGCGGCGGGCCGCTCGGTCTGCAGGCCCTGTCGAAGGCGATCATCGGGTTCGTGGCGGGCGACCTGCCCCGCTGGGCGCTGACCGGGAATCCGGTGGTCCCGGTGGCCGCCGCCGTGCTGGGGACGGTGGCCGACGGCGCCGTCCGCTTCGCGGTCCTTCAGATCTTCCACTATCCGGCGGCCTTCAGCGAGCTGTTCGGCAGCGTGATCCTCCCCCAGGCGGGGTACAACGGCCTCCTGGCGGCGGCGGCGATCGCGCTCCCCGTCTTTCGGACCCGCGAATGAGCCCGCGAGGGCTGGTCGGGGCTCGGCCCGGTGCCGCTGACGGCAAGGCGCTCTCGTCCTCGAGAGTTGACGAGTGAGCCTGAGAGTCGGCCGGTCCCAGCCTCTCGACCACCACCGCCGGCTCGTGCTGCTGGCCATCGGGCTCGCCGCGGGCTTCCTGGCCATCGGCGCCCAGCTCGCCTACCTCCAGATCGTCACCGGCAACCGGTTGGCCGAGCTATCCGACAAGAACCGCATCCGGCTCCGCACGGTCACGGCGCCCCGCGGTATTCTCTTCGACCGGAACGGGCTTCCCCTCGTGGAGAATCGGCCGGCGTTCACGCTGGCGGTGGTGCCCCGCGACGCCGACAACCTGGATGCCGTGCTCGAGCGGCTGGCCGGGCTCCTCAACCTGCCGGCGGCCGAGCTTCAGGAGCGCTTCGCCCGGGTACCCGCCGACTCTCCGTGGCCGGTCCGCCTCCAGCGGGGGTTGACGCTCGACGAGGTCTCGCGCGTCGAGGAGTGGAGGCTCGAGCTCCCCGGGGTCGCCGTCGAGGTCGAGTCACAGCGGGCATATCCCTCCACCCGCTTCGCCGCCCACCTGCTCGGCTACGTGCGCGAGGTCTCGGAAGCCGACCTCGCCCGGGGCCGTCTCCGCCGGGGGGACCTGGTCGGCCAGTCCGGACTCGAGCGACTCTACGACGAGTACCTGCGGGGCCGCGATGGCGCCGAGCAGATGGAAGTGGACGCCTACGGCCGGCCGATTCGGGTCCTGCAACGCCAGGAGCCGCTGGCCGGGGCCCACGTCTACACCACGATCGATCGCCGGATTCAGCAGGCGGCCGAGCAGGCGCTCGGCCCGCGGAACGGCGCCGTCGTCGTGATGGATCCGCGCAACGGCGACGTCCTGGCGCTGGTATCGAACCCGGCCTTTCCGGTCGAGCGATTCAACGGCCCCATCGACCGGGCCACGTGGGCCTCGCTGGTCGAGGATCCCGCCCGGCCGCTCCTGAACCGCGCCATCCAGGGTGAATACGCGCCCGGCTCGCTCTTCAAGATCATCGTGGCGGCGGCGGCGCTCCAATCCCAGCTCTTCACGCCGTTCGACCGGCTCTCCTGTCCCAAGGAGTGGTGGTTCGGAGGCCGGGCCTACCACAACTGGGAAGACCACGACCGCGGCCCGCTGACCCTCTACGAGGCGATCAAGTTCTCCTGCAACACGTTCTTCTACCAGCTCGGGCTCAAGGTCGGGCCCGAGCGGATCTCCCGGATGGCGGAGGCGTTCGGCCTCGGTCGGCCGACCGGCACCGGGCTGATCGGCGAGCGGGGCGGGCTCGTGCCCTCTCCAGCTTGGAAGAAACGGGCCCTCCGCGACAAGTGGCACGCCGGCGACACGGTCAGTCTCTCGATCGGGCAGGGGCTCATCACGGTCACCCCCCTCCAGGTGGCGCGCTTCATGGCCGTGGTGGCCAACGGCGGGGCGCTGTGGAAGCCGCGGCTGGTCGCCCGGGTCAAGGCGCTCGACGGCACTGCCCTGGCCAGTGAGCCGGCTGTCGAAGAGAGCCGCACCGAGATCGCGCCGGTGGTGCTGGACTTCCTCCGGCAAGCCCTGTGGGCGGTGGTGAACGACGGCGGGACGGGCAAAGGCGCCATGATCCCCGGGGTGTCGATTGCCGGCAAGACCGGCACCGCCCAGACCCACGAGTTCAAGAGCGACGCCGAGCGCAAGCGGCGCGACCAGGACAACGCCTGGTTCGCCGCCTTCGCCCCGGTCGAGGACCCTCAGGTGGTCGTCGTGGTGTTCGCCGAGCGGGCGGGCCTCGGCGGCCAGGTGGCGGCGCCGATCGCCCGCGAGGTGTTCAAGGCAATCTTCCTGGAAAGGGTGGCCGCCGCCGGTCTTCCCGGCTGAGGCCCGTCGTGTTCCGAATCGACCGTCGCCTGCTTCTTCATTTCGACTGGGTTCTGGTCGCCCTGGCTGCCCTGCTCATCGGCGCCGGCCTCCTCACGCTCGGCAGCCTGGTGCCTCGACTCCTCATGCGCCAGCTCGTCTGGCTGGGCGTCGGCGTGGTCGGGGGCCTCGTCCTCATCTCGATCGACTATCGCACCCTGGCCCGCTGGGCCTACGTCGCCTACCTGGGCGGTCTCGGCCTGCTGGCCGCCGTCCTCGTCCTCGGGCGCGCGGCTCAGGGGGCCCGGCGCTGGCTCTCGGTCGGCCCCTTCACCCTCCAGCCCTCGGAGCTGTTCAAGCTGATCCTCCTCACCACGGTGGCCGCCTACCTGGCGGCCCGGGAGAGGGAGCGGCCGGGCTGGGACCGGGTGATACTGCCCCTCTGCCTGGTCGCGCCGGCCTTCCTGCTCATCGTCAAGCAGCCCGACCTCGGCACCGCCCTCGTCCTGGTGCCGGTGGTGGCGGCGCTCCTCTTCGTGGGCGGTGCCCGCTGGCGGGATCTGGCGATCCTGGCCGGTGGCGCGCTGGCGGCGGCGCCGGCCTTCTGGTTCATCCTTCGCGACTATCAGCGCGAGCGGCTCCTGGTTTACCTCGACCCGTTCCGGGACCCGCTCGGCAGCGCGTGGAACGTGATTCAGGCCAAGATCACCATCGGCTCCGGGCAACTGCTGGGCAAGGGACTCTTCGGTGGCACCCAGAGTCGCCTCGCCTTCCTGCCGGAGCGGCACACGGATTTCATCTTTGCCGCCTTCGCTGAATCCTGGGGGTTCATGGGAGCCATCGCCCTTCTCGCCGTCTACGGGTTGCTCGCCATGCGCGGTCTCGAGGTCGCGGCCACCGCGCGCGACGCGCTGGGCAGCCTGCTGGCGGCGGGGGCGACCGTGCTCCTGGTGAGCCAGGCCCTGGTGAACATCGGGATGGTCACCGGCCTGCTCCCCGTCGTCGGGATTCCGCTCCCCATGGTCAGCTACGGCGGCTCGGCCCTGTTGACGGCGCTGGGCGCCGTCGCCCTGATCGAGAACGTGCGGATGCGCCGGTTCGTTTAGCCATGCCTGCCTGTTTTGTCGGCCTCGGCTCGTCCGGGGCCGGGTCCACCGACCCGCCCGATGTCCGGAGGGGATCCACGCCTGATTCCCGCGCCGGCCACTGGCCGGGGAGAGGCGCCGGTGTCCAGCGGTCGTCCGCGGCCGGCGCCCCGGTGGGGGGTCGTCGCAGGTTGGCGGACAGCGACTGGCGGGGAGCGAGTCCCACATGCCACGGACCATCATCGTCAACGCCGGGATCAGCGAGACCCGGGTCGCCGTCCTCGACGGCGGGTTGCTCACCGACCTCTCCCTGGAGCGCAGGCGTCACCGCTCCATCGTCGGGAGCGTCTACAAGGGCGTCGTAACCAACGTCCTGCCCGGCATGCAGGCCGCGTTCGTGGACGTCGGCCTGCTCAAGGACGGCTTTCTCTACGCCGGCGACTTCACCGCCAATGTCGGCGACTACGAGCGGCTCATGCTGGCCGAGGACGAGGCCGACGCCGACATCGACCTCGGGGAACCGGAGGAGGCGCCCGAGCGGGAGCGCCGCGAGGTTCCCCCCATCGAGGACGTCCTGCGCAAGGGGCAGGAGATCCTCGTCCAGGTCTCCAAGGAGTCGCTGGGGACCAAGGGCGCCCGCATCACCTCGTTCATCAGCCTGCCCGGCCGCTACCTCGTCTACATGCCGCAGGTCAACCACGTCGGCGTCTCCCGCCGCATTCGCGATGCCGCCGAGCGCGACCGGCTGCGCCGTCTGGTCAAGGCCCTCCGGCCGGCGACGGGGGGCGGGTTCATCATCCGCACGGTGGGCGAGGGGAAGGGCGAGGAGGAGTTCAGGGCCGACATCGAGTTCCTGGTCCGACTCTGGCAGCAGATCCAGGCTCGCTTCGCCCAGGCCCCACCCCGCTCGCCGATCCACGAGGAGGGCGACCTCATCTTTCGGGTCGTCCGCGACCTCTTCACCGCCGACGTGGACGAGATCCTCATCGACTCCGAGGAGGAGTATCGGCGGGCACTGGAGTACGCCCAGAGCCTGGTTCCGGCCTTCGCCCACCGGGTCCGACTCTACGAGGGTCAGGAACCGGTATTCGACGCCCGGGGCATCGAGCGCGAGATCGAGAAGGCGCTCCGGCGGAAGGTCTGGCTGAAGTCGGGCGGCTACCTCGTCTTCGACCAGACCGAGGCGCTGGTCTCCATCGACGTCAACACCGGCAAGTACGTCGGCAAGCGCGACTTCGAGGAGACGATCCTCAAGATCAACCTGGAGGCGGTCACCGAGGTGGTGCGGCAGATCCGGCTGCGCGACCTCGGCGGGATCATCATCATCGACTTCATCGACATGGAGCGGGAGGAGCACCGGCAGCAGGTCTTCCGCGCTCTCAAGCGGGCGCTGGCCGAGGACAAGTCCCGAACCAACGTGCTGGAGATCTCGGAGCTGGGCCTGGTCGAGATGACGCGCAAGCGCGTCCGCCAGGGCCTCCACTCGCTCCTGATGACACACTGCCCGACCTGCAAGGGAACGGGAGTGGTCAAGTCACCGGCCGCCATCACCGCCGAGATCTATCGGAAGATCCAGGCGGCGGCGGCCGACGTCGGCGGCCAGGAGGTCCTGATCCGCGTCAACCCCGAAATGGCTCTCCACTTCCAGGAAGAGGAGGCCGAGGGGCTGGAGGCGCTGCAGCGTCGGATCCAGCGCAAGGTCACGGTCCAGGCCGCCCAGGCCCTCCACAAGGACGAATACGAGATCATCACGCGCTAGGGCCCGCGCGCCCGCGGGGCCTGTCGCCGGCTTGCCCCGCGCGCCGCGCTCCGTCACCCTTATCGAGGGTCCCACTCCGCGCGGCGCGCGGGGCGGCGCCGGCGCCACCCGCGGGCGCACCCCAGCTTCAGGGCGGAGTAAGAGGGTCCACCACGCCGCGCGCCACCCGGCCCCGCTCCCCACCTCCCGGGACGTTGACAGACCGCCCACCCCGCGTACAATACCCCCCGAGGGTATCGGAATGCCGCCGACACTGAAGCCCATGGAGCCGGAAGCCAAGCGGACGCTGCTCCGCCGGCTCAAGCGCATCGAGGGCCAGGTCCGGGGTCTCCAACGGATGGTCGCCGACGAGGTCTACTGCGTGGACATTCTCCACCAGGTGACGGCGGTGCGGGCCGCCCTCCACGAAGTGGGCCGCGCGCTCCTCGGCGGCCACGTCGAGCGGTGCGTCGTGGGCGCCGTGCGCTCGGGCAACCGGCGGGCCCGGGACCGCAAGCTCGCCGAGCTCCTGGACGTCCTGGGCCGGCTGAACGGGGCCTGAGATGGCGGCGCCCCCGGCCGATCCCGTCGCCGCTCTCGTCCGCCGGGACCGCGCCGTCATCGGCAGCGGCATCGGGGCCCTCGTCGCCGGGGCCTGGGCCTACCTCCTTCACTTGCGCGGCGCCATGGCCGGTGCCGACATGGCCGGCATGCCCGGGATGGCGGCGGTGTGGACGCCGTGGACGGCGGCCGAGGTCCTGTTCACGATCGCCATGTGGGCGGTCATGATGGTCGGCATGATGCTGCCGGCCGCGGCTCCGGTCATCCTGCTCTTCGCGACCGTGAACCGAAAGCGCCGGGAGCAGGGAGGTCTCGCCGTCCCCACCGGCATCTTCATCCTCGGCTACCTCTCCGTGTGGGGCGCCTTCAGCATCGCCGCCGGGCTGGCCCAGTGGGGACTCCATACCGCGGCGCTCCTCTCTCCCGCGATGACGACGACGAGCCCGCTGGTCGGCGGCGCGCTCCTGGTGGCGGCCGGGCTCTACCAGCTCACGCCGCTCAAGGAGGCCTGCCTGGCCCACTGCCGGAGCCCCCTCGGCTTCCTCATGACCGAATGGCGCGACGGGGTCGCCGGCGCGCTCCGGATGGGGCTGCGCCACGGCAGCTACTGTCTCGGCTGCTGCTGGATCTTGATGACCCTGCTCTTCGTGACGGGCGTGATGAACCTCCTGTGGGTGGCCCTGATCGCGCTGTTCGTGCTTTTCGAGAAGGTGGCGCCGGGCGGCCGCCTGATCGGGCGCCTGGCCAGCTGGGCGCTCATCGTCGCCGGGCTCGTGGTCCTCGGCCGGGCGACCGGGATGGCCGGGATGTGAGATGACGACCTCGGCTCCGGCGACGACGGCCGAGCTGCCCATCCGCGGCATGAGCTGCGCGGCCTGCGCGGCCCGCATCGAGCAGGGGCTGGCCGCGTTGCCCGGGGTCCGGCAGGCCTCCGTGAATTTCGCGGCCGAGCGGGCGACGGTGACCTACGACCCGGGGACGCTCGACGCCGAGCGCCTCGTCCGCCGGGTCGGCGAGCTAGGCTACGAGGTGCCGGTCACCCGGCTCACCCTGCCGGTGACCGGGATGAGCTGCGCCTCGTGCGTGGGTCGCGTCGAGCGCGCCCTTGGCAGGGTGCCCGGCGTCCTCGAAGCCTCCGTCAACCTCGCCAGCGAGCAGGCCCGGGTCGCGTTCCCGGCCGGCCGGGTCGAGCTCGGTGAGCTCCGGCGCGCCGTCCGGGCGGCGGGGTACGACATCCCCGAGGTGCCGACGGCGGCCGAACCGAGTGCCGACGGCGAACCGGCCAGCCGGGCCCGCGAGATCGCCGGGCTGCGGCTCAAGGTCGCGATCGGCGTCGTCCTCTCGGTGCCGGTCCTGTTGGGCAGCCTCCCCCTCCTCCCCTGGGTGCCCGTGGGCTGGACGAACCCGTGGGTCCAGCTCGTCCTCACCTTGCCCGTCCAGTACTGGGTCGGCTGGCCGTTTCACCGCGGGGCGTGGACCGCCCTCCGCCACCACACCGCCAACATGAACACGCTGGTCTCGCTGGGGACCAATGCCGCCTTCCTCTACAGCGGGGCGGTGACGCTGTGGCCGCACCCATTGATGGCCGCCGGCGGGATGACGTACTACGACACGGCCGCCGTCCTGGTCACGCTCATCGTGCTGGGGCGCTACCTGGAGGCGCGGGCCAAGGGGAAGACCTCGGAGGCGATCCGGGCGTTGGTGGGCCTCTCGCCCAAGCGCGCCCGGGTGCTCCGCGGCGACATCGAGGGCGACGTCGCGATCGAAGAGCTCGTCCCCGGTGATCTGGTGCGAGTCCGGCCGGGCGAGAAGGTGCCGGTGGATGGCGTGGTGATCGAGGGCCGCTCGACCGTGGACGAGTCCATGCTGACCGGAGAGAGCCTGCCGGTCGCCAAGGGGCCCGGCGACGCCGTCACCGGCGCCACGCTGAACCGGACGGGGACCTTCACCTTCCGGGCCGAGCGAGTCGGCCGGGACACCGTCCTCTCCCGGATCATCCGGCTCGTCGAGGCCGCCCAGGGCTCCAAGGCGCCGATCCAGGCGCTGGCCGATCGCGTCTCGGCGGTGTTCGTCCCGGTCGTGCTGGCCCTGGCCGCGGTGACGTTCGGGGTCTGGTGGCTGGGGGGGCCGGCGCCCGCCCTTCTCTTCGCCCTCTCGAACGCGGTCGCCGTGCTGGTCATCGCCTGCCCGTGCGCGATGGGGCTGGCCACGCCGACCGCGATCATGGTCGGCACCGGCAAGGCCGCCGAGCACGGCATCCTGGTGAAGAGCGCGGGGGCGCTCGAGCTGCTCCACCGCGTCCGCACGATGGTGCTGGACAAGACGGGCACCCTCACCCGGGGTCGTCCGGAGGTCACCGACGTCCGGCCGCGAGCGGGCGTGACCGCGATCGACCTCTTGGCGGTGGCGGCCGCCGTCGAGCGGGGCTCCGAGCACCCGCTCGCCGAGGCGATCGTGGCCCGGGCCGCCGCCGACGGGGCGCCGGCCTCGACCGCCGAGGGGTTCGAAGCGCTTCCCGGCCACGGCGTCAGCGCGCGTGTGGATGGCCGAGCCGTCGTCCTGGGCCACGCCCGGCTCATGGCCGAATGCGGCGTCCCCCTCGACGGCCTCGCCGGCGAGGCCG
>DASYUM010000327.1:0-4447 GCA_036001225.1 Candidatus Methylomirabilota bacterium | reverse complement strand
CGAGCTGCTGGCGGTCCTCGGCCACGCCCTGCTCCGATACCACGGCGAGTTCCTCTTCACCCGGCTCATCGCATCGGGCGCTAACACGAACCCCTGGATGAGCGAGGCGCACGACAAGATCGTCGCGCCCGGCGACCTGGTGGGCGTCGACACCGATGCCAACGGCTACGAGGGCTACGTGATCGACGTCTCGCGCACCTTCCTCTGCGGCGACGACGCGACGCCCGAGCAGCAGGAGGCGTATCGCGTCGCCTACGACTGCGTCACCGGCATGGTAGACCTGGTCCGGCCGGGGATGACCTTCCCCGACTTCGCCGACCGGGCGCCCCGGCTGCCGCAGGCGTACCGGGCCCTCCGCTACCCGACGATGGTGCACCAGGCCGGGCTGGAGGACGAGGGGCCGGGCATCCCCTACCCCGACGACGACCGCGGCCCGCGCCGGATCATGCCCCGGCGCGAGATCAAGGAGAACATGGTGCTCTGCCTCGAGTGCTACGCCGGGAAGGTCGGCGCCCCGTTCGGCGTCAAGCTCGAGGACCAGATCCTGGTCACCAAGGACGGCGCCCAGCTCCTCTGCACCTTCCCTTACGAGGCGAAGCTCTTGAGCTGAGCCGGAGCCACTACCACTTCTTCCCGGCTGCGGTGTTCTCCCGCCTCGGCCGGGAGCCCCTCGAGGTCTCGAACCAGTTCGAGTTCGGGGTGACATTCGGGTCCGCCGTACCGTCCAAGCTCTGGATCTTCGAGAACCCGCGGCTCGGCGTGGCCTACCGCTTCGGGGACGGGCTGAGCGGGATCCGCGCCAGCTTCGGCTTCCCGTTCTGAGTCCGGTTGATCGCGGGACCGCCGTGAAAACCTCCGCCTCCACAGCTCAGCGGTTTTTGTCGAGGAAGCCGTGCACGACTGCGATGGCGGTTCCGATGTTGCCCGTGTTGACGGACACGCACATGGTCTGCCCGGACTTGAAGATCACGCCGCTCACCACCATGCTTCCACCCGCGCGGCCATCGCCACTTCCGTTATCGTGCGCTATCACCATCGGGAAGATCACGCCGCTCGGGGTCAGCGAGTGCAGGAACAGGATTTCCGCTTTGTTGACTCCGCCTGTGTTCCCTTGGGTCCAATTGAGGCCGGTAACCACGAAGACCTTTCCGGAAGGTATGGCGAATGGCGAGATGGTTCCGTCGGGGTTCTGCCGATGGTCCAAGGTTCTGCCAATCGGGTCTTTGCCGCATTGTGTACCGTTGAAGGTTGTCAGCGTCACGAGGTCACTGGGTTTTGTGGGTCCAAGGACTTCCGCTTCGACGGCTCCGGCGGTCACCGCCAGAGACAGGGCCGCGAGCGTCCTAGGCAGTAGTTTCATCGCATCCTCCCTTAGCGGATTGTGGGACCACTGCTCAAGCCGAGAACGGGATGCGATCCGCCGAGCGTGCTCGCATCGCGCCACGCGCCGAGCCCTTCCCCGACGGCCCGCCCCGGATCAGGCCGACGATAGCCGATCCGGTGGCCGGGCGCCAGGGGTCTGGTGCTCCCGGGTGAGCGCCTGAGGGGGCTTGTACGGCGAGGGGCATGGACCGGCGCATCGGCTACCCGGTTCTGAGTCCGGTTGAGCGCGGGACCGGAAGCATTGCACAATGGGCGCCGGCCGACCGAGGGACGCGCGGAGAGGCGATGCCGACGACGACCGAGCTGAGCGGGTGGAAGCCGAGGGCGCCCGACGCCCCGGCCTTCGGCGCCGCCGCCAAGGGCTGGTAGGCCCGCGACCCATGGCCGACCTCCCGCGCACCGCCGACGTCGTCGTGGTCGGCGGCGGCGTCCACGGCGCCAGCCTCGTCTATCACCTGGCCCGCCGGAAGGCCGGCCGGGTCGTCCTCGTCGAGCGGAAGTTCCTGGCCTCGGGGCCGACCGGCCGGTCGAGCGCGCTCGTGCGGCGCTTCTACGCGATGGATCTCCTCACCCGCACGGCCCACGCCTCGGCGGAGGTCTTCCAGCGCTGGGGGGAGACCGTCGGCGGTGACCCCGGCTTCCGCCCGGTGGGCCTCCTCTGGCTGGCCGGGGCGGAGGTGGCGCCCCACCTCCGCGCGAACGTGGCTCGAGCCCAGGCGCTGGGCGTGCCCCTCGCGCTGCTGACCCCGGAGGACGCCCGCGGGCTCGTGCCCGCGATGGCGGTGGACGACGTGGCGCTGGTGGCGCACGAGCCCGCGTCCGGCTACGCCGACGCGACCGCCACGACCAACGCCTTCGCGGAGCGAGCGCGAGCGCTCGGCGCCTCGGTCGTGCAGTATGTCGGCGTCGAGGCGATCCTGACCGCCGGTGGGAAGGTCGCCGGCGTCCGGACCGCCGCCGGCGAGATCAGCGCCCCGGCGGTCGCCGTCTGCGCCGGCCTCTGGGCCGATCGCCTGCTGGCCCCGCTCGGGATCGAGGTGCCGATCGCGCCCACGCGCCACCAGATGTGCTTCTTCCGCCGGCCACCGGGCTTCGCCGCCCACCCGGCGGTCATCGACCGCCCGAACATGACGTACATGCGGCCGGAGACCGGCAACCTCACCATCCACGGCCTCGCCGCCTACCAGGAGGTCGTCGACCCCGACCACTACAACGAGGGGGCCGACGCCGACGAGATCGTGCGAAACGCCGAGCTGATCGCCCGCCGCTTCCCGAGCATGGAGCACGGGCTGGCGATGGGCGGCTACTCCGGCGTGTACGACGTCACCCCCGACCACCAGCCGGTGCTGGGGCCGATCGCGGAGTACGCCGGCCTCGTCGCGGACTTCGGCTGGAGCGGCCACGGATTCAAGCACGCCCCGCAGGTCGGCGACATCCTGGCCGAGGTCGTGCTGAACGGCCGGGCGCCCGGCTGGGATCTCGCGCCGTTCCGCTGGACGCGCTTCCGGGAGGGAGACCTCTTGCCGCCCGCCTCGGCGACGGCGCCGCCCCACCCGGAGCGACGGGCCGCGACCCCCGGCTCGGCCTGCCGGTAGCCCCGCCGCTCGAGGACCGCCGCCGCGGCGTCCAGGTGGAAGGCCGTCGATGTTCCCGGTCATCGCCCAGGTCGGACTCCAGGCCAGTGCCGCCGCGCTCATCCTGGGCTTCTTCATCGCGCTGTTCCTGGCGTTCCTCGCGCTCGGGGCCGGGGCGGGCATCGTCGCCGGACTGGTCGGCCGGTGGCGCGGCTCGCCGCGCCCGAACCGCTTCGCGTTCTGGACCGGCACGATCTGCTGGACCGCGGGGCTGCTCGTCCTGGTCTGGGTGTTCGGCGTCAGCGGACTGCCCAGCTCGTTCATGCTCTCCTTGCCTCCGGTCCTGGGTCTCCTCGGGCTCGCCTCCCTGTGGGCCGGTCGGGCGAGAGGACGGTCGCTCCTCGTCTTCCTGGCGATCACGCTGGCGGCCACGGGGACGGCGGGGGCGGAATGGCACCGGCGGATCCGGCACCGGGAGCTGACCCACGCCGCCTGGCAGGGCGATGCGGAGCGGGTGAAGCGGTTCCTTCAGGAGGGCTACAGCCCCGACACGCGCGACCTGTACGACTACACGCTGCTGATGCTGGCCGTCCGGAGCCGGGATCGCCGGACGGTCGAGACGCTCCTCGGCGCGGGCGCGAACGTGAACGCCGTCGGGCCGCACGGCTGGACCGCGCTCCGGGCCGCGGTGATGGAGGCCGAGCCGGAGCTCGTGGAGCGGCTGCTGGCGGCCGGCGCCGACGTCCATCTTCGAGGACCCTCCGACGACCGGCTGTCGGAGCTGGCGCGGGGGCGAGGCCGCCCCGACGTCGCGGCGATCATCGAGAAGGCAGAGTCGGCGCGCTAGTTCATTTCGGGGGGTCTCGGAAGACCCCCCCGACGCCCCCCGTCGTGGCGCGGCGAAGCCGCCGCTCGGAGCGCTCCTCGATGCACCACGCGCTCGGTGGTCGGCGCCGAGGTTACTCCGACACACTAGGTTGGAGAGTGGAGAGCTCGAAGGACCGGGGGGGGACGAATCGAACGCGCGGGGCGCAGCCTGACTCGCGAGACCGCGGCGCGATCCCGGGAGAGGGACGGGACGGGTCAGCGCTTCTGGATCGTCACCTGAGAGGCGCGCTCCTCGACCGCGACCTCGCGGCTCGAGAGCGCGATGCCCTGGTACACGAAGGCGAAGAAGCCCAGGATGATGAGCGAGATGATGAAAGCCTGCACTGCTGACCTCCACCTCTGACCGGCCGTGAGCGTCCAGCGTACGGTCCGAGCCTACCGCCGCCGAACCGGGATTCCCGCAAAATTTCGAGGGCTTGTTCCCAAACGAGAGCAACCGTCATGCCAGCGGGCGGGGAAATCCTGATGCGAGGGGAAGGCCGGGTTTTTCGGCTCCGGGGCGTGGGGGCAGACCGGGCGGCCCACCGGGGCGTTTGCAGACCGACACGAGCGCCGCAGGATGGACAGCCAGCCGGCCCGGGAAGGGGCCGCTCGGCAGGAGA
>DASYUM010000326.1:0-26342 GCA_036001225.1 Candidatus Methylomirabilota bacterium | reverse complement strand
AGCGCGGGCTTTGCCCGCGCAATCTTTGGGTTCGTGCGCCTCGGACGGCGGGGCCCCAGCCCCGCGACGTCCTGCGGCGCGCACTTCTCCTGGGGGAGGTCTCGGAGGGGGGCGTTAGCCCCCCTCCGAAGAAGATGCCGGTCTCGCTCGCCAGCTCCAAGCTGATCTACGACGGCCTCAAGGCCTGCGATGTCGGGCTCGTCGTCACCCTGGCCGAGAGCTGGCTCCTCCACATCATCCGGATGGCCGAAGAGGACCCGGGAACGACGCTGGTCCAGGTGGCGCGGGAAGAGGAGGCGGTCGGCATCGCGGCCGGCGCCTACCTGGGCGGTGTGAAGGCGGCCCTCCTGACCCAGAACCACGGCCTGCTGGCGGCGGTCAACCCGATCGTGTCGCTCGCCCAGCTCTACCGCATCCCGCTCCTCATGCTGATCAGCTACCGCGGCTCGTTCGGCGAGCGCGATCCGTGGCAGACCCGGGGCGGGCTGGTGACCGAGCCCCTGCTGCGCGCGCTCGACATCCCGACCAGCGTGGTCACGAACCCCCCGGACGTGGCCCGGCAAATCCGCGATGCCGACACCCTCGCGCACAGCTCGCTCGGTCCGGTGGCGGTGCTGTTGACGCGCGAGTTGATGTGGGAAGACGGATGACCAGCGGGATGAAGCCGCGTGACGCGCTGGCGGCGATCTACCCCGAGCTCGAGCATCGGATCGTCGTCACCATCATGGGCGCGGTGGCGATCGAGCTGTACAACCTCGGCCACCGGCCGACCTTCTTCTACCTCGAGCACTCGATGGGGCTCGCCTCGTCGGTGGGGCTCGGCCTGGCACTGGCCCGGCCCGAGCAGCAGGTGGTCGTCCTCGACGGGGACGGCTCGCTCCTCATGAACCTGGGCACGCTCTCGACCCTGGCCCGCTACAAACCCGGCAACCTGCTCCACCTCGTCTTCGACAACGAGACGCTGCTCTCCACCGGCGGCTCCCCGACGGCGACCGCGACCGGCACCGACCTGGCGGGGATCGCCCGCGCTGCCGGGGTGCCGGTGGCCGCCGCCGTGACGATGGTGGCCGACCTGAAGGCGGCGGTGACGCGGGCCCTGACCGGTCGTACGTTGACGACGATCGTGGCCAAGGTCGAGCCGGTCATGCCCACCTCCTTCCACATGGACCTGGCGCTGCTCGAGAACCGGTTCCAGTTCGCACGCGCGGTGCAAACCCGACGGGAGGTGCGCTGATGTCGGACGACCCGATGGCTCGAGAGGACGAGCAGGCGAAGCTCCGGAGCTACCTGGCCGGGCAGTCGGCGAAGCTCTCGGCGGGCGAGATCCGGCAACGGATCGAGGACGCGGCCGACGAGTTCTTCGGCGCGGTGGGCGGGGTCACCGACGCGGCCGCGCACACCCCGCCGACGGCGGGGGAGTGGAGCGTGGCCGAGATCCTGGATCACGTCACGCTGACGCTCGAGGACGCGACGGCGATCATGCGGACGCTGGCGGCAGGGAAACCGGCGCGCGCGCTCCGCGACCATCGGCCTCGCCCGGCGGAGGCAGCGGCGTCCGTCGCCGAGCTCCTCGCGCGTCTTCGGCGGAACCAGGCCGCCCTCTCCGACTTCCTGGCCGCGTGCAGCACCGAGCCCCACACCTTTGGGACAGCGCGCCCCGGGCGGCGGGGCCCCAGCCCCGCGACGCCCGGCGGCGCGCATTACCGCCGCGTCGCCGAGCCCGTCTTCGGCGAGATCAACTGGAAAGGCTACGCGCTGATCCTCCGCCTGCACTACCGGGATCACGCCCAGCAGGTGCGGACGACGCTGGCCGCCGTCACCCCCGGCGCGGGCTGAGGCGCCGGCCCGTCGCCGGCGGGAGAACGGCCGGTCGTCCCCAGCCGGCGCGTGCGTTTGCCAATGTAGCTCCTTGAAGGCTACATTGACCCCATGAAGCGAGTGGGCCTCCGCGAGTTGAAGAACCGCCTCAGCGAGTACGTTCGACTGGTCCGTCGCGGCGAGATCGTGCTGGTGACCGACCGCGGCGAGGTCGTCGCTGAACTGCGGCCGCCCGGCGGCCCGCAGCCGGCGGTCGGTATTCCTCCGGGCTTGCTCGAGTTAGCGGGGCGAGGCTTGCTGACGCTCGGAGGTCCCAACCATCCGGGGCTATATCCACGCTTGTCGCAGCTGGTGCCCCCGGGGACCGCCCAGCAACTTCTCGACGAGGAGCGGGGCGACCGCTGACCCTCTACGCCGAGTCGAGCGCTGTCCTGGCCTGGCTACTCACGGAGCCAGCAGGCGACGCCGTCCGGGAAGCGCTCGGAGGTGCCGAGCGGGTGGTCGCATCGGATCTCACCCTGGTCGAATGTGACCGGGTCCTGATCCGGGCGCACGTCTCGGGCCGAATCTCTGAAGCCGGCGCCGCCGAGCTGCGCGCTCGGCTGAATGAGGCCGCCGCCGCTTGGAGCCTGTTGCGGCTCCGGGCCGACGTGATCGAGCGGGACCGCGCCCGGTTTCCCGGTGAGCCGCTGCGGACACTCGACGCGTTGCATCTGGCCAGCGCGCTCATGGTCCGCGCGGCCGCGGGCCCCCTAGCGCTGCTGAGCCTCGACCAGCGAATCCGAGCTATCGGCCGGGAGTTGGGCTTCGAGGTCCACCCGGCTTGACGCGTTCGCGCCTAACTCCTACGGTACCCCCGTGGAGCGACTCGACACTGACCTCCTGATCCTGGGCGCCGGTGGGGCGGGACTCTGCGCCGCCCTCCACGCGGCCGACCGGGCGCCCGGCCTCGCGATCACCATCGTGGTCAAGGGGCTGCTCGGGCGGGCCGGCTGCACCCGCATGGTCCAGGGCGGCTACAACGCCGTCCTCCGGGCTCCCGACTCGCTGGAGGCGCACTTCCTCGATACGTTGAAGGGCGGCGCCTTCCTCAACGACCAGGAGCTGGCCTGGCGGCTGGTCGAGACGGCGCCGGCGCGCGTGGCCGAGCTGGAGAACCGCTACGGCTGCTTCTTCGACCGCGACACCGACGGCGCCATCCACCAGAAGCCGTTCGCCGGCCAGAGCCACGACCGGACGATCCACAAGGGCGACCTCACCGGCATCGAGCTCATGAATCGCCTCACCGAGCAGGTCTGGGCGCGGCCGGGCATCCGCGCCCTGGAGGAGTACCGCGCGCTCGACCTTCTCTCCGACGGCGCCGGCCGGATCGGGGGGGCCCTCCTGCTGGACATCCGCACGGGCCGATCCGTCCTGGCCAGCGCGCGGGCGACGCTGCTGGCCTGCGGCGGCGGTCCCACGATGTACCGGGTGGTGGCCTGCTCGGCCGACAAGTCCGCCGACGGCATCGGGCTCGCCTACCGGGCCGGCGCGGCCCTCCGCGACATGGAGATGGTGCAGTTCCATCCGACCGGCCTCGTCGTCCCCGAGTCGCTGATGACCGGTGCCCTGCTCGAGGAGGGCCTGCGCGGCGCCGGCGGCCGGCTCTTCAACGCCGCCGGCGAGCGCTACATGGCCCGCCACGACCCGGTCCGGCTCGAACGCTCGACCCGGGACGTGGTGGCCCGGGCCAGCTACCTGGAGATCGTCGAGGGGCGGGGGACCCCGGAGGGCGGGGTCTGGCTCGACGTCTCCCACCTCGGCGCCGACTTCGTCGAGCGGCACTTCCGCGGCATGGTCCGCCGCTGCCGCGATTTCGGCCTCGACCTCGCCCGCCGGCCGGTGCCGGTGATGCCGACCGCCCACTTCCTCATGGGAGGCGTCGTGATCGACCCCGACTGCCGGACCGGCCTCGAGGGGCTCTTCGCCGCCGGCGAGGACGCCGGCGGCGTCCACGGGGCGAATCGCCTCGGGGGCAATGGCGTGGCCGACTCCACCGTGTTCGGCGGGATCGCGGGGGACGTGATGGCGTCGTTCGTGATCGGGCGGGGGCGGCCGGAGATCTCCGAGCGCGACGTCGAGGCGCGGGCGGCGGCGGCGCGGGCGCCCCTCGGGAAGAGCGCGCGGGACGAGGTGGTCCCGATCCGGGCCGCGCTCCGCGACCTCATGTGGGCCGAGGCGGGGCTCGTCCGTACGGGCGCCGGTCTGGCCAGCGCGCTGGCGACCCTCGACGAGCTGACGACCCGGCTGGAGACGGTGGGCGTGCCGGGGCACCCCGCCTACAATCTGGCCTGGCAGAGCTGGCTCGACACGCGCAACCAGGCGCTGGCCGCCCGGCTGATCGCGCGGAGCGCGCTCGAGCGCCAGGAAAGCCGGGGTGCCCACTACCGGGCCGACTTTCCCGAGCCCGACGACGCGAGATGGCTGGTCAACGTGCTCGTCGTCGACCGCGGCGGCGAGCCCTCGGTATGGAGCGAGCCGGTGCGGCTGACTCGGGCCCGGCCCCAGGAGGCGCGGCCGGCGATGGTGGAGATCGGAGACTGACATGCGACATCCAAGCGCGATCGCGACCGCGCTCGGCGCGGCGCTCGCCCTGCTCGCCGGTCCGGCCGGCGCCGACGAGGCGAAGGTCCTGCGCATCGTCAAGCAGCCGGGACTCGGCTACCTCCAGCTCATCGTGATGCGGGAGCAGAAGCTCCTCGAGAAGCGGCTGCCCGGGGTCGAGCTGGAGTGGCGGCAGCTCACGTCGGGCCCGGTCATCCGGGACGCCATGGTGGCCGGCCAGCTCGACATCGGCTCCGGCGGGCTGGGGCCGTTCATCCAGGCCATCGACAAGGGCCTCGACTGGAGGACGCTGGGGGCGCTGAACGAGATGCCGGTCTTCCTCAACTGCGCACGGCCGGAGATCAAGAGCCTCAAGGACGTGAAGCCGACCGACCGGATCGCCATGCCGGCCATCGGCTCCATCCAGCACGTCGTCCTCCAGATGCAGGCCGAGAGGGAGCTGGGGAACCCGAAGGCGCTCAACCAGCAGATCGTGGCCATGGCTCACCCCGACGCGACGGCGGCCATCCTCTCCAAGCGCGAGATCACGTGTCACCTGAGCTCGCCGCCGTTCCAGTACGAGCAGCTGCGGGATCCGGGCATTCACAAAGTGTTCGACAGCTATCAGGCGGCCGGCGGCCCCCACACCTTCAACCTGACCTGGGCCAGCGAGAAGTGGGCGAAGGCCAATCCCCGGCTCGTCCAGGGCTTCGTGGACGCGCTCCGGGAGGCCACCGACTTCATCAGCGAGAAACCGGCCGAGGCGGCGCGAATCTACGTGACCAGTGAGAAGGCGAAGTCGACGCCGGAGGAGATCCTCCAGATCATGAAGCAGGAGGGGATCCGATACACCATGACGCCGGCCGGGCTCGTCAAGTTCGCCGGCTTCATGCAGAAGATCGCGATGATCAAGACGGTGCCGGGCTCCTGGAAGGAGTACGCGTTCGAGCACCTCCACGGCCTGCCCGGTAACTAGGAGCATGTCGGGATAACCGCGCGCCGCGTGAAGCTGAACCGCCCGCGTATGATGGTCCGCTCCGAGCGGCGGCTTTTGCCGCCGCAAATTCTCCTGGGGAAGGCCTCGGAGGGGGCCGTCGAGGCCCCCTCCGACAATCTAGGCCATCTCCCTCTCCCCCCGGGGAGAGGGCAGGGTGAGGGGGGCATGAGGGTGAGGGGGGCATGACGGACCTCCTCCATGTCCGCGACGTCACCATCTCGTATGCGACCGAGAACGGCCTCTTCACGGCGGTCGAGGACGTCTCGTTCGGGGTGGCGACCGGGGAGAAGTTCGTCCTGCTCGGCCCGTCGGGGTGCGGCAAGTCCACCTTGCTGAAGGCCGTCGCCGGCTTCATCGCGCCGGCCCGCGGCGCGATCGAGCTGGAGGGCGTCGCGGTGACGCGGCCCGGCCCCGACCGGGTCGTCGTCTTCCAGGAGTTCGACCAGCTCCTTCCCTGGAAGACCGTGCTCGGGAACGTCGTGTACCCGCTCCGGGTCGCCCGGAGACTGGCCGCACCGGCGGCCCGGGAGACGGCGCTCCGCTTCATCGGGCTGGTCGGCCTCGACCGCTTCGCCGACGCCTATCCGCATCAGCTCTCGGGGGGCATGAAGCAGCGGGTGGCCATCGCCCGCTCGCTGGCGCTCGATCCCCACATGCTGCTCATGGACGAGCCGTTCGCCAGCCTCGATGCGCTCACCCGCCGGAAGATGCAGGAGGAGCTGCTGGGGATCTGGGAGGCGACCCGGAAGACGATCCTGTTCGTGACCCACTCGATCCAGGAGGCCGTGCTGCTCGGTGACCGCATCCTCGTCCTGTCGCCCGGCCCCGGACGCGTCCGGCGGCTGATCTCCAATCCCGCCGTCGGCCAGCGGGAGACCGATACGGCCGTGGCGGTGCAGTGCGAAGTGCAGGGGATCCTGGAGTGAGCGCCCGCGGGTGGCAGCGACCCGCGGTCCGGAAGGCCGCCATCGTGGCGGCCCTCCTCGTCCTCTGGGAGGTGGTGACCCGGATCGGCCAGGTGAGCCCGCTGCTCTTCCCGCCCGCCTCGACCGTGGTGGCGTCGTTCCTCCGCTCGCTGGCCAGCGGGGAGGTGCCCGGCTACGCCGGCCAGTCGCTGCAGGTGCTGCTGACCGGCATGGCCATCGGCGCCGCCATCGCGCTCGTCTTGAGCACGCTGGCGGTCACCTCCCGGCTCGGCGCCGAATTCCTGGAGACACTGACGGCGATGTTCAACCCGCTGCCGGCAATCGCCTTGATGCCCCTGGCTCTCCTCTGGTTCGGCCTCGGCGTGAAGTCGCTCATCTTCGTCATCATCCACTCGGTGCTCTGGCCGATGTCGCTCAACACGTACACTGGCTTCGTGACCGTCCCGACCACCCTCCGCCGCGTCGGGCAGAACTTCGGCCTCAGCGGCTGGCGCCTGGTGGCCGGCATCCTGCTGCCGGCCGCGTTCCCTTACATCCTGTCCGGGGTCAAGATCGGCTGGGCGTTTGCCTGGCGGACCATCATCGCGGCCGAGATGGTCTTCGGGGTGGCCGGGAGCCAGGGCGGGCTCGGCTGGTTCATCTACCAGAACCGCTTCGAGATGAACACCGACCTGGTCTTCGCCGGCCTGCTGACGGTGATCCTCATCGGCCTGCTGGTGGAGAACCTCTTCTTCCGCTGGCTCGAGCGGCGGACCGTCCTCCGCTGGGGCATGTCGACGAGTCACTGAGCGGCACCGATGAGCGAAGCCGAGCGCACGGACGTCTGGGCCAGCGGGGCGGCCTACGAGCCCTACGTCGGCCGCTGGAGCCGGCTGGTGGCCAGGGAGTTCCTGAGCTGGCTCGCCGTCCCTCCCGAGCGCCGCTGGCTCGACGTCGGCTGCGGGACCGGCGCCCTGACCGAGATGATCCTGGCCCTGGCCGCGCCGAGCCAGGTGGACGGGGTGGACGCCTCGGAGGGCTACGTCGCCTACGCGCGCGAACAGGTCCGTGACCCGCGCGCCCGCTTCCAGGTGGCCGAGGCCCGGGCCCTGCCGTCGCCCGCCGACGCCTACGACGCGGCGGTGTCGGGGCTGGTCCTGAACTTCGTCCCCGAGCCGGAGCGCGCGGTGGCCGAGATGGCGCGGGTGGCGCGCGCCGGCGCCCCGGTGGCGGCCTACGTCTGGGACTACGCCGGGGAGATGGAGCTGATGCGCCACTTCTGGGACGCGGCGGTGGCGCTCGATCCGGCCGCCCGGGAGCTCGACGAGGGCCGCCGGTTCCCGATCTGCCGGCCGGAGCCGCTGGCCGCGCTCTTCCAGAAGGCGGGGCTGGAAGGCGTGGAGACGCGCGCGATCGACGTCCCCACGATCTTTCGGGACTTCGACGACTACTGGTCGCCCTTCCTCGGGGGCCAGGCCCCGGCCCCCGGCTACGCCATGTCGCTCGCCGAGGAGCGCCGCGCCGCCCTCCGCGAGCGGATCCGGACGCGCCTGCCGATCGGGGCCGACGGGTCGATTCGCCTCCTGGCCCGGGCCTGGGCCGTCCGGGGCGCCAAGTCTCGTGGCTGAGCGCCCGGGTCCGATCGCCTACCGCGGCTGGACGAGCGGGGACGCCTGGCGGGGCACCCGCGTCGGCCTCTGGGCCTGGCTCCTCCAGCGGACGGCGGCGGTCGCGCTGGTCGTCGCCATCATCCTCCACCTGCGCAACCCCTTCGTCCGCGCCGTCCAGGCGACCCTGCTCGCCCTCGTCCTCCTCCACGGCTTGCTCGGCCTGCGCGTGATCCTGCTCGACGTCGGGCTCCCGATGCGGCTCCACCAGGCGCTGTTCGCGGCGGCGCTACTCCTGGGCGTCCTCCTCTTCGCGCTGGTCTGGTGGTGGAGATGGTACTGAACGTCCGGAGCGCAGCTCCGCGGCGGCTGAACTGGGGCTGCGGCCCCGTCACGCCACGGGATTGGATCAATTCGGACCGCAAGGCCGCCGCCGGCGTCGATCTCGCCTGCGACATCCGCGCGGGCCTGCCGTTACCCGACGACGGCCTCGACTACGTGGTGAGCATTCACGCCCTCCAGGACCTGCCGTACCTCGACGTCCTGCCGGCCCTCCGCGAGCTGTGGCGCGTGCTGCGGCCGGGCGGGGTGCTGCGGCTCGGACTTCCCGACCTCGACCGGGCCATCGAGGCCTACCGCCGGCAAGACCGCGGCTACTTTCTGATTCCCGATCACGAGGTGCGGAGCCTGGGCGGGAAGCTGGTCGTGCAGATGCTCTGGTACGGCGCGTTGCGGAGCATGTTCACCTACGACTTCATCGCCGAGCTGCTCGAGAAGGCAGGCTTCGCCGCGGTGACCCGCTGCCGGTTCAAAGAGACGGCGAGCCGTTATCCGGAGATCGCGGAGTTGGACAATCGCGAGGAAGAGAGCCTGTTCGTCGAAGCCGTGAAGGTAGACGGCGGAGGATGCCGAGGGCGCGGGCCCCGGCACCCTCCGGCGTGACTCAGGCGACCTGCTCCTCGCCCTCGCCCTCCTCGTCGGCGCCGACCTCTTCGGCCTCTTCGTCGTCGACCTCGGACTCGTCCTGGTCCGCGGAGGCTTCCTCGGTTTCGGCCACTTCGGATTCCTCGGCGGGCGGGATCGGCTCGTCCTGCTGAGAGCGACGGCGTTCTTGCTCTTCCATTTCACACCTCCTGGCGTGGTCTGGGTTCGCTACCGTTCGTCGGGGGTGGCGGGACGGGGAGGCCCATGGGCGGCGCGGCGGCCGGGCGCGCTCGCTTGGAGCGCCCTTTCACCGCCCGCGACCGGCGCCGCCTGGTCGGCGTCCGCTTCGTCGCCGGGCGCCGCCGTCGCGTCGTGGACCGGGCAGCCTTCCGCTTCGTGCGGCGTTTCGCTTTGCGAGCCATCGGCCGCCTCCAGCTACGTTGCCCGCTGGTATTGCCGGGCTTCGTGCTCCGGCTTCAGGAACTGTATGGCATCCATACGGCTCATGCCGGGAATGGGGTCGTGATGGACGAGGTAGCAACCGGTGTGCCGTCGCTAGGCTCAGGCGGCTTTCTTCAGCCCGGCCGCCTGGCGGGCCAGGCGACTCCGGAGTAGCGCCAGCACGGCGGCCTCCTCGGGGCGGAGCCCGCGGAGCGACCGGGCCAGGTCGCGCTCGACCCGTCGCTGGAGCGCCTCGGCGGGGCCGCCTTCGAGGTAGGCGTCCACCACCGCCGGGTGGACGTAGCACTTGCGGCAGATGGTCGGCGTGTTGCCCAGGCGCCTGGCCACCGATTCGATCGCCCGGACCACGTTCCGCTTGGCCTGGACGGTCGAGTCGAACGACCGGAACTCCTGCAGGGCGAGCACGGCCAGGACCGTTCCCGTCCAGGTGCGAAAGTCCTTGGCCGTGAACTCCTCGCCGCCCACCGCGCGGAGATAGGCATTGACGTCGCCCGAGCCGATGCGCTGCGGCAGCCCATCCTCGTCGAGGTACTGGAAGAGCTCCTGGCCCGGGAGGTCCTGGCAGCGGCGGACGATGCGGGCGAGCCGGCGGTCGCTGACGTCCACCTGCTGGAGCTTGCCGCCCTTGCCGCGGAATTGGAACCGAAGCGTCGATCCGGAGACGCCGACGTGTCGGTCACGCATCGTGGTCAGCCCGAAGGAGCCGTTGTTGCGAGCGTACTCGGCGTTCCCGACCCGGATCGCGGTCGTCTCGAGGAGCCGGACGACGGTGGCCACCACCTTCTCCCGCGGCAGCCCCGGCCGGGCCAGGTCGCGCTCGACCGCGGCACGGATGCGCGGGAGCGCCCGACCGAAGCCGACGAGCCGGCCGTACTTCGTGTCGTCGCGCACCACCCGCCAGCGCGGGTGATAACGGTACTGCTTCCGCCCGCGCGCGTCACGGCCGGTGGCCTGAATGTGGCCACGCGGATTCGGGCTGATCCAGACATCGGTCCACGCCGGCGGGATGGTGAGAGCCTTGATCCGGCGCCGCCGATCGAGGTCGCGAATGGGGCGGCCGTCGGGCCCGACGTAGACGAAGTGGCGCCCGGCCCGGCGCCGGCGAATACCCGGCGTCGCGTCGCTGACGTAGTGGAGGCTCGCCGCGTGGGCTGCCTCGGTCCGATCTGTCACGAGCCGGCGTCCGAGCAGGCATCGCCTCATCGTGGAAGGGTTCGAAGCAAGGCCGATGCCACACCTGCGGCCCTCCAGCGCGGGCGGCGTGCGACACTGGCGCCATGGAGCTGGTCGTCCTGATCGGCTTGCCGGCAGCGGGGAAGACGAGCCTCTATCGCCGCCGGTTCGCCGCGACCCACACCCATGTGAGCAAGGACCTCCTCGTGGGGGTCCGCGACCGCTCCGCCCGCCAAGCCGAGCTGATTGCCGACGCGTTTCGGAGGGGGCAATCGGTCGTCGTGGACAACACCAATCCCACCGCCGCCGACCGCGCGCCCCTCATCGCGCTCGGCCGGCGTCACGGCGCCCGGCTCGTGGCCTACCACCTCCTGGCGACCCCGCGCGAAGCGGTCGAGCGGAACCGGCGACGGGAGAACGGAGCCCGCGTACCTGATGTGGCCATCTACGTGGCGGCGCGGAGGCTCGAGCCCCCGCGCTACGCAGAGGGGTTCGACGAGATCTACCGGGTCGAGGCCGCCGCCGACGGGGGGTTCACGGTCACGGCCGTCCCCGCCGAGACCTAGAGGAGGCTGTCGGAGTAATCGGGCGCAGCGTGACGCCGAACCGCCGCGCGTGTGGTGTTCCGCTTCGAGCGGCGGCTTTTGCCGCCGCCACTTTTGGGTTCGCGCGCCTCGGACGGCGGGGCCCCAGCCCCGCGACGTCCTGCGGCGCGCCCTTCCTGGGGGAGGTTTCGGAGGGGGGCCGTCGAGGCCCCCTCCGATGACTAGGGAAACTCCACCCGAGATTGGGGGTGGTCCACCGCGGACGAGCGGGCGATCGCGATGCCTCGTGGCGACGTTTCTCTCACATTTCCGGACACTTGAGATCGATCAGCTGCGTGGCACGGTTCATGCCCTCCACGATCCGCCGTGCTACTGCGCCTCGTCTGCGCCAGGGTGGAGGAGTTCAGCCCGGACGTCCGGCGCGCCCTCCGGGTCGACGTGGCGGCGACGCTGCTGTTCGCCCTCTTCACCGGCCTCACCAACCCCTTCACCGGGCTCTTCCTTCGCCGCGAGCTGGGGGCGACGCCCCTCCAGCTCGCGCTCTTGCCGGCCGCGACCGCCGGTTGCCTCCTCCTCTCGGTGGCGTGGGTCCGGCTGATCGACGCTCGCGCCCCGCTGCCCTACGTCGTCTGGTCGAGCTTCACGGCGCGCGCGCTCTTCCTGCTGGTCCCCTTCGTCGGCTCACCGTGGTCCTTTCTCGGCATCCTGGTCGCCGGCAACCTGCTGGGGACGATCGCCAGCCCCGCCCAGGCCTGTCTGGTCGAGCAGATCTATCCGCGGGAGCAGCGCGGGCGCGCCCTCGGCGCGAGCCGCATGGCGGGGGCGATCCTCGGTATCGTCGCGATGCCGGCGGCCGGAATCCTGGTCGCGCTCGTCGGCTACCGCTGGGTCTTCGCCGGCGGCGCCCTGGCCGGGATGGCGGCCAGCCTCTGGCAGCGCCGGCTGCCCGTCCGCCCGCGTGACGGCGGACCGCCGGAACGGGCGCGCCTCGGCGAGGCGTGGGCGGCGGTGCGGGAGGACCGCGACTTCCAGCGGCTGTTGCTGGCGATGTTCGTCTTCGGCTCCGGCGTGTGGATCCAGATGCCGGCCAACACCCTCATGGTCGCCGACGTGCTTGCCGCCACCCCGCGCCAGCTGGGCGTCTTCGCCGCCTGCGCGGCGGCCGCCGCGCTGGCCGGCAACGCCTGCTGGGGTCGCCTGGTGGACCGCAGCTCGAGCCTGGAGGCACTGCGGGCCGTGTTCGTGATCGGCGCCCTGACGCCGCTCCTCTACTACGTGGCGCGGAGCCCGTGGATGCTGGCGGCGACGTCGGTCACCGAAGCCCTCATGCAGAGCGGGCTCGACCTGGTCTGGCTGGTCGTCGTGCTCGATCTCGCCGGGCCCCGCCGGGTGACCCCATACATGGCGATCGCGGGGACGCTGGCCGGCGTGCGCGGCGTCGTCGGACCGCTGGTGAGCGCGGTTGTCATCGAGCACGCCGGGGTGTACGCGGTCTACCTGCTCTCGGCGGCCGCCATGGCGTGCGGGGTCTGGCTGGTCGGGCGGCCGCTCCGCCAGCCTCGCCGCCAACCCGTGGCCGCGGGCGCGGCTCGGGTGAGCGTCGGCCGAGCTTGACGCGCGCCGGCCGCTTCCGAATACTGCGGGAGCGGCCATGATCCTCCGCATCTATCGCTGGTCCCCGGAGGCGCCCGCGGAGCGCTTCGACAGCTACCCGGTGGCGGCGGCCGAGGGCACGACCGTCCTCGACGCCCTCGTGCGCCTCCGGGAGGGCGCGGCCCCCGACCTCGCGTTCCGTTACGCCTGCCGGGTCGGGATGTGCGGCTCGTGCGCCGTGGTGGTCGATGGACGGGAGCGCTGGGCCTGTCGGACCCGACTGCGCGCCGTCGCGCGCCCCGACGCGACGGTCACCCTGCGCCCCCTCTATCACTTCCCGCTCATCCGGGATCTGGTCGTGGACATGGCGCCCTTCGCCGAGAAGATGAAGCAGGTGGGCGCCGCCTTCCTCCCGCGGGAGCCCGAGGCCCGGGCGCCGGCGGCCATCCCGGCCGACAGCCTCGAGCGGCGGACGATCGACCCCACCATCGAGTGCATCGGCTGCGGCGCCTGCGTCTCGGCGTGCACGATGGTCGGCTGGGACTCCCGCTTTCCGGGCCCCGCCGCGCTGAACCGCGCCTTGACCCTGGTCGCCGACCGGCGGGATGCCGGCGGCACGGCCGCGCGCTGGGCCGCACTCTTCGACGAGGACGGGGTCTGGCGCTGTCACGGCCAGGCCCAGTGCACGGCCGTCTGCCCCATGACCCTCTCGCCGGCCGACTCGATCCTCCGCCTCCGCCGCCGGGCCACGCGGTCTCTGTTTTTGCGGACTTAGCCCCGATCGCGCCTTGACACCGCCCCCCGCGGCGGGTAGCATCGAGGCGCAATCTCGCTCGCCTTCCGCCCTCTTCCGGGTGGGAGGCGATATCTTTGGGGGCCCGCATGCTGCCTGAGATCCGTGAGCTGTATGCCGCGATGCCCGAGCGCCTGGCCCGGGCCCGCCGCGAGTGGAAGCGGCCCCTCACGCTCACCGAGAAGATCCTGATCAGCCACGTCCATGACTGGGCACGCCAGGCCTGGGAGCGCGGGGTCGCCCAGCTCCGGCTTCGGGTCGACCGGGTCTCCATGCAGGACGCCACCGGCCAGATGGCGCTCCTCCAGTTCATGCAGGCCGGTAAGGAGCGGGTGGCGGTCCCCTCGACCGTCCACTGCGATCACCTCATCCGGGCCGAGACCGGCGCCTCGGCCGACATGGTGCGGGCGCTGACCGAGAACAACGAGGTGTATGCGTTCCTCCGCTCGGCGTCGCGGAAGTACGGGATCGGCTTCTGGCGGCCCGGCTCGGGGATCATCCACCAGGTCGTCCTCGAAAACTACGCGTTCCCGGGTGGGCTCATGATCGGCGCCGACTCCCACACCCCGAATGGGGGCGGCCTCGGCATGCTCGCGATCGGCGTGGGCGGCGTCGACTGCGGCGAGGTGATGGCCGGCCTGCCCTGGGAGGTGCTCCAGCCCAAGCTGATTGGGGTCCACCTCACCGGGAAGCTCGCCGGGTGGACCGCGCCCAAGGACGTCATCACCTTCCTGTGCGGTCTCCTCACCGTCAAGGGCGGCACCAACAAGATCATCGAGTACTTCGGGCCCGGGACCGAATCGATCAGCGCGACCGGCAAGGGCACGATCTGCAACATGGGCGCCGAGCTGGGGGCGACCACCTCGATCTTCCCCTTCGACGACCGGATGGCGGCGTACCTCCGCGCCACCGACCGGGCCGACGTCGCCGACCTCGCCGAGCAGTACCGCCCGCACCTGGTCTCCGACCCCGAGGTGATGGAGGACCCGGCCCGTGCCTACGACCAGGTGGTGGAGATCGACCTCTCGGAGCTGGAGCCCCACATCGTCGGCCCCCACTCGCCGGACCGCGACCGATCGATCTCGAAGCTGGCCGCCGAGGTCGAGGCCAACGGCTGGCCGGCCACCATCAAGGCCGCCCTGATCGGCTCCTGCACCAACTCCTCGTACGAGGACATGCGACGGGCGGCCCACATCGCCATGCAGGGCATCAAGGCCGGGCTGCGGGCGAAGACCCCGTTCCTGGTCACCCCGGGCTCGGAGCGGGTCTACCAGACGATCAAGCGCGACGGGATCATGGCGACCTTCGAGCGGATGGGCGGCACCGTGCTGGCCAATGCGTGCGGGCCGTGCATCGGCCAGTGGAAGCGCTCGGACGTGAAGCGCGAGGAGACCAATACGATCGTCTCGTCGTTCAACCGGAACTTTCCCGGCCGGAACGACGGCAGCGCGGCCACGCTGTCGTTTCTCACCAGTCCCGAGATCGTCACCGCGCTGGCCTTTGCCGGCACCCTCGAGTTCGACCCCGTCAACGGGACGCTGCCGGGGCCCGACGGCCGTCCCTTCCGGTTCACCCCGCCGGAAGGCGAGGAGCTGCCGCGCGAGGGGTTCGCCCGCGGCGAGGAGGGCTACGAGCCGCCGGCCGAGGACGGCGCCGGGGTGACGGTGGAGATCCGGTCCGGCAGCGAGCGGCTCCAGCTGCTCGAGCCGTTTCCCCGTTGGGACGGCCGGGACTTCGAGCGCCTGCCGATCCTGGTCAAGGCCCAGGGGAAGACCACGACCGACCACATCTCGCCGGCCGGCGCCTGGCTCCGGTACCGCGGACACCTCGACCGGATCAGCGACAACATGTTCCTGGGCGCCGTCAACGCCTTCACCGGGGAGACCGGCAAGGGGGTCAACGTGCTGACCGGCGAGCCGGGCGTCCCCTTCGCCAAGCTCGCGCGCGACTGGAAGGCGAAGGGGATCGGCTGGGTGGTGGTCGGCGACGAGAACTACGGGGAAGGCTCGAGCCGCGAACACGCGGCGATGTCGCCGCGCTACCTCGGCGCCAAGGCCGTCATCGTGAAGAGCCTGGCCCGCATCCACGAGACGAACCTCAAGAAGCAGGGCGTCCTGCCGCTCACCTTCACCGATCCCGACGACTACGGCCACTTCCACCAGGACGACCGCGTCTCCATCGTGGGCCTCCGCGACCTCGCGCCCGACCGTCCGGTCGAGGTGCGCATCCACAAGCCGGACGGCCGCACGGTCACCATTGCGACACGCCATACGCTGACCGACGAGCAGATCGGCTGGTTCAGGGCCGGTTCGGCGTTGAACGCGCTCACGTAGTGCCGTGCCGATAACCGTCGCATCCCGTCGTCCTCGGTCGTCGGCGGCCCTCAACTTCGGGTGGCTCGCCCCGGCCGGCGGGGCCCCAGCCCCGCGACGTCCGGTGGCTCGCATACGCGGCATACGCCTCGCCGCGCCTCCTCCCTGCGTCCTAGGGCTGCTCGGTTCTCGGCCCGGCACGATCCGGGGTGGTCAGGAGGCTCCATGGGCAGTCAGGTGAAGATCCCCGCCGGCGAGCGCATCACGATCTCCCACGGCAAGCTGCAGGTCCCCGACATCCCCATCGTCCCCTTCATCGAGGGAGACGGCACCGGACCCGACATCTGGCGGGCGGCGGTGCGGGTCCTCGACGCCGCCGTCGAGCACGCCTCGCGCGGCCGGCGCCGGATCGCGTGGGCCGAGGTCTACGCGGGCGAGAAGGCCCAGACCGTCTACGGGCCGGACTGCCCCCCGAACCTGCTCCCGCCCGAGACGCTGGACGTCATCCGGGAGTACCTGGTCGCCATCAAGGGCCCACTCACGACCCCGGTCGGCGAGGGGTTCCGCAGCCTCAACGTGACGCTCCGCCAGGAGCTCGACCTCTACGTCTGCCTGCGTCCGGTCCGCTACTTCCGAGGGGTGCCGTCACCGGTGAAGCGGCCGGAGGCGGTGGACATGGTGATCTTCCGCGAGAACACCGAAGACATCTACGCCGGCATCGAGTGGGAAACCGGGACGCCCGAGGCCCGCAAGGTGATCGACTTCCTCCGCCGGGAGATGGGGGTGAAGAAGATCCGCTTCCCGGAGTCTTCCTCGATCGGCATCAAGCCGATCTCCCGCGAGGGGTCGGAGCGGCTGATCCGGGCCGCGGTCCGCTACGCGCTGGAGCACGAGCGGCGGAACGTGACGCTGGTTCACAAGGGGAACATTCAGAAGTACACGGAAGGGATGTTCATGCGCTGGGGGTACGCGCTGGCCAAGCGCGAGTTCGGCGATCGGACCTGTGCCTGGGAGGAGTGCGGCGGCAAGCCGCCGGCCGGGAAGATCCTCGTCAAGGACGCGATCACCGACGCCTTCCTGCAGCAGATCCTGACGCGGCCCGACGAGTTCGACGTCATCGCCGCCCCCAACCTGACCGGGGACCTGCTGTCGGATGCGCTGGCGGCCCAGGTGGGCGGCATCGGGATTGCCCCCGGCGGCAACATCAACTACGAGACCGGGCACGCGCTGTTCGAGGCCACCCACGGAACCGCGCCCAAGTACGCCGGGCAGGACAAGGTCAACCCGGGGTCGGTGATCCTCTCCGGCGAGATGATGCTTCGCTACCTGGGGTGGACCGACGCGGCGGATCTGATCATCAAGGGCTTGGAAGCCACCATCGCCCAGAAGACGGTGACCTACGACTTCGCCCGTCTCATGGAGAGCGCCCACGAGGTGAAGTGCTCCCAGTTCGCCACTGCCATCATCCAGAACATGCAGAAGCTCTGAGCATTCCCTTCTCCCGACCGGGGAGAGGGTAGGTGAGGAGCCGGACACCATGGCACGTCCGAAGGTCACCGTAGTCGGGGCGGGGAACGTCGGGGCCACCGTCGCCCAGTACATCGTCGAGCGGGAGCTGGCCGACGTCGTCCTGACCGACGTCATCGAAGGGCTCCCCCAGGGCAAGGCCCTCGATCTCTTGCAGGCCGGCCCCGTTCACGGCTACGACTGCCGGCTCATCGGCGCCAACGACTACCAGGCCACCGGGGGCTCGGACATCCTGGTCGTCACCGCCGGGCTGGCCCGCAAGCCGGGGATGAGCCGGGACGACTTGCTGCAGAAGAACGCCGAGATCGTGGGGGGGGTCGTCCGCGAGCTCGTGTCGCGCTCCCCCGACGCCGTCCTGATCGTCGTCACCAACCCCCTCGACGCCATGGCCCAGCTCGCCTGGAAGGTGTCGGGGTTCCCCAAGCAGCGGGTCCTCGGGATGGCGGGGGTCCTCGACTCGGCCCGCTTCCGCACGTTCATCGCCCAGGAGCTGGACGTCTCGGTCGAGAACGTGACCGCCTTCGTCCTCGGCGGCCATGGCGATGCCATGGTCCCGCTGCCGCGCTACTCGACGGTGGCCGGCATCCCGATCACCGAGCTCTTGGCCAAGGAGCGGATCGAGGCGCTCGTCCAGCGGACCGCCAACGGCGGGGCCGAGATCGTGAACCTGCTCAAGGCCGGGAGCGCTTTCTACGCGCCGGGGGCGTCGGTGACCGAGATGGTGGAGGCGATCCTCCGCGACAAGAAGAAGATCCTGCCCTGCGCCGCCTACCTCGAGGGCGAGTACGGGATCCGCGGGCTCTTCGTCGGCGTCCCGGTCAAGCTCGGCCGCCGGGGGATCGAGCAGATCCTGGAGATCACGCTGACCGCCGAGGAGAGCGCGGCGCTGAAGCGCTCGGCCGAGGCCGTGCGCGAGCTGGTCGAGAAGCTCGAGCTGTGAGAAACCGCTCATGAGGCTGCCACCGCTCGTGTTGTCCCAGCGCTCCTGGCCGAAGCGCTCCCAGCGCGGCGCTGAATTGCTCGGCCGAGGCCGTGCGCGAGCTGGTCGCTACTTCGGCGCCGTCGGTGGGGCCGGAGCGCTCCTCTCCGGGTACATCAAGGCGGCCGAGGTCGTGACCTACGAGGACCTGGGAACGGAGGCGATTCGCCGGGTCACCGTCGAGGACTTCCCCGTGATCGTGGTGGACGACACGCACGGCAACGACCTCTACGAGCAGGGGATGAAGCAATACGCCCGGCCGACCGGCTCGTCATGACCGTCAGGCTCCCCTAGTCTTCGGCCCACTTCCGTCGTCCCGCGGGTTCTCGAAGCAACTGCCGCGTCCGGTGAAACCGCACGAAACGAGCGCGAGCGCAGCGGTGACCCTCTGGAGCACCTCGATCGGAAAAAAGGCCGTGATGGCGGCCACCGGGTTCATCCTGATCGGGTTCGTCATCGGCCACATGCTCGGAAACCTGAAGCTCTACCAGGGCGAGGAGAAATTCAACAACTACGCGACGTTTCTGCGGGAGGTGGGCGCGCCCGTCCTCGGCAACAGCCAGTTCCTGTGGGCGGCGCGTCTGATCCTGCTGACGGCGACCGTGCTCCACATCGTGGCGGCCGTGCAGCTCACGCGAATGAGCTACGCCGCGCGGCCGGTGAGCTACGAGCGGAGGGAAGCGGTCGAGTCCACCTACGCGTCGCGCACGATGCGCTGGAGCGGCGTGATCATCACCCTCTTCGTCGTCTATCACATCCTCCACTTCACCTTCGGCGTGGTCGGCTACGGGCCCGGTCAATACCAGCCGATGTCGGTCTACCGCAACGTGGTCAACGGATTCTCCGTCTGGTACGTCGCGGCCTTCTACATCGCGGCGATGGTCGCCCTGGGGCTCCACATGTACCATGGGGTGTGGAGCATGTTTCAGACGCTCGGCCTCAACAATGCCAGGGCCGATCGCTTCTACCGAGCGTTGGCCACCGCCTTGTCACTGGCGGTCGTCCTCGGCAACGTCTCGTTCCCGGTGGCCGTGCTCGCGGGCTTCGTCCGATGATCCCCGTTGGCGGCAGGCGCTGAGGGCGATGGATACCGGGACGACGGTCGACCGCCCCCAGCGGGATCTCGCCGACGGCCGGCTCGACGCCGGGATCCCGCCCGGACCCCTCGAGGACAAGTGGACCCGGCATCGCTTCGACATGAAGCTGGTGAGCCCGGCCAACCGCCGCCGCTACACGATCCTCGTCGTGGGCTCGGGCCTGGCCGGGGCCTCGGCGGCGGCGTCGCTCGGTGAGCTGGGTTACGACGTCGAGTGCTTCTCCTACCATGACAGCCCGCGCCGCGCCCACTCGATCGCCGCCCAGGGCGGCATCAACGCGGCCAAGAACTACCGGAACGACGGCGACAGCGTGTTCCGGCTCTTCTACGACACGATCAAGGGCGGCGACTTTCGCGCGCGTGAGGCCAACGTCTACCGGCTGGCCGAGCTCAGTCTGAACATCATCGACCAATGCGTCGCGCAAGGCGTCCCCTTCGCGCGCGAGTACGGCGGGCTCCTCGACACCCGCTCGTTCGGCGGCGCGCAGGTCTCGCGTACCTTCTACGCCCGGGGGCAGACGGGACAGCAGCTCCTGCTGGGCGCGTACCAGGCGCTCGAACGTCAGGTGGGCCTCGGCACGGTCACCATGCACACCCACACGGAGATGCTCGACCTCGTCGTCATCGACGGGCGCGCCCGCGGCGTCGTGACGCGCAACCTGGTCACCGGCGCCGTCGAGCGGCGCGTCGGGGACGCCGTGGTCCTGGCCACCGGCGGCTACGGCAACGTCTTCTACCTCTCGACGAACGCCAAGGCGTCGAACGCCACCGCCATCTGGCGCGCGCACAAGCGCGGTGCGTTCTTCGCGAACCCCTGCTTCACCCAGATCCACCCGACCTGCATCCCGGTCAGCGGCGAGCACCAGTCCAAGTTGACGCTGATGAGCGAGTCGTTGCGCAACGACGGGCGCGTGTGGGTGCCGAAGAAGATGGGGGACACGCGTCCGCCCGACCGGATCCCGGAGGACGGGCGCGACTACTACCTGGAGCGCAAGTACCCGAGCTACGGCAACCTGGCGCCGCGCGACATCGCTTCACGGGCGGCCAAGGAAGTCTGCGACGAGAAGCGGGGCGTCGGTCCCGGCGGGCGCGGCGTGTACCTCGACTTTGCCGACGCGATCCAGCGCCTGGGGGAGGCGGCGATCCGCGAGAAGTACGGCAACCTCTTCGAGATGTACGAGCGCATCACCGGGGAGAACGCCTACCAGGTTCCGATGCGGATCTACCCCGCTGTCCACTACGCGATGGGTGGGCTGTGGGTGGATTACAACCTGATGTCCACCATCCCCGGGCTGTTCGTCGCCGGGGAGGCGAACTTCTCCGACCACGGCGCCAACCGTCTCGGCGCCAGCGCCCTCATGCAGGGGCTGGCCGACGGCTACTTCATCCTGCCGTCCACGCTCGGCGACTATCTGGCCCGCGCGAGGCTGGAGAAGGTGGAGGGTGACCACCCCGCGTTCCGCGCCGTCGAGACGGAGGTTGGGGAGCGCGTCCGCCGACTCCTCGCCGTCAAGGGCGCGCGGACCGTCGACTCGTTCCACCGTGAGCTCGGGCAGATCATGTGGGACTACTGCGGGATGGCGCGCAACGACGCCGGGCTCCGCTACGCGCTCCGGAAGATCCCGGAGCTGCGGGGCGAGTTCTGGGAGAACGTCCGGATCCTGGAGGGGAGCGAGGAGGTGAACCAGTCGCTCGAGAAGGCCGGTCGGGTCGCCGATTTCTTCGAACTGGCCGAGCTGGTGTGCATCGACGCGCTCCATCGTTCGGAGTCCTGCGGCGGCCACTTCCGGGAGGAGAGCCAGACGCCGGACAGCGAGGCGCTGCGGGACGACGAGCACTTCGCGTACGTGGCGGCCTGGGAGTACACCGGTACCCTGGCTCGCCCGAGGCTGCACAAGGAGCTCCTGACGTTCGAGTACGTCCACCTCGCCCAGCGAAGCTACACGTGAACTTCACCCTCGAGGTGTGGCGCCAGAAGCACGCGACCGCGCGCGGTCGCTTCGCGACCTACCAGGCGACGGAGATCAGCCCGGACACGTCGTTCCTCGAGATGCTGGACGTCGTCAACGAGGAGCTGATCGGCCGCGGCGAGGAGCCGATCGCGTTCGAGCACGATTGTCGCGAAGGCATCTGCGGAGCGTGCGGCTTCATGATCAACGGCGTGGCCCACGGACCGAAGCGCGCCACGACCGTCTGCCAGCTCCACATGCGGAGCTTCCCCGACGGCGAGCGGCTCACCATCGAGCCGTGGCGGGCCCGGGCGTTCCCGGTCCTCAAGGACCTGATCGTGGATCGGAGCGCGTTCGATCGGATCATCCAGGCGGGCGGGTTCATCAGCGCGCCGACCGGCTCGGCGCCCGACGCCAACGCGATCCTCGTCCCCAAAGACGACGGCGATCTCGCGTTCGACGCGGCGGCCTGTATCGGCTGCGGTGCCTGCGTGGCCGCGTGCCCCAACGCCGCCGCGATGCTGTTCACGGCCGCGAAGGTCTCGCACCTCGGATTGCTGCCCCAGGGTCAGCCCGAGCGCGCCGACCGGGTCCGCAACATGGTAGCCGCGATGGACCGGGAGCGGTTCGGGAGCTGCACCAACATCGGCGAGTGCGAGGCGGTGTGCCCGAAGGAGATCGGCCTGCCCTTCATCGCGCGGATGAACCGCGATCTCATCGCAGCCAGCTTCAAGTGGCGACGGGCGCGGCGGAGTGGTGTCCCGCGCTGAGCCGTCGGCGCTCCGAGCCTTGACGGCGGCGGGCCGCCGACGTAGTGTCATTCCCGACGTCGTAGCCGGAGAGGCGTCCGACTTTCGTCCGCGCCCGGAAGGCGTGAGGCGGACGCAATGCGGGTAGGGGCCGCGGACTGGGGGCTTCGGAGAGGACCCATGGATCTGTTCGCCTGTGACGTGCTCGTGATAGGGGGCGGGGGCGCGGGCCTGCGCGCGGCCATCGCCGTGGCCGAGACCCACCCGGAGCTCGGCATCGCCGTGATCTCGAAGGTCTACCCGATGCGCAGCCACACCGTCTCCGCCGAAGGCGGCGCCGCGGCGGTGATCAAGCCCGGTGACAGCCTGGACGAGCATGCCTACGACACCATCTCCGGCAGCGACTGGCTCTGCGACCAGGACGCCGTCGAGGCTTTCGTCCGCGAGGCGCCCGAGGAGATGCTGCGGCTGGAGCACTGGGGTTGTCCCTGGAACCGCGAGCCCGACGGCCGCATCGCCGTGCGCCCCTTCGGGGGGATGAAAGTCGAACGCACCTGGTTCGCCGCCGACAAGACCGGCTTCCACATGCTCCACACGCTCTTCCAGACCAGCCTCAAGTACGATGCCATCCAGCGGTACGACGAGTTCTTCGTGACGAGACTCCTGGTCGACGAAGGACGGTGCCAGGGGGTGGTCGCGATCGAGCTGGCCACGGGGCGGGTCCAGGCGATCACCGCCAAGGCCGTCATCCTCGCCACCGGCGGGTGTGGCAAGGTCTTCCCCTTCACGACCAACGCCAACATCAAGAACGGGGATGGGATGGCGCTCGCCTACCGCGCGGGCGCGCCGCTCAAGGACATGGAGTTCGTCCAGTACCACCCCACCGGTCTGCCGTTCACCGGGATCCTGATCACCGAGGCGGCGCGGTCGGAGGGCGGGTGGCTCTTGAACAAGGACGGCTATCGATACCTCCAGGACTACGACCTCGGCAAGCCCGAGCCCAAGCCGGTCTTGCGCTCCATGGAGCTGGGCCCGCGCGACCGGCTCTCCCAGGCCTTCGTCAAGGAACAGGAGAAGGGCCGCACGCTCAAGGGACCGTACGGGGACTACGTCCACCTGGACATCCGCCACCTGGGTCAGAAGCTCATCGACAAGAAGCTGCCGTTCGTGCGCGAGCTATGCCTGAAGTACGTGGGCCTCGATCCGGTCAAGGAGATGATCCCCGTCCGGCCGGTCGTCCACTACATGATGGGAGGCGTCCACACGGACATCGACGGAGCCACGCCCCTGACGGGACTCTATGCGGCGGGGGAGGTCGCCTGCGTGAGCATCAACGGCGCCAATCGGCTCGGCTCCAACTCTCTCCCCGAGCTCCTGGTCTTCGGAGCCCGGGCCGGCCGGGCCGCGGCCGCCCTGGCCGCGACGCAGCCAGAACCGACCGCGGCCGCCCTCGCCCAGACCCGCGACGAGCAGCGACGGCTCGAAGAGCGGTTCTTGCGCAAGACCGGCGGGAAGGAGCGGATCGCCACTCTGCGCGCCGAGATGCACCAGGTCATGGAGCAGAGCGCCGGCATCTATCGGGAGGAGACGGCCCTCCAGGAAGGGGCGAAGAAGCTGCGCGAGCTGCAGGAGCGGTTCCGGGACGTCGCGCTGGACGACCGGAGCTACACCTTCAACACGGAGCTGGTGGGGGCGCTCGAGCTGTCCTACATGCTGGACGTGGCCCAGACGATCGTCCAGTCCGCCCTCGAGCGCCGGGAATCCCGCGGCTCGCACCAGCGCACCGACTACCCGCGGCGGGATGACGAGCAGTTCCTGCGGCACTCCCTGGCCTACCGCGGGGAGGACGGGTCGGTCCGGGTCGAGTACTTGCCGGTCACCATCACCCGCTGGCCGCCGGGCCGGCGCGTGTACGGGAGGTAGCGCCCGATGCCGGAGAAAATGGCTCTCACCGTGACGCGCTATCGACCGGAGAAGGAGTCCGAGCCCACCGCCCAGACGTACGAGGTCCCGTTTCGGAAGGACTGGGTCATCCTCGACGCCCTCAACCACATCAAGGACCAGCTGGACGGCTCGCTCTCCTTCCGATGGTCGTGCCGGATGGGAGTCTGCGGGAGCTGCGGCATGAAGGTCAACGGCACGCCCAAGCTCACCTGCGCGGCCTTCCTGGCCGACTACCTGCCGGGTCCCATCCGCGTGGAGCCGCTGGACTACTTCCCCATCATCCGAGACCTGGTGACTGACCTCACCGACTTCATGCAGAAGCTCGAGAAGGTGAAGCCCTGGATCATCCGCGAGCGAGAGAAGCCGCTCGCCGAGGGCGAGTACCTGCAGACGCCCGACCAGCTCGACGCCTACAAGCAGTTCAGCATGTGCATCAACTGCATGCTCTGCTACTCGGCGTGTCCCATCTACGGACTGGAGCCGAGCTTCGTCGGGCCCGCGGCCATCGCGCTGGCCCAGCGCTACAACCTGGACTCCCGGGACCAGGGGGCCGCCGAGCGCCTGGCGATCCTGTCGGCCAAGGATGGGATCTGGGAGTGTACGTTCGTCAGCGAGTGCACGAAGGTGTGCCCCAAGAACGTGGACCCGGCCGGGGCGATCCAGCAGTACAAGCTGACCGGCGCCGCCCACTGGGTCCGGTCGTTGCTTCTCCCCCGGGGGACACGATGAGCGCCGAGGCACCCGCGCCCCGCTACACGCTCTACCATCCCCGCTGGTACCGCCGGCGCGTCTCGGTCTGGTGGTGGCTGCAGAACCCGACCTACACCGGCTTCGTCCTGCGCGAGCTGTCCAGCGTCTTCGTCGCCTTCTTCGCCGTCGTGTTTCTGTGGCAGCTCCGGGCCCTGGTCCGCGGTCCGGAGGCGTACGCGCAGGTCCTGGCCCGCCTCGGAACACCGCTCTTCCTCCTGCTCCACGCCGTGACCTTCCTGTTCGTCCTGATCCATGCCGTCACCTGGTTCAACCTGGCGCCCCGCGCCATGGTGGTGCGGGTCCGCGGCCGGCGACTGCCGGACTGGGTCATCGTCGGGTCGAATTACGCGGCCTGGCTCGTGGCCTCCGCCGTCGTGGCCGTCATTCTGCTCCGAGGATAGCCAATGCGACCGATCACGCCGTTTCTCTGGCTCCTGTTCAGCGCGGGGGGGACGGTGGCCGCGCTCCTGTTCCCGGTGCACGTCTTCCTGACCGGGCTGGCCTTTCCCCTGGGCTGGGTGGAGCCGCCCCGGTACGAGGCTCTCTACGGCCTCCTGCGGCATCCCGTCACGCGTCTCTACCTCTTCGTGCTCATCGCCTTGCCCCTCTTCCACTGGGCGCACCGCTTCCGATACACCCTGTACGACGGCCTGCAGCTCAAGCATCTGACCGAGCTGATCGCCGTCCTGTGTTACGGCACCGCCCTGGCGGCGACGGCCATGGCCGCGGTCCTGTTGTGGAACGTCCCGTAGCCGGAGACCGGTCGTGATGGAGCCCATGGAGCTGAAGGCCATTTCGCGAGAGGGCATCCCGAGGGCGATCGAGAAGGCGGAGCACTATCGGTTGCTCAACGATCCCGAGCAGGCCGAGAGCATCTGCCTCGACGTGCTCGACGCCGACGCCGACCACCAGCTCGCCCTACGGGTGCTCATCCTGGCCATGACCGATCAGTTCGCCAGCGGCCGGGGCGCCACCGGCGTCAAGAAGGTGAGGGAGTACGTGGCCCGGCTCACCGACGAGTACGAGCGGGCCTACTACACCGGCATCGTCTGCGAGCGGCAGGCGAGGGGGTATCTGGCGCGGGCCCGCTCGATGGCCTTCGAGCCCTTCCGCGAGGCCATGGAGTGGTACGAGAAGGCGGAGCGGATCCGGCCCCCGGGCAACGACGACCCGATCCTGCGGTGGAACAGCTGCGCGCGCACCATCCGCCGCGAGCGGCTCGAGCCCCGCGCGGACGAAGGCGAGCCGCCGCTGGAATAGGCGCTCCGGGCGGCATCTGACGCGCGCCGGCCGAACGAGCGGCCTCGACCATGCGAATCCACGAGTACCAGGCGAAGGCGATCCTGAGGGAATTAGGTGTGCCGGTGCCGCGCGGGGAGGTGGCCGACACCCCGGCGGCGGTCCGGGCGGTGGCCGAGCGGCTGGGCGGCAAGGTGGTCGTGAAGGCCCAGATCCACGCCGGCGGCCGCGGGAAGGCGGGCGGGATCAGGGTGGCCGGCACTCCGGCCGAGGCCGAGGCGGCGGCCAAGCAGATCCTCGGCCTGCGCCTCAAGACGCCCCAGACCCCGCCCGAGGGGATCGTCGTCCAGAAGGTCCTGGTCGAGGAGGCGTTCGCGGTCGCCCGCGAGCTGTACCT
>DASYUM010000325.1:0-3837 GCA_036001225.1 Candidatus Methylomirabilota bacterium | reverse complement strand
TTCCACCAGGATCGGGCGGCTCATGCGAGCCGCCAGATAGACGACGGTGGCGATCCGCCGGTTGGCGATGTACTGGCTCGCCTGGAAGCGCTCCTGGACCTGCTCGACGGACGCGAACATGCGTGTCTCCTCGGGAACCTGGGCGTCGGGCCCCGGCATCCCCAGGCCCGCGCACGCCCATGGATGATACCGCGCCGCCGCTCCGCGCGCCAGTTCCGGCTGGCCCGCGCCAGCCGCCGCGGCGCCATCCCTTGTCCCAGGTAGGAGGGCGGGGTACGCTGGGCGGCGTGACCGATCCGGACGCGGACGCGCGCCGCTACCACCGCCGGCAGTTCGTCCTCGCGGTCGCCGACTTCGGCCTGACCGTCGCGCTTCTCGTCGCCTGGCTGTGGAGCGGGGCGGCCGCCGGCTTGGCGCGGACGCTCGCCGCTCGACTCCCCCCTCCCGCCGTCGTCGCGCTGCTGTTCCTGGCGCTCGGCGCCTCCAGCCTGGTGCTGGCGGCCCCGCTCGACCTGCTCCGGGGGTACATCCTCCCCCGCCGGGCCGGCCTGCTCGACCAGTCCCTCGGGGGATGGCTCGCCGACAAGGCCAAGGCGCTCGTCCTGGGCGGCGCGCTGGGGCTCGGCGCCGTCGAGCTCATCTACGGCCTGCTCGCCTGGAGCCCCGACTGGTGGTGGCTGTGGAGCGCGGCCGGACTGGCCGCCGCCAGCGTCGTGCTCACGGCGGCGGTCCCGGTCTGGATCGTGCCGCTGTTCTACCGCCTCACGCCGCTTCAGGACCCGGAGTTGCGCGAGCGCCTGCTCGCCCTGGCCGCCCGGGCGGGCGTGCTCGCGGCCGAGGTCGCGGTCGCCGATTTCTCGCGCAAGGGACGCACCGCCAACGCGGCGGTGGTGGGGCTCGGCCGGACCCGCCGGATCCTGGTCAGCGACACGCTGCTCTCGAGCTTTCCGCCCGAGGAGATCGAGGTCGTCCTCGCGCACGAGCTCGCCCACCACGCGCGCGGGCACCTCCGCCAGGCGCTGTCCCTCCAGGGCGTCCTGCTCCTCGTGGTGTTCGCCGCCGCTCACGCGGCGCTCGCCCTGGCCGGGGCCCCCCTCGGGCTCACCGGCATGGCCGACCCGGCCGGCCTGCCGCTGCTGGGACTCATCCTCACGGCGCTCGGCCTCCTGGCGACGCCGGTCGCGGCCGCCTGGTCGCGCCGGTTGGAGCGCGAGGCCGACGCCGCCGCCCTCGACGTGACGCGGGCCCCCGGCGCCTTCGTGGCCGCCATGGAGCGGCTCGGCCGGCTGAACCTCGCCGAGCGGCGGCCGAATCGGCTGAAAGAGCTGCTCTTCGCGACGCATCCATCGCTCGAGCAGCGCATCGCCCGCGCGCGGGCGGCCGCCGAGCGCCTGGCGGGGGCGGCCTAGCCGTGTGTCGGAGCAGCCCGGCGCCGACCATCGAGCGCGTGGTGCATCGAGGAGTGCTCCGAGCGGCGGCTTCGCCGCCGCCACTTTTGGTTCGCGCGCCTCGGACGGCGGGGCCCCAGCCCCGCGACGTCTTGCGGCGCGCCGTTAGGGGGGGCATCGGGGGGTCTTCCGAGACCCCCCCGAGCGGACCTAGCATGCCGGTCCCGGCGGCGAGGGTCCGGGCCGAGCTCCGGCGGCTGAGCGGCCGGAAGGCGGGGCTGCTGGTGCCGGGGGCCTACGACGGCGTCTCGGCGCGACTCGTCGAGCGCGCCGGCTTTCCGGCCGTGTACATGACGGGCTACGGCACCGCGGCCTCACGCCTGGGTCTTCCCGATCTCGGCTTCGCCGGCCTCGCCGAGATGGTCGAGAACGCGCGGCAGATGGCGGCCACCGTCCGGATCCCGCTGATCGCCGACGCCGACACGGGGTACGGAGGCGCGCTGGCGGTCGAGCGGACCATCCGCGCCTACGAGGCGGCGGGGGTCGCCGCGCTCCACATCGAGGATCAGGAGTGGCCCAAGCGTTGTGGCCACCTGGCCGGCAAGGCCGTGATCCCGTGCGAGGAGATGGTCGCCAAGATCACGGCGGCGGTCGAGGCCCGCACCGACCCGAACTTGCTGGTGATCGCGCGGACCGACGCCATCGCGGTGACGGGGTTCGAGGACGCGATCGCCCGGGCCACTGCGTATGCCAAGGCCGGCGCCGACGTGCTCTTCGTCGAGGCGCCGGTGAGCCGCGCCCAGGTCGAGGCCATTCCGCGCCGGCTCAGCGCGCCGTGCCTGTTCAACTACGCGCCGAGCGGCCGGAGCCCTCTCCTGCCGGTGGCCGAGCTCGGGACGCTCGGCTACGCGCTGATCCTCCTGCCCGTGCAGACGCTCTTCGCCGCGACCCGCGCGATGCAGGAGTATTTGCGTGCCCTGCGGGAGCACGGGGAGCCGGCGGCGCTGGATCACCAGCTGATCTCCTTCGCCGATTTCAACGCGCTGATCGGGGTGGCGGACATGCTGGAGCGGGAGCAGCGGCTGATGGGAGGGGCGCCCCCGGGCGGGTGACACGCCGCCCGACCGATCGCGACCGACCGCCTTGACACGGCGGCGCCCTCGTGTGAGCGTGAGCCATCATCCATCGGAGGCATCCATGGCGGCGGACATCGACACCCTGAAGACCCGCGTGGCCGAGGCTGTGGACGCGGTGGCCGACGAGCTCTGGGATCTGGCGCTCCGGATCCACGGGAATCCCGAGCTCGCCTACAAGGAGGAGAAGGCCGCCGCCTGGCTCACCGAGTTTCTCGAGAAGCGCGGCTGCCGCGTCGAGCGCGGCGCGGGACGCGTGCCGACCGCCTTCCGGGCCGAGGTGCCGGGGTCCGGCTCGGGGCCGACGGTGGCGATCCTGGCCGAGTACGACGCGCTTCCCGCCATCGGGCACGCCTGCGGCCACAACATCATCGCCACCGCCGCCGCCGGAGCCGGCGCGGCAGCCGCCACGCTGGCGGGGGTCGCCGGGCTGCCGGTCCCGGGACGGCTCGTCGTGATCGGGACGCCGGCCGAGGAGGGTGGGGCCGGCAAGGTGCGGCTCCTCGAGGCCGGCGTCTTCCGGGACGTCGACGTCGCCATGATGATCCACCCGCTCTGCCGGACGCGCCTGTGGCGGCCGTCGCTCGGCCTCACCAAGGTGAAGGTCGAGTACTTCGGCAAGGCCGCCCACGCCTCCGCCGCCCCCTGGCTGGGCGTGAACGCGCTCAACGCGGTCGTCGGGCTCTTCAACGCCCTCGACGCCATGCGCCAGCAGATCCGGCCGGACGCCCGGATCCACGGAGTCATCACCGTCGGCGGTCAGCAGGCGAACATCATCCCGGAGTACACCGCCGCCGAGTTCTACCTCCGCTCCCTGGACATGGCGTACCTCGGCGAGCTGCGGCGCCGGTTCGAGGCGGCCGCCGAGGGCGCGGCGGTCGCCACCGGCTGCCGGGTGGAGGTCTCCTTCGACCCGATCATCCACGAACCGGTGAAGCCGAACTTCACGGTGCTCGAGCTGTTCGGGAAGAACTTCGAGCGGCTCGGGATGCCCGTGGACCCGGAGGATACGGGCGGCTACGGCTCCACCGACGCCGGCAACGTCAGCCAGGTCCTGCCGACGATCCACCCCTACGTCCGGATCGCGGCCGGGGACGTGCCCAACCACTCGCGGGAATTCACCGAGGCGGCGGCCTCCCCGCTGGCCCGCACCGGGATGGTCGCCGCCGCCAAGGCGCTCGCCATGACGGCCCTGGACCTCCTGGCCAACCCGGCCACCGTCGAGGCAGCCAAGGCCGAGTTCGCCCGCCCGGCCTGAGGGGCAGAGACCGCGGGCGCCCCGGCCGAGCAGGGGGGCTCCAAAGGTCCGGAGGGCG
>DASYUM010000324.1:0-20214 GCA_036001225.1 Candidatus Methylomirabilota bacterium | reverse complement strand
TCGCCCCGGCTCCGCCGCCGGGCGATCCCCGCCTGCGGGAGGCGGTGGCCGCGTGGCTCGGCTCGCGAGGCATCCGCGCCGGCGCCGACGGCATCCTGATCACTGCCGGCGCCCAGCAAGGGATCAACGTATTGGCCCGGGCCTTTCTAAGCCCAGGCGACGTCGTGCTGACCGAGGCGACGACCTTCCAGTGCGCGCTGGTCGCCTTCCGCTGGGCCGGGGCCGAGGTGGTGGGGATCGCGATGGACCACGAGGGGCTCCAGCCGGAGGCGCTGGAGGAGGCCCTCGAGCGCTACCGCCCGAAGCTCGTCTACCTGATCCCGACGTTCCACAACCCGACGGGCAGTGTGCTCGGCCGGGAGCGGCGCCGCCGCGTCCTCGAGCTGGCCGGCCGCTACCGGGTGCCGGTCGTCGAGAGCGACCTCTACGGCGAGCTCTTCTTCGAGGAGCCCCCGCCGCCCCGGCTCACGGCCCTCGACGCCGGTGGCCTCGTGGTCTACATGGGCAGCTTCTCGAAGATCGGGGTGCCGGGACTGCGCGTCGGCTGGCTCGCGGCGCCGGCGGAGGCGATGGGGCCGTTGACGGTGGCGAAGGAGTTCGTGGACCTCCACCTGCCCGCGCTGACCCAGCGGCTGGCCGCCGGGTTCATCGCGGGCTCACACCTCGAGCGCCATCTCGGGGTTCTCCGGGCCGAGTTCCGGCTCCGCCGCGACGCGCTGGTCGCCGCGCTCCACCAGCGCTGCCCGAGCCTGAGCTTCCGGATCCCCTCCGGCGGCTACTACGTCTGGGCCCAGCTCCCCGCATCGCTGACCACCGCCGAGGTCCTGCCGGAGGCGGCCGAGCAGGGCGTCGTCGTCCGCCCCGGCCCGCAGTTCACCGCGGGACGCGGGGGCGAGGACCACATCCGGCTCTGCTTCGCGGCGCTGGAGCCCCGGGCGATCGCCGAGGGGATCCGCCGGCTCGGCACGGCGATCGAGACCGCCCAGCGGCGGGTCGGGCGCACGACTCGGCGACCCCTCACGGCGGCCTCGGTCGTCTGAGGCCGGCGCGCCCCCGGGGCGGCCTCCTCACTCGACGAAGCGGACCCGCAGCGGGCCCCGGCGGCTGGCGGGGACCTCGACGCGACCGCGGACATCCGGTCTCAGCGCTCGGCCGTTCACGGTGACCCGACGGACCCGGCCGAGGCCGTGCGGCTCCAGCACGTAGCCGCGCTCGGGACCGACGACCGTGACATCGAGGCCACCCCGCCGGCGAACCGCCTCGACGCGGGTCCGGTGGTCGCCCTCCTCGACCGTGTAGCGGGCGGCGCGCGCGACGTACAGGAGTAGCGTCAGCGGGTCGGTCGGCCGGGCGCCCGTGAACGGCATCTCGGGACCCAGCGGCAGGATGCTGTCTTCGCGGACGAGGAGCGGCACGCGGTCGAGCGGGGCCGCGTAGTCGAGCGTCTGCGGCCCGGCATACGTGCGCCCGCTCCAGAAGTCGGTCCAGCCTCCGCGGGGCAGATACATCGAGCGTCGCGTCCCGCCGTCGTAGATCGGCGCCACCAGGAGCGACGGCCCGAGCATGTACTGGAGATCGAGCCGATCGGTGGCGGGGTCGTCCTGGAACTCGAGCACCATCGGCCGCAGGACCGGGCACCCCGTCCGGGCCGCCTCGTGGGCGCAGGTCAGGAGGTACGGGAGCAGCCGGTAGCGGAGCCGGGCGTAGCGGCGGAAGATCCGCACCGCGCGCTCGCCGAACTCCCACGGCTCCCGCGGCCGCGTGCCGTGGCAGCGGCTGTGGGAGCTGAGCAGCCCGAACTGGGCCCACCGCACGTAGAGCTCGGGCGACGGCGACCCCTCGAAGCCCCCGATGTCGTGGCTCCAGAACGGGAAACCCGACAGCCCCATGCTCAGCCCCGCCCACAGCGTCAGCGCCAGGTCGGTGAAGGTGCAGAAGGGATCGCCGCCCCAGTGGACGGGGTAGCGCTGGCTGCCGGCGTACGCCGAGCGGCTCCACACCACGCGGTCCCCACCCAACGCGTCGAAGACCTCGTAGAAGGCGCGGTTATAGAGGAGCGGGTAGAGGTTGTGCATGTCGCGGCCGGTCACGCCGCCGTGGAAGACGGCGTCCTCGGGGATCGCCTCGCCGAAGTCGGTCTTGAACGCGCTCACGCCCATCTCGCAGAGCCGCCGGATCTTCCCCTGGTACCAGCGGAGCGCGGCCGGGTTCGAGAAGTCCACGATACCGCACGGCACCGGCGTCAGCGGGATCGTCGGCGTGTAGAGGTAGACCGCGCCGTCGGGGCGCCGGGCGAAGTAGCCACCCGCCTCGCCCTCGGCGAAGACCTCGCTGGTGCGCGGGATCCACGGCTGGAGCCAGAGGCAGACCCGGAAGCCCCTGGCGCGCAGCCCGGCGAGCATCGCGGGGGGATCGGGGAAGGCCGGCTCGTCCCAGACGAGGTCGGCGTACTGGTTCTCGCGCATCCAGTAGGGATCGAGGTGCAGGACGTCGCAGGGCACCGCGCGCCGCCGCAGCTCGTCGGCGATGCCTTCCAGCTCCTTCCGCGACCGGTAACCCCAGCGCGACATCCAGAGGCCGAACGACCAGCGGGGCGGGACGGGCGGCCGGCCCGTCAGCGCGGTGTAGCCCCGCAGCACGGCCTTCAGCGACGGGCCGTAGACGATGAAGAGGTCGAGCTGCCCGTCGCGGACCTCGAGCGTGGTCGAGACCGAGCTGCGCGCGGCGCCCAGCTCGTACAGGCTCCGGCGGAGGCTGTTCACGAAGACCCCGTAGCCGCGCGAGCTCATGAAGAAGGGCACGTTCTTGTAGGCGCGCTCGTTGGTGGTCCCCCAGGAGTTGAAGTTCCAGCAGTCGATCCGCTGGCCGCGCTTGTCGAGCGGCGTGTACTTCTCGCCGAAGCCGTACAGCCGCTCGGCGGGGCCGAGCATCAGGGCCTCGTGCACCCGTTCCACCTGGCCGGCGGCATCCCGGGCGTAGCCGAGGACCGGCACCCGAGGGTTCCCGCGGAGGTCGGTGTCGCGGCGGTTCTCGCCGCAGACGACGCGCCCCCGACTGTCCTCGACGAGGAGCTGCCACGGGTCCCGCGTGACGTGGACGCGGAGGCGCGTCGTCCGCAGGGTGATGCGGCCGGCGGCCTCGGCGACCGTGACGGCGACCGGCGAGGCGGGCCTCCCGACGAGCAACGGCGTGGGCCGGTCGTCGGGCTCGCCGCGCGGGATCAGCCGGAGTCGCACCACGTCGGGGGCCCAGGCCTCGAGCAGGACGCGGGCCTCCTCCCCCGCGCTCGTGCGGCAGCGGAACGTGACGCGCCCGCCGTCCCGCGTCCACGCGGTGACCGCCTCGATCGCCTGGAAGGCCTCGTCCCGGGGGGCAGGCTCCAGGAGGCCGCCGAGCTGGAGGTTCGGATCGGTGTGGAGGGCTTCACCCTTGTAGGCCGGCATCACGGGTCCCCTTCGTGGCCACGTGTCTCGAAACGGATACGCCATGGTACATCGCGGCTCGCTCCGCTGCGCGGCACCGCCGCGGGCGCAGGATTTCTGATCGGCTCGGGCGGGCACGCCCCTTGCTTTCACCGGACCCGTGGAAGTGATATGTTGCTGGAGTCGGTATGGAGCCCTCTCACACCGCTCTGATGATCGCCGTCATCGCGGGAAGCCTCATCACCGCGGTATGCTTCGCGGTCATGATCGTGTGCCTGCGCCAGATCACGCAGATGACACGGGCCGTCGCGGGGCTCGTCTACCAGGAGGAAGAGAAGACGCGCGCCCTGCTGCGGCAGGCCCAGCGCGGCTGACGATCCGCTCGGACTCCCCCCTCTCCTTCCCTCTCGCCCCCGGCGGGCGGGGGGTGCGTTGCGAGGAGGATCCCATGACCAGAGCCTTCCGCGGTCTGACGCTCCCGCTCGTCGCCTTCGTGCTGGTCGCCCTCGCTGGACCGGCGACGGCCCAGCCGGCCAAATCCATCAACCTCGCCATGCTGGCCGGCTTCAAAGAGGACGTCGTCCGGGCCCTCCTGCCGAGCTTCGAGCAGCAGACCAAGATCAAGGTGAACCTCGACACCGCCCCCTACGGCGAACTGTACAAGAAGCAGCTCCTGTCGCTGGCCGGTGGGGCGGCGCGCTACGACGTCCTCTTCATCGACGAGCCGTGGGTGCCCACGCTCGCCGAGTTCCTCCACCCCCTCGACGACCTGGCCAAGCAAGTCGAGCCCGGCGACTTCGTGCCGACCACCCTGGCCGCCGGCAGCTACAAGGGGAAGATCTACGCGCTCCCCGTGGACCCCAACGTCCAGCTCCTGATCTACCGGAAGGATCTCTTCGACCAGCGCGGTTTCAAGCCGCCGGCCACCTGGGACGAGACGCTCGCCCTGGCCAAGCAGCTCCACGATCCGGGCAAGGACGTCGCTGGGTTCGTCATGACGGCCGGCAGCGACGTCCAGACGTTCGCTTACCTCACGCTGTTCCTCTGGTCGTGGGGCGTGGAGCTCCTCGACGCCAACAACCGGGCCGCGGTGAACACGCCGGCCGGGAAGGCCGCCGCCGAGTTCTACGTCGAGCTCATGAAATACTGCCCGCCGGGCGTGAAAGGCTACACCTTCGCCGACGTGACCAAGACCATGCAGCTCGGCAAGGCCGCGATGGCCGTCCAGTGGGCCTCGGGCGCCCGGCCGCTGGAGGACAAGGAGAAGTCGATGGTGGCCGGCAAGCTCGGGTACGCGGTGGTGCCGAGGCAGGCGCGGCAGACGCCGATGCGGGGCGTCTGGACGATCGGCATCGCCAGGGATAGCAAGAGCGTGGATGCTGCCTGGGAGTTCGCCCGCTGGCTGGCCGGCCGGGACTTCGGGCTCCAGGCCGTGAAGCACCCCGCCACCTCGTCGGCGATCCACAACGCGCGCTACTCGGTGCTGCGGAGCCCGACGTTCACCGGGACCCTCGCCTACGCCGACGCCATCCTGAAGAGCCTGGAGATCGCCAAGGAGCGGAACCGGATCCCGCAATTCCCCGACATCCAGGAGCAGCTCCGGCTGGTCGGCGCCAAGATCACGACCGCCGAGGTGTCGCCCGCGGACGGGATCAAGGAGTTGGAGGCGGCCATCAACCGGATCATGGCCAAGTAGGAGGAGCCGGGCGCATCGCGCTCCGCCGCCGGACCCTCGAGAGCCGGGGCTTCATCCGGCCCGGGCTCTTCGTCATGCCGGCGATCGACCGCTTCCCGCTCCGCGACGCGCCGGCTGGCAGTCGCTGAGCGTGTCCGACCCCACGCCGCTGCCGGGCATCGACTGGTCCGCGCACGCGCGCCGGTGGACCGTCATCCTGCTCACCGCCGGCGTGGTCTGGCGGCTCGTCCGCTACAGCCTGCGCTTCCCGCTCTGGAGCGACGAGGCCGGGGTGGTGCTGAACCTGGTCGAGCGTCACACCTACGCCGACCTGCTTCGCCCGCTCGATCGCCTCCAGGTCGCGCCGCTCGGATTCCTGGCGGCGCAGTTCACGGCCGTTCAGCACGGGGGCACCTCCGAGTACACGCTGCGTCTCTTTCCCCTGATCACGGGCCTGGCCGCCCTGCTCTTCTTTGCGCGCCTGGCCTGGCTGGCCCTGCCCCCGCTGGGCGCCATGTGCGCGGTGGGCGTCCTGACCGCCACCCACTACGTCACCCGCTATTCGCTGGACATCAAGCCGTACGGCACGGACCTCATGGTGGCGGCGGCGCTCCTCATGCTGGCCGTGCAATGGAGTCGCGCGGCGAGGCCCCGCCGCTGGCTCGTCCTCCTGATCACCGTCACTCCCCTCGCGCTCGCGCTCTCCTTCCCGAGCGTGTTCGTGGCCGGGGCGATCGGCATCGGGTTGCTGCCGATCCTGTGGCGCCGTCGGTCGGGCTCGGCGGACTGGGCCTTGTTCGGGGTCTACACCGCGGTGGTCGGGCTGTCGTTCGCGGGACTCCTGTACCTCTCGACCAGCGCTCAGTACGAACAGACGAAGACGGAGATGCTGGTCTACTGGGTTCGCGGGCTCCCACCCCTCGACCCTCTCCGATTCGTCGTCTGGCTGATCGACGTCCACACCGCGGAGATGATGAGCTATCCGCTGGGCGGCAAGAACGGCGCCAGCGTGATCACGCTGCTCCTCTGCCTGGTGGGCATCCGGGTGCTCCTCAGGCGTGGGCAGACGGACCTGTTGCTCCTGCTGGGGTCGATTTTCATGCTCACGCTCGTGGCGGCGGTGTTTCGACGCTACCCCTACGGCGGCAGTGCTCGGGTCGCGCAACACCTGGCGCCGGCCATCTGCCTGTTGGTCGGAGCCGCCCTCGCTGGCATCGTCGGCGCCTTCGACACCGTCGCCCGGCAACGGACGGCGGGCATGATCGCGAGCGTCACGTTGCTGCTGCTGGCGGTGGGTGGCCTGGCTCGGGACGTGCTGCATCCGTATCACACGAAGGTCCACCAGGACCTGTACACGCTGATGTCCGCCTGGAGACGCGATCGCCTCGCCGACAGCGGGGTCTGGCTGATGAACCGCTTCGATGCCCTGCCCCTGCCCGTCCAGTGGTACCTGCTGCAGGTCGTGGACGGGGATCGCGCTCGGCTCGACGGCGGACCGTTGGACCCCGCGGTGCTGACCCGGCATCGCGAGTGGTGGGTGCTCAACTGCGATCCGCGTCAGGAGGGGAATGCCGCCCTGCCGCCGCGGGCGCAGCTCTCGGCCGCCGGGTATGTGCTCGGACCCACGCGGCGGCTCGTTCTGTCGCAATCGTCGCCCGGCGTCCCGAGCGACATTCTGGAGCTTCAGCAATGGCGCGCGCCCGGCCAGGGCTTGCGCCTCCCGAGCGGGGTGCGCTACGCTCCGAGCGCCGTGGCCGCCAGGCGCACCCGGATCATGCCCGAGTAGAGGAGCCGAGCGCATCGCGCTCCGCCGCCGGACCCGCGAGAGCCTGGGCTTCATCCTGCCCGGGCTCTTCTTCTTGCTGGCGATCGACCTCTTCCCGCTCCTCTACTCGCTGGCCGTCAGCCTCTACCGCTGGTGGCTGCCGCGGCCGCGGGACATCCGCTTCGTCGGCGTCCAGAACTACTGGAGCCTGCTGACCGACCCCGAGGTCGTCCGGGGGACGGCCAACTCGCTCGTGTTCATGCTGGGGACCGTCCCTCTCGAGTTCCTGGCCGGGCTCGGGATGGCCCTCCTCTTCGCCGGCCGCCTGGCCGGGGCCCAGGCGCTCAAGACGGTGATCCTCCTCCCGCTCTTCATCACCCCGGTGGTCGCCGCCATGATGTGGCGGCTCCTCCTCCACCCCGACCTCGGCGTCGTGAACTACTACCTGGCGCGCCTCGGCCTCGGGCGCCCGCTCTGGCTCGGGACCCCGGCGCTCGCGATGGTTTCGGTGATCCTGGTGGACGCGTGGCGGACGATCCCGTTCATGTTCCTGGTGATCCACGCCGGCCTCCAGGCCCTGCCGCGCGAGCCGTACGAGGCAGCGGCGGTGGACGGGGCCACGCCCGTCCAGGTCTTCTGGTACGTGACCCTGCCGCTCCTCCGCTACCTCATGCTGCTGGCCGTCCTCATCCGGCTGATGGACGCCCTCCGCGAGTTCGACACGATCTTCGTCCTGACCGGGGGCGGGCCGGGGACGGCCACCGAGACGATCCAGCTCCTCAACTACCGCGTGTTCGGCCTCGGCCACATCGGCCTGGCCAACGCGCTCTCGGTCCTGACGCTCGTCTTCGTGGCCCTGCTCTGCTGGGCGCTCCTGCGCCTGATCGCGAGGCGGGCGTGGTAGGGCGGACGCGGGGCGGGCGGGGGCGGACGGCGCTGGTGTACGCCTGCGTGGCGGTCATCCTGGTCTGGACGCTCTTCCCGATCTACTGGCTGGTCACCGCGTCGCTGAAGACCGAGCTGCTCCTCTACGGGACGCCGCCGGCCTGGTGGTTCCGGCCGGTGCTGGCCAGCTACGCCCGCGTGCTGTTCAACATCCCGTTCCCGAGCTATTTCCTCAACAGCCTGATCGTCGCCGCCTTCACCACCGTGGGCTCGGTCGTCCTCGGCTCGCTGGCGGCCTACGGCTTCGCGCGCTTCACCTTCCGCGGGTCGCGGGCGCTCCGCTTCTTCATCCTCCTGACCCGCATGGTGCCGCGGGTGGCGCTGGTGATGCCGTACTTCCTGATGATGCTGGCCCTCGGGCTCCTCGACACCCACGTCGGCCTGATCCTGGCCTACGTCTCGTTCGCCCTCCCCTTCTCGACCTGGCTCATGATCGGCTTCTTCGACGAGGTGCCGGCCGAGCTGGAGGAGGCGGCCATGGTGGACGGCTGCTCGCGGCTGGCGGCCCTCGCCCGCGTCACGCTCCCGCTGGCCGCCCCCGGCGTGGTGGTCGCCGCCATCTTCGCCTTCCTGGTCTCGTGGAACGAGTTCCTCTTCGCGCTCATCCTCTCCGGGATCCGCTCCAAGACGCTGCCGGTGGTGATCGCCGGCTTCAACACCGACATCGGGCCGCTCTACTCCGACATGAGCGCGGCGGCGACGCTGGTCATGATCCCCAACATCGTCATGACCGTGTTCTTGCAGCGCCACGTCGCCCGCGGCCTCACCTTCGGGGCCGTGCAGGGCTGAGCATGACCTGCCCGGTGGTCGCCCTACCCGCCGTCGCCGCGCTGTTCCTCGAGCGGCAGCACCTCGCCCGGCCCCGGGCGCGCGGGCTGACGCCCCGGCGGCTCACCCGGTTCGTCGAGGACGTGGGCGGGCTCCAGCTCGACTCCATCAACGTCATCGACCGGGCGCACCACCTGACGCTGTGGAGCCGCTTCGGGCCCTACGATCGAGCCCGATTGGAGCGTCTGGTCTACCGGCGCCGGCTCCTCTTCGAGTACTGGGCCCACGCCGCCTGTCTGGTCCCGACCTCGATGCTGCCGTGGTGGCGGCGGGCGATGCTCGACTACCGCGTCCGCCACACCGGCTGGTCCCGGTGGCTCCGGCGGAACGCCCGGGTGCTGGCGACGGTGACGGAGGCGATCCGCGCCAACGGGCCGATGGCCAACGCGGACTTCGAAGGCCGGCGGCCCGCCGGTGGCTGGTGGGCCTGGCGGCCCGTCCAGCACGCGCTGCACTACCTCTGGATGACCGGGGCGCTCGCCATCGAGTCCCGCCGGCACTTCCAGAAGCGCTACGACCTCCTGGAGCGGGCGATCCCCGGCGTGCTCGGCCTCGAACCGGTCTCGTCCGCGGAATTCCGGCGCTGGCACCTCGAGCGCTCGCTCCACGCCATGGGGGCGGCGACCGAGGCGGACCTGAGCCGGTATCTGAGCTACCCGCGCTTCGCCCCCGGTGTGCGACGGGCGGCGCTCGCGGGGATGCGGGAGCGGGGCGAGGTCATGGAGATCGAGGTCGAGGGGACGCCGGGGCGCTGGTTCGTCCTCAGCCGTGATCTGCCGGCCCTCGCGGGCGCCGGCCGGCGGCGGGCTGCGGCCCACGGGACCACCCTCCTCTCGCCGTTCGACTCGCTCCTCTGGCATCGCGACCGGGTCGCCCGGCTCTTCGGCTTCGCCTATCGGATCGAGGTCTACACCCCGGGCCCCCGGCGCGTGCATGGCTACTACACGCTGCCGATCCTCCACGACGGCCAGCTGATCGGCCGCGTCGATGCCAAGGCCAATCGCGGCGAGCGGCGACTCGAGGTCCCGAGCGTGCACTTCGAGCCGTGGTTCGCCGCCGGCGCGGCGCCGCCCGGCGCGCGCGATCCCCTCGACCGGGACCAGGCGCTCGCCGGCCTCGCGGAGGCGCTGGGCTCGCTGGCGACCTTCCTCGGCGCCGACCGGATGAGGCTCGGACGCGTGGTGCCGGGCCGGCTGCGGGCGCCGCTGGCCGCGCGGGCCCGCGCCCAACGCGCGGCTCCCTGACCCTCGGGGGCCGTCGAGGCCCGCTCCGCTGGTGACCCGCGTGCTACCCTCGCGCGGGAGAGGACGAAATGACCGAGGTCACCTGCGTCCTGCCGGCCAACGCGCTCCTCGGCGAGGGCCCCCTCTGGGATCCCGGCGACCGGGTCCTGTACTGGGTCGACATCAAGCGGCGGGAGATCCACCGCTTCGAGCCCGCGAGCGGGCACGACCAGCGCTGGCCCGTCGCCGAAGCCGTCGGTTGCCTGGCCGTGCGCGCGGCCGGCGGGCTCGTCGTCGCGATGCGGTCGGGGTTCCACTTCTTCGATCCGGCCACCGGCCGCACCACGGCGATCGTCAACCCGGAGCCCGACCGGCCCGAGAACCGCTTCAACGACGGCAAGCCCGACCGCCAGGGCCGCTTCTGGGCGGGCAGCATGCACGACCCCGAGACCGAACCCACCGGCAGCCTCTACCGCCTCGACGCCGACCTCTCCTGCCACCGGCTGGTCGACGGCCTCGTCTGCTCCAACGCGCTCTGCTGGAGCCCCGACAGCCGGACGATGTACCACGCCGACACCTGCGACCGGACGGTGTGGGCCTGGGACTTCGATCCGGCCCGCGGCGAGGTCGCCAACCGCCGGACCTTCGTCGAGATCCCGGCCGGCGACGGCGCCCCCGACGGCGCGACGGTGGACGCCGACGGCTTCCTGTGGCTCGCCCACTGGGACGGCTGGCGACTCACGCGTTTCGACCCGGCCGGCCGGATCGAGCGCGTCGTCCCGCTCCCCGTCCAGCGCCCCACCTGCCCCGCCTTCGGCGGCCCTGACCTCGACCTGCTCTACGTGACGTCGGCCTCGATCAACCTCTCCGCCGCCGAGCGCGCGGGGCAGCCACTCGCGGGCGGGATCTTCGCCTTCCGGCCGGGCGTTCGCGGCCTGCCGGAGGTCCGCTTCCGCGGCTGAGCGATGAGACCCGCCGACGAGCTCGTCGACGTCGTGGACGAGGACGATCGGGTGATCGCGACCGTGTCCCGCCGGGAGGTGCGCGCGCACGGGTTGCTGCACCGCTGCACGTACGTCCTCGTGCGCAACGCGGCCGGTGAGATCCTGGTCCATCTCCGGACCGATACGAAGGACGTCTTCCCCGGCGCCTACGACGTCTTCGCCGGCGGGGTGTGCGCGAGCGGGGAGTCGTACGACGACTGCGCGCGGCGCGAGATCGCCGAGGAGCTGGGCATCCTCGGCGTCGAGCCCCGCTTCCGCTTCCGGCACCGGTACCGGGGACCCGGCAAGCCGGCATGGGGCGCGGTGTACGAGGTCACCTGGGACGGGCCGCTGCGGCCCCAGGCCACCGAGGTTGCCTGGAGCGCGTGGGTCACCCCGGCCCGGCTCGACCGGATGCTCGGCGACGCGGGCCTGGAGTTCTGCCCCGACTCGCGCGAGATCTTCGCGCGGCTTCGCGCGCTCAGCTGAGCCTACCCCTTCAGGCCCCCGAGGCGCACGCCCTCCACGATGCGGCGGTTGGCGACCAGGAAGACGACGAGCAGCGGCAGGGCGCTGAGCGTGGCGCCTGCCATGATCGGACCGTAGGACTCCGAGCTGTAGGCGCCGCGGAGCAACGCCAGCGCGACCGGCAGCGGGAACATGTCGGGCTTGTTCACCGCGATCAGGGGCCACAGGAAGTCGTTCCACGCCGACCGGAAGGCGAAGATCGCGAGCGCGCCGAGGACCGGCTGCGACAGGGGGAGCAGGATCCGGCTGAAGATGGCCCAGGCCCCCGCGCCATCGATCCGCGCCGCATCCTCCAGCTCCCGAGGCATCGTCAGGAAGAACTGCCGGAGGAGGAACACGCCGAACGCGAAGGTCATCGCGGCTTCCGGGACGATCAGCCCCTGGTAGGTGCTGAGCCAGCCGAGCCGTTGGGTGAGCACGTACTGGGGCACCAGGACGACGGCGTTGGGGATCATGAGGCTGCCCACCAGGAGGGCGAAGATCAGGCCCCGGCCGCGGAACCGCATCCGCGCCAGCGGGTACGCGGCCATGGCGCTCGCCACCACCACGATGAAGACCGTCCCCAGCGAGACGACCGCGCTGTTGAGGAAGGCGCGGCCGATGCGGGCGGTCCGCGAGCTGCTGAAGAGCACCTCCCCGTAGTGCTCGATGGTCGCCGGCCACGGGATCCACTCGGGGGGGACGCGGACGATGTCCGGGGTGAGCTTGAGCGAGGTCACCAGCACCCAGATCGCCGGCAGGAGCCATAGCACGGCGAGGCCCATCATGAGCGCGGTCAGCATCCCCCGCCGGCTCACTGGCCTAGCCTCGGAAGCCCGGGCCGGCTCATCAGTATTCCGTGTGGCCGCGCAAGAGCCGGAACTGGAGCAACGAGAAGCCGAGGATCACGGCGAAGAGTACCCAGGCCATTGCGGAGGCGGCACCGAAGTGGAAGAAGTTCGCGAAGGCCGTCTCGTACAGGTGCTGGACGACCGTCCGGGTGGCGTCGCCCGGCCCGCCCTGGGTGAGGATGAAGACCTGTCCGAAGATCTGGAACGAACCGATGATGTGGGTCACGAAGACGAAGAGCAGCACCGGCCGGAGTAGCGGGAGCGTGATCGACCAGAAGCGCCGCCAGCCGCTGGCGCCGTCGATGGCCGCCGCCTCGTACAGCTCGCGCGGGATGTCCTGGAGCCCGGCGAGATAGATGACCAGGTAATAGCCGGTGACCCACCACACCGTGGTCACGATGATCGCCCACATGGCGCTGCCGGGATCGGCCAGCCAGGAACGGACCGGCACCCCGAGCGTCCTCAGGTAGTAGTTGAAGGGGCCGACCACCGGGTCGAGGAGCCAGAGCCAGGTCAGGCCGACGGTCACGACGGACAGCGTGAACGGGAAGAAGAATGCGCTGCGGAGGAACGTGCGCAGCGCGACGCCCCGGTTGAGGGCGACCGCGAGGACGAGCGGGATCGCGAGGACGGGTAGCGTGCTGGCGACCGTGTAGAAGGCGGTATTCCACAGGCTCGTATGAAACCGCGTGTCGTCCAGGAGCCGCGCGTAGTTGGCCAGTCCGACGAACGCCTGCTGGGCACGGCCGAGCCTGGCGTTGGTGAAGGACAGGCGAAGCCCGTCGAGCAGCGGGTAGACGCGGAAGACGGTGAAGAGCAGCAGGCCGGGGGCGAGGAAGAAGTACGGCGTCAGCGCGCCCCGCCGCCGCTTCACCGGGCCCCCCGACGAGAGTCAGCCGCCCGCCGCGTCAGCGGTTGAGGGCTCGGGCTACTCGGGGAGCGCGTTGATTTGCCGGGCCAAGTCCTCCATCGCTGCGCGCGCCGGGCGCTGGCCGATGTACACCGTCTCGATCACCGGCCGCATCAGGTTCTCGGCGGCCACCCACTTCGGCGTGGGCTGCCCGCCCTGCCAGTTGGGCGCCTGGGCGAGCAGGGTCTTCAGCACTGGGTCGGCGGTGATGCGCGCATCCGAGTGCGCCTTCCGCACGGCCGAGACCTGCCCGGCTTTCAGCGTCCACTCGGCCACGTGGTCGGTCATCCAGCGGAGATGCGTCCACGCCGCGTCCCGCTTGGCCGCGTCGGCCACCCGGGGCTTGGGGAAGGTGTACTGGTGCGGCATCGTCCAGACGACCGGCTGCTTGAACAGTCGCGGGACCGGCGCCACCGCGAAGTCCACCTTCGCGTCGCGCAGACCCGTGAAGTTCCACGACCCGGCGATCCACAGGCCGAGCTTGCCGGCGATGAAGGCGTCCCGGCAGCTCGCGTTGGCCGGCGGGGCCACCCGGTGCTGCGCGTGGATGGCGCCGAAGAACTCGGCGACCTCGACGGCCGCCGGCTCGGCCAGCGCCGAGCGCTTGAGGTCGGGCCCGTATACGTTCGTCCCGTTCTGCCACAGGAGGTTCATGAACCCCCACGTGTACTTGCCGGGGTTCACGGTCCCGATCGCGAAGCCGAAGGTGTCGCCCTTGGCGATCTGCTTGGCCATGGCCAGCAGCTCGTCCCGGCTCCCGGGCACCCGGGGCTTGCCGTCCGGACCGGCGAGCCCCGCCTCCCGCAGGACCTTCGTGTTCAGATAAAGGGTGTGCTGGGGGACGTCGAGCGGGATCGCGTACCGCTTCCCCTGATAGACCCCGCCTTGCCAGGTCGTCGGCAGGTAGTCCTCGGCGCGGAAGCCCTTGCCGCCGGTCGTCGCCTCGTCGATCGGCTCCAGGATGCCGTCGCTCGCGAAGTGCGGGACCTCGACCGTGTGGATCAGGGCCAGATCGGGCCCCTCCCCGGCGGGGACCGCGACCTGGAGCTTCGCGTAGAGGTCGGCCCACTGGATGCGCTGCTGCTCGACGCGGATCCCCGTCTCGCGGGTGAACTGGTCGATCAGCCCGTCCATGACCTTGCCGTCCGCGCCGGTCAGGCCGTTCCAGTAGCTGATGGTCGGCTTCGCCTGGGCGGCGGCTCGGCGCGGGATCGGGAAGGATCCCGCGGCAACGGCCGCGGTCCCGGCCAGGAGGTGGCGGCGGGTGACTCCCGTGCGTGGCTCGCTCATGGCTCTCTCCTCTCGTCCCGGGCTACCGACGGTCGGTGGGTCGCGCTGTGACTATAGTGAACCCGGGCGGCGTTGACAAGGCGGGAGCCGATTCCTAGACTCCGGCAGGATGTCGATCCGCGAGAGGAGCGTCATGGCGAGGATCGTCGTGGACCCCGGCCGACGGCTCGGCACCGTGGACCGTCGCATCTTCGGCAACTTCATCGAGCATCTCGGCCGCTGCATTTACGGCGGGATCTTCGAGGAAGGCTCCCCCCTCAGCGACGAGCAGGGCTTCCGGCGCGACGTTCTCCAGGCCGTCCTCCCGCTGCGGGTGCCGATCCTCCGGTGGCCGGGCGGGAACTTCGTCAGCGGCTACCACTGGCTCGACGGCGTGGGCCCCGTAGAGGAGCGGCCGCGGCGGGCCGAGCTGGCCTGGTACGCCGAGGAGTCGAACCGCTTCGGGACGAACGAGTTCATCCGGTACTGCCGACGGATCGGCGCCGAGCCGTACATCTGCGTGAACATGGGATCGGGCACGATGGACGAGGCCCAGGCCTGGGTCGAGTACTGCAACGGCACCGGGAACACCTCGTGGGTCAGCCTGCGGCGCAAGCACGGCTACGCCGAGCCGCACCGGGTCCGGTACTGGGGCCTCGGCAACGAGATGTACGGCCCCTGGCAGATCGGGAACATGACGACCGAGGACTACGTCAAGAAGGCCCGGGCCTTCGCGATGGTGATGAAGCGCACCGACCCGACCATCGAGCTGGTGGCTTGCGGGCACAACGGGTGGAGCGACTGGGACCGGGTCGTGATCGACGGGCTCGCGGCCATGGTTGACTATCACAGCATCCACCTCTACACCGGCACCGCCGACCACTACGCGACCGTGTTCCAGTCTCATCAGGCCGAGCGCGCGGTTCGGATCTGCGCGGCGCTGATCGAGCGGGCGCGCCACGCCCAGCGGATCGCGCATCCGGTCCACATCGCGTTCGACGAGTGGAACGTCTGGTACCGGACGCGCAGCCACGAGGACCGGGTCGCCGGGGTCGAGGAGCGCTACAACCTGACCGACGCGCTGGCGATCGCCGGCTACCTGAACGGGTTCATCCGGCACTGCCGCTCGGTGCGGATCGCCAACTTCGCCCAGCTCGTCAACGCCATCGCGCCGATCTTCACGAACCGCCAGGGGCTGTTCCTCCAGACGATCTATCATCCCCTGCGGCTCTACGCCGAGCACACCCGGGAGGTCGCCCTCGACATCCACGTCGAGAGCGCCGAGTACAACTTTCCGGCCGCCCAGGAGGAGCCGGGCCTCGGTCGGGTGCACCACGTGGCGGACCTCGGCCCGTTTTCGCTCCTGGACGCGGTGGCCACGCGCGATGCCGCCGCCCGCCAGCTCACGCTGGCGGTCGTCAACCGCGACCGCGACCGGAGCCATCGGGCGAGCATCGAGCTGGCCGGCGTCGGCGTGACCGGCGACGTCCTCGCCGCCGAGGTCAACGGGCCGGACGTCGGCGCCACCAACTCCTTCGAGCAGCCGCGGCTCGTCGCCGTGCAGGAGCGGGTGCTGGGCCTCGCCGGCCGGCGGTTCGAGTACGACTTCCCCGCGCACTCGCTGACCGTGCTCCGCCTGCCCGTCGCCTGACCTCACCCGACCCGCTCCCTGAAGGGGGGGCGTGCTACTCTTGACACGCCCTCGCGCGACTTTCGGACCGCCGGGGCGTCGGAAGGAGTTTCCCCATGCCGCTCGATCCGCAAGCCAGGCAGATCATCGACGCCACGCTGGCCCTCAACCTTCCCCCCGTGGAGCAGATGACGCCGGATCAGGCGCGCGAGAGCATGCGCGCGCGAACGGCGGCGCTGGGTCCCGTGGAGGACGTGGCTCGCGTCGAGGAGCACCGGGTCGGCGTCCCGGGCGACGAGATCACCGTACGCGGCTACACACCGGCCGGCACCGGTCCCCGACCCGCTCTCGTCTTCTTCCACGGCGGGGGCTGGGTCATCGGCGATCTCGACACGCACGACGGGATCTGCCGCTCGCTCGCCAACGCCGCCGGCTGCGTGGTGGCGAGCGTCGATTATCGGCGCGCGCCGGAGCACCGGTACCCGGTGGCGGCCGAGGACGCCTTCGCCGCCACGCAATGGGTAGCCACGCACGGCGCCGGTCTCGGCGTCGATCGGCGCCGTCTGGCCGTCGGCGGCGACAGCGCCGGCGGGAACCTGGCCGCCGCCGTCGCCCTCATGGCGCGCGAGCGCGGCGGGCCGGCGATCGGCTTCCAGCTCCTCGTCTACCCCGTCACCCATCACAACTTCGACAGTCCGTCCTACGGTCAATGCGCCGAGGGTTATCTCCTCACGCGCAACGGGATGCGCTGGTTCTGGAACCACTACCTGGCCCGGGCCGCCGACGGCCAGGAGCCCTACGCGTCGCCACTCCTGGCCCGGGATCTCGCCGGCCTCCCCGCGGCCCTCGTGATCACCGCGGAGTACGATCCGCTGCGCGACGAAGGCGAGGCCTATGCGGCGCGGCTCCGCGAGGCCGGGGTGTCGGTGACGCTCACCCGCTATCCGGGCATGATCCACGGCTTCTTCCGCATGATCAATCTCGTGGACCAGGCGCGGATCGCGCGCGACGAGGCCGCGGACGCGCTCCGGAAGGCGTTCGGCTAGCCCTCGACCTCGACGAACTGCCGGAGTCTCATCGGCTACATCTCGAGGCACTTCACGCTGAAGCCGGGCGACATCATCTTCACCGGCACGCCGGAGGGCGTGATCGCCGGCTATCCGAAGGAGCGCCAGGTGTGGCTGAAGCCGGGGGACCGGCTGACCTCCACGATCGAGAAGCTGGGGGAGCTCCAGTTCACGCTGGCCTGAGTCCCGGCTCCGCCCCGGCCTAGCCCCGCGGGCCGCGCTCCCGCACGGACGCGCGCGAGAGCGCGGCCACGCTCGGGCAGCCGAGGAGGAACATCGCCCGCTCCATTTCCTCCCGCAGGATCGCCAGCGCCCGGGCGACGCCCGGCTCCCCCGCCACCGCGAGGCCGTAGAGCGGCGCCCGGCCGAGCAGCACGGCCCGAGCCCCGAGCGCGAGCGCCTTCACCACCTCCGCGCCGCGCCGGACGCCGCCGTCCACGATCACCACCACCCGGCGGCCGATCGCGTCCACGATGGGCACCAGCGCGTCGAGGGAGGCGATGGCGCCGTCGAGCTGACGCCCGCCGTGGTTCGAGACGATGACGCCGTCGGCGCCCAAATCGGCGGCCCGCGTCGCGTCCTCGACGGCCAGCAGGCCCTTGATCAGGAACGGGCCCCGCCAGCGGCCGCGCAGCCAGGCCAGGTCGCCCCAGGAGAACGAGCGGTTGTGCTGCGCCCGCACGAAGGCGGTCAGCTCCCGCGCGCTCGCGTTCTTCGGCGCGAACTCGGCGATGTTCTCGAAGCGGGGCACGCCACCCCGCAGCCACACGCCGATGAGCCAGCGCGGATGCGCGAGGCCGTCGAGGACGACCGTCGGCGTGTAGTGGACCTCGTGAGCGAAGCCGTGCCGCAGGTCGCGTTCGCGCTTGCCGATCGTCAGGCCGTCCACGGTCACGACCAGGACCCGGTAGCCCGCCGCCGCCGCGCGCTCGAGCAGCCGCTGGGCCAGGCTGCGCTCGCCCCACGGATAGAGCTGGAACCACTTGATCCCCGGACCCGTCGCCGCGACGTCCTCCAGCGAGCTGTTGGAGGCGGTCGAGAGCGTGAAGACGGCCCCCGCCGCGCCGGTGGCGCGCGCGAGCAGCACGTCGGCGTGCCGCCGGAAGAGGCCGTTGAGCCCCGTCGGCCCCACGATCAGCGGCAGCGGGAGCCGGTCGCCGAACAGCTCGACCGAGAGGTCGACGCTCCCGGTGCCGGGCAGGACGCGGGGGACGAGCACCCACCGCCGGAACGCCGCCCGGTTCCCGTCGAGCGTCGTTTCGTCCTCGGCGCCGCCGTCCAGATAGTCGAACACCACGCGCGGCAGCCGCCGGCGGGCGCGCGCGCGCAGGTCGGCGATGTTGATCGCGGTGCCGAGACTCATGCTCGCTATCATACCCGGGGCGCCTTGGTGGTAGGCTAGGTGGGCCATGCGCATCGAGGTCATCTGCACCGGCGACGAGGTCCTGACCGGGAAGATCGTCAACACCAACTTCAGCTACATCAGCCAGAAGCTCGAGGACGTGGGCCTCTCGGTCCAGTGGGAGACGACGGTCGGCGACGATCGGGAGAGCCTCCGGCGGGCCTTCCAGCTGGCGGCCGAGCACGCCGACGCCGTCATCGTCAACGGCGGCCTCGGCCCCACCGTGGACGACCTGTCGCAGGAGGTCGCGGCCCAGGCCGCCGGCGTCGAGCTCGTCCTCAACGAGGCGTGGCTGGCCCGGATGGAGGAGTTCTTCCGCCGGCGCGGCCGCGTGATGCCGCCCAACAATCGCAAGCAGGCCATGCTCCCCGCCACCGCCGAGGTGCTCGACAACCCGATCGGCACCGCCTGCGGCTTCGCCCTCGACATCGGCCAGGCCCGCTTCTTCTTCACCCCCGGGGTGCCGCGCGAGCTCCATCGCATGCTCGAGGCGGAGGTCATCCCGCGGCTCCTCGCCAAGAGCGGCCTGCAGACGGTCATCCACCTGAAGCGGTTCCATTCGTACGGCCTGGGCGAATCGCACGTGGACTCGCTGCTGGCCGGCGTGGACCAGCTGGTGCCCGACGGGAGTGTGAAGCTCGGCTTCCGGGCCCACTACCCGCAGCTCGAGACCAAGCTGACCGTCCGCGGCACCGATCGGGACGACGTCCGGCGGAAGCTCGAGCCCGTCGAGCGGGAGGTGCGCCGGCGGCTCGGCAACTTCATCCTGGCCGAGGACGACCAGACGCTGGAGGGCGTCGTCCTCGACGAGCTGGCGAGCCGTCAGGCTTCCCTGTCGATCGTCGAGACCTTCACGGGCGGGCAGATCGCCGCGCGCCTCGCCCCCCTGCCCGGCGCCGAGCGGGTCTTTCGCCGCGGCATCGTGGCCCGCGAGCTCGCCGAGGTGTGGGCGGCCGTCGGCCTCGAGGGCGCGCCGCCGGCGGGCGCGCTGACGCGCGAGACGGCCGAGGCGGTGGCCCGCGCCGCCCGACGGCAGACCGGCGCCACCCATGCGCTGGCGGTCCTGATCGAGCTGGACGAGGGCCCGGATCGGCTCGAGTTCGGGGGGACGATCTGCCTGGCCATCGCGACGGAGGGCGAGGTCGCCTCGCGGCGCAGCCGCATCGTCGGCGGCCGCGAGTGGGTGCGCCTGGGCGCGGTCGAGCTGGCGCTGGACTGCCTGCGCCGCGATCTTCAGGGGCGGCCGGTGATCGAGCGGATCGACTTCGAGAAGGCGTAGATCCGGGTGGGCATGCGCGAGTTCGACCTGGTGATCTTCGACAACGACGGCGTCCTCGTCGACAGCGAGCCGGTGGCCAACGCGGTGCTCGCTCGCCTTCTGACGGAGTACGGCTTCCCGTGTACCGCCGACGAGTGCATCGCCGAGTTCATGGGACGCTCCGTCCCTCAAGTGCGCGCCCTCGTCGAGGAGCGGCTGGGCCGCCCCCTGCCCGAGGGCCTCGAGGCCCGCTACGGAGAGGAGCTGTACCCCTCCTTTCAGAGCTGGCTCCAACCCGTCCCCGGCGTGCTCGAGGCACTCCGCACGATCGACCTGCCGGTGTGCGTGGCGTCGAGCGGCACGCACGAGCGGATCCGCCTGACGCTCGGCTGCACGGGGCTCTGGGAGCGCTTCGGGGGCCGGGTCTTCAGTGCCCAGGACGTGGCCCGCGGCAAGCCGGCGCCCGACCTGTTCCTGCA
>DASYUM010000323.1:0-7014 GCA_036001225.1 Candidatus Methylomirabilota bacterium | reverse complement strand
GGCGCTACTATGAGTTCGCCAACGTCGTGAACGGGTACGCGCGCGAGACCCTGTATGCGCGCAGCTCCGGGGTCGTGATGATCCGGCGGCTCGGGACTCCCGTCGACATGCTGAACGTGCGATACGTGCTGTCGTCGGGCTATCTGAACGACAGGACCCTGGAGCTGGTGGCCGAGCTCGGCACGGTCAACGTGTATCGGAACCTCGGCGAGCTGCCGCGGGCGTTCGACGTGTACCGGTACGCGGTGATGCGGGATCCGGACGCCATTCTCACGGCATTGCGGGACGGGGAGATCGACGTGAGGACGCTGGTGGTGCTGGAGGAGGCGCCGACTCTCGAGACGAGCGGACGGGAAGGCGCCCGGAAGGCCCGGATCGACATCCGGGAGTACTCGCCGGAGCGGATCCGGCTGGAGACAGACTACGCGCAGCCGGGGTTCCTGGTCCTGAGCGAGATCTACTACCCGGCCTGGGTGGCGTACCTCGACGGCGCGGTGAGGCCGGTCCTCAAGGCGAACTACATCCTCCGAGCCGTGGAGATGCCGGCCGGGGTGCACCGGGTGGAGTTCCGATACCAGCCCACCGGGCTGCGGATCGGGGCCCTGATCTCGGTGGCGAGCATCGTGGCCTGCGCGGCCTACCTCGTGGGGGCCCGACGGAAGAAGTCGCTCGAGTGGCCCGCCGACGATGGCGGCGGGATCGGGCCGGCGCCGCCGGGGATGCGGGGGGGTTCCGCCTAGGGTGCCGCCCCCGCGGCCAGTGGTCGCCGGTTGAAGGTGGTGTACTCGGTGGGGGTTCCGTTCGCCGCCGGGGGAATCGGCACCATCGCCTCCCACGCGGCCGAGGGACTTCACCGGGGCGGCTTGCTCGGCCGGGTGCTGGCTCCGGTGGCCGCCCCCTCCACGATCCCCGCCCACCTGGTCCGGACATTCCCGCTGAGCCGGCTGGCCGGGCGGCTCCACGGGCGGATCACGAGCTACGTCGTCAAGGACAACCTGTTCGACCTGTGGGCCAGCCGGCACGTGGCCCCGAGTGACGTGTTCTACGGCTGGGCCCATCACTCGCTGTTCTCGATGCGCGCCGCCAGGCGCCACGGCGCGATCACCATGATCGATCGGGGCTCGGCCGAGCCGGCCACCCAGAAGCGCCTGCTGGACGAGGAGTACGGGCGACTGGGGCTTCGGGGGAGCCCGATGAGCCGCTGGAATGTCGGCAAGATGGTCCGGGAGTCAGCCGAGGCGGACCTGATCGCCGTCCCTTCGAAATTCGTGTACCAGACCTTCGTCGACGCCGGGTACCCGGACTCGAAGCTGTTCCTGAACCCCCTGGGCGTGGACCTCGATCGCTTCTCGCCGGGCCCGGGCCCGCCGCCGACCTTCCGGGTCGTGTTCGTCGGAATCGTGAGCATTCAGAAGGGCGTGCACTACCTCCTCCGAGCCTGGAGCGCGCTCCGGCTGAAGGACGCCGAGCTCTGCGTGATCGGCTGGGTGGACCCGAGCTTCCGCGGGACGCTGAAGGCCGAGCTGGCCCGGATGGCGGGATCCCGCGTCGTGTGGCCGGGGCCGGTGGCGGCGCCCGAGCACGAGTACCGCCGATCGAGCGTGTTCGTGCTGCCGTCGCTTCAGGACGGATTCGGCAGCGTCGTCATCGAGGCCATGGCGTCGGGCCTTCCGGTCATCGTCACGGATCGAACGGGAGCCCGGGACTGCGTGCGGGAGGGCGTCGACGGCTTCGTGGTGCCGGCCGGTGATGCGGACGCGCTCGGGGAGCGGCTCCGCTACCTCCACGCGCACCCCGAGGCGATCTCCCGCATGGGCGCCGAGGCGCGGCGGCGCGCCCAGGCGTACACCTGGGACGCCTACCGGCAGCGGCTGGTGGCCCGCGTCCGGGCGCTCGCCGGGTGATGGACGCGTGGGGACCATGACCGTCGGCAAGCTCGCCGTCCGGGGCATCCTGTGGATGGGGGCGGCCACCTACGCGAACATGCTGGTGACCATCGCCACCTCCATCGCCCTGGCCCGGCTGCTCGACCCCCGCGACTTCGGGGTCATCGCCTACGCGGCGTTCCTGCTGAGCGTCGTGGGCCTGGTGAAGGAGTGGGGGTTCGACTCGGCCTTGCTGCATCGCCAGGACCGCCTGGGCGAGGCGATCCCGACCCATTTCGCGCTCCACGTCATCGGCTCCCTGCTCGTGCTCGGCCTGGCGGTCCTGCTGATGCCGCTGGCCGGCCGGTACAAGGGGTGGGAGACCGCCTGGGTCGTCGTCCTGCTCGGGCTCGGCCTCGTCTTCGAGAGCGGCGGGGCGACCGTCCGGACCCTGCTGGAGAAGGAGATGGCGTTCCGGGCGACCGGGACGGTCGAGTTCGTGAGCAGCCTGCTGGCGAACGTCGCCGGGGTGGCCTGCGCCGCCCTGGGGGGCGGCCTCTGGAGCCTGGTCGTCCTCCGGGTGTCGCTGGCCCTGTTCAGGACCGTCGGCTTCTGGATCGTGTCGCCCACCCGGTTCGGGCCCCGGCTCTCGCCGAGCATGGCGTGGTGGTACCTGCGGAGCTTCGGGCTGCCGATCTGGCTGGGAGGGTTCTTCAGCATCTTCACGTATCAATTCGACGATTTTCTGGTCGGGAGCCTGGTCGGGCTCACCGAGCTGGGCTTCTACAGCAAGGCGTTCGCGATGTCGCTGCTCCCGCTGAGCCTCACCGGCGTGCTCAGTCGGGTGGTCTCGCCGATCTACTCGTCGACCCAGCGCGACCTGGGCCATCTCGCCCGCACGTTCGAGCTCGCCCAGGGCGGGAAGATCCGCCTGGTGGCGCCGTTCGTCGCCATCATGTGGTTCGGGGCCTTCGAGTTCGTGATCCTGGTGCTGGGCGAGAAGTGGCTTCCCATGGTGCCCCTCCTCCGTGTGCTGCTGGCGTACGGGCTGCTGCGCTCGGTCTTCGACGACACGGCTGCGCTCACCACCCTGGGCCTGGGCCGCCCGGACTACTTCTTTCGGATCCAGGTGTTCCAGGGAATCTCTCTGGTCTCGCTGGGGCCGCTGCTGGTGTGGGTCTGGGGCGCGAAGGGGGCCGCCTGGGTGATGACCGGCATGATGCTCTGCTCGGTGGTGCTGGTGTGGCGGCTCATCGCCCACCGGGTGCCCATCGACGTGCGAGGGATCGTGCTGAACCCGATGGTGAGCCTGACGGTGGCGAGCGCGACGGTGGGGGTGGGGCTGAGCGTGGCGGCGTTCGACCAGCCGGCGCTCTCCTTCCTGTACAAGGGGTTCTTGTTCGCGGTCGCCTACGCGGCCGTGCTCCTGGCGCTGGAGCGCCAGCGGCTGGCCAGGCTCCTGGGGACGGCCTGGACGCTGTGCCGGTAGGGGAGGGATGGTGGAATACCTGAAGGTCTCGGTGGTCGTCCCGGCGTATAACGGAAGCGGGACGGTCCGGGAGTGCGTGGGCTCGGTGCTGGCCAGCGACTACCCCACGGACTCGATCGAGGTCGTGGTGGTGGACGATGGGTCGCGGGACGACACCTACGCGGTCCTGCGGGAACTGGAGGCGGCCCACAAGCAGGTGCGGGTCGTCAAGCACGAGCGGAACCTCGGCGCCGCCCGGGCCCGCGACACGGGGATCAAGCAGGCGACCGGGGACGTGGTGTGCGTGCTCTCCCAGGACACCTTCGCGGACGCGAGCTGGCTCCGGCGGGTGGCGGACCGCTTCGGGCGCGACCCCCGCCTGGGGATCGTGCAGGGGATCGTCAAGCGGACGGGGGAGATCGAGTTTCCCTTCCATCACGTGACGGAGCGCCCGGCGTTCTCCTGGTCGTTTCCGACGGTGGCGATCGCATACCGGGCCGAGGCCCTGGACCGCGCCGGCCGGTACTTCGACCCGGTCTTCTCCGAGTACGGCGATGACACCGACATCGCCTGGCGGATCATCGAGGCCGGGTACGGCTGGGAGTTCCTCGACGTGATCACCGCCTACCACGGCGTGTACCGCGTGAAGAACGGATTCGTGCGAGACATCCGGCGATCGTTTCCGGCGCCCGCCATCTACGCGCTGCTGATCCGGCGCCATCCCGGCATCCGGCAGTTCCTGTACCAGGGCTTCCTGTGGAGCTCTCCGGCCCGGGTCTTCAACACGCTCCTGTTCCCGGCCTCGGTGGCGGTGGCGGTTGCCACGTCGTGGACGTACGGGATCGGGCTCGTGGCGGTGGCGATCGCCCTCGGAGTCTATCGGCTGGCGGACCGCGAGCACGTCCGGATCCCCATGCGCTATCGGTACGTGGTCCTTCCCGTCCACCGGCTCCTGTGCGAGGTCCTCGGCTTCGCGTCGCTCGTGTACGGAACGATTCGCTACCGGAGCCTCGTGCTGTAGCCGTGCGCATGTCGAACGTCGAGCCGGTGAGACGAGTCGCGTTCGGGACGGCGGCCGGTCTGCTGGGGGTCGCCGTGCTCGGGGTGGCGGTCCAGGCCGCGGCGGACGACCCCTCGCTGCCGCGCGCGCTGGCCTCCGGCCTGCTGGCCGCGCTGGCCTTGCCGCTGCTGGCCGCGCGCCTGGGGCTGCCCGGGCGTCGCGTCATCCAGGCCTTCCTGCTCCTGATCTGGCTGGCGGGCCTTCCGCTCCTGGCTCGCCTGTCGCCGCCCCTGCACTACCACCACACGTTCGACGTCGATGCGTCCCCCGCCGGCCGGGGCGTCAAGATCCTGGCCGCCGAGGGGTGGACCCAGTCCCCGGACGGCCTCGCCCTCGAACCCGGCCAGCGGGGGACGCTGCTCCTGCGGCTCGCCCCGTCGCCGTTCCGCTCGCTCGTGCTCCACGCCCATCTCTACCGTCGGTGGCAGGGCGCCACGTTCACCAATCGCGTCGAGGTCTCCACCGACGGGACGACATTCGAGCCGGTGGGCGCCGACCTGGAGCTGGCCGGCGACCCCCTGTACGCGGTGGGCACCGGACGCGTTCGCCCCGTCGTGCTCCGGGTCACCGCCACCAACCCGACCCCCGTGTCCGTCCTGGTCGTCGACGACGTCCGGCTGGTCAGCTCCGGCCTCGCCCCCGTGGTCCTGGGCATCTTTGCCGTGCTCGGTCTGGCCTTCGCGTACGGCGCGTCCCGCCTCCGGGCGCTCGCGGGTGCGTCGACGGCTGTCGAGTCGGCCCTGCGGGCGATGGGGCCCGGCCCCGAGCCCCGCCCGCCCCCGGCGATCCGGCCGTCGCGCCAGCTTCTGCTGGTCGCCGCCGGGGTGCTGGCCGGACTGGCGGTGTTCGGCCCGCGACTCGGGGTCTTTCGGGCCGAGCACGTGACGTTCCAGTCCGTGGTCGAAGACTTCAACAACGGATCGCTCCGGGATCCCCGGCGATTGATTCAACGGCACGGCTTCCATCCGTGCGCCGACGGCTTTTGCCTCGCCGAGAAGACCGCCGGCGAGCTGATCCTGGCCTATCCGATGCCCCCCGCTCCGCAGGTGGTCATGCGGCTCTGGTTCTACGGGTCTCCGCGACGGCTCGCCAACCGCGTGGCGGTTTCGGCGGACGAGGGCCAGACCTGGATCGACGTGCTCCGGGACCGGGACCTCAACAACGCCGTCGTCGACGTGAGCCGGCTGATCCCGCCCCGCCACCGCGGGGTGCTGTGGGTGAAGCTCGCCGCCGAGAACGGCACCGGCCACGAGGCACTGGTCGTCGATCGTCTGGAGGTGGCGGCGAGTGACAGCCCCGCTCCGACCCGGTTGCCCGATCTGGCGGCCATGTTTCGCCTGGTCGTCCTGCCGCTGGGCCTGGCCGCGGGCCTGGCGCCGTGGATCGGCCCGGGGCGTGGAATCGCGGGGGCGATCCTGGGCGCCGCCGGCCTGGCGGCCGGGGCCGCCGCGCTCGGGCCGGGCGACGCGGTGGTCGGGTGGGGCACCTGGGGGCTGCTGGCCGCGTCCCTGATCGGCGCGGCCGGAGGCGGGCGGGGCGGCCGGTGGGCGGGCGATCGGCGGGCGTGTCTGGCGACGGTGGCGTGTAGCCTGGTGCTGTGCTGGGCCTTCGCCGCCCGCTGGGCCGAATTCGTCCGGATCTATCGGTTCCCGGTGGCCGACGACGCGCTGATGAATCTCGGATTCATGAGGACGTTCGCCTGGGGATCGGCGTCGCAGGGCTTCTACTCGGCGGGATTGTCCCTGCCGGCCGGCGTCCTGGAGCCGCTGTTCATCGCGGTCGGCGCGACGTTCTTCATGCTGACGGGCGCCTCCGACCTGGCCCTGCGGCTCCTCACGCTGCTGCTCTCGGTGGCGGGCGTGTGGCTGACCTACGTGGCGGGCCGGCGCCTCCTGGGATCGGCGGTGACCGGCCTGGTCGGCGCGTCGCTGGTCGCCGGCAGCACGTATCTCATCTACGACGCCGTTCGCGGGTTCCGGACCGGCTTCGAGCTGTGCCTGGTGCTGCTGCTGGCGATCGCCCTCTGGCCGACTCCGGGCCGGTCGTCGTGGCGCCAGGCGGTGGGGGGCGGGGTGGTGGGCGGCCTGCTGTGTCTCCAGCTGCTCGCGCACCTGCCGGGCGTCGTGGTGACTCTCGCCTCGACGCCGTGGACCGTCACCGGATGGCGCCGGCGCCTGCTGCGGGTGGGGGCGGCGCTGGGCGTGGTCGGGCTGCTGCTCGGGCCTTTCCTGGTGGCGTCGAAGATCCGGCGGGGCGCGTTCTTCGCGAGCAACCCGCCGCGGCTCGTCTTCTTCTTCGAGCACGCGCGTGAGATGCTGCCCTTGAAGAATCGTCCCGACATCGTCGAGATCCGGACCACGACCGCCGTCGTTCGAGAGCTGGGGGCGATCTTCGCGGTCGAGGGCGGCTGGCTGTGGGGCGTGACGCGAGGGTACGCCCTCGCCATCCGGGATGCCTGCGTGCTGGCGGCGGGCCGCTACTACTGGGTCGCGCTGGCCGGCCTGGCGGCGCTGGCGCTGGGCCCCGCGCGCTTCATGGTCCTCGTCTTTCTCCTGAGCATGGCCAACAGCGCGCCGCTCTACGGCGTCGCGGCCCGGCCGGTGCCGGACGCCATCGCCTTC
>DASYUM010000322.1:0-1836 GCA_036001225.1 Candidatus Methylomirabilota bacterium | reverse complement strand
GGGCAATCTCGTGCGTGGTATCCCTTTTGCTGGGTCAAGGGTGGAATGATCGCGCTCACCGACGAGGTCCGCGGGTGTCTCACCCAGGTCGGGGAGGCCCTCGATGATGGGCTCCTGGTCGTTGACCAGCAAGGCCTCGTTCACTTCTCCAACCGGACGGCCCGGGCCCTGCTGGAGCTCCCGACCGACGACGGCACCCTCGATCCCGCCTCCCAGTGGCAGCGCGAGCTGCTCGAGCTGCTGCGGCGCCTGCCGAGCGAGGGCTCGGCCACCGAAGTCCACCTCGCGGGCGCCACGCCGCTGGTGCTCGAGGGGTACGGCCTGGAGAAGCACGGGGGGTTCTGGGGCGGCGTCTTCGTGGCGCGGTCAGCCGGCGGCCGGCGCCGCGAGCTCAGCTCGACCCGGGCGGCCGAGTTTGCCCACGAAGTGAAGAACGCCCTCCACTCCCTGCTCTTGAACATCTACATGCTCCGCAAGTGGGCGGCCTCCCAGCCCTACGTCGAGACCCAGACCCTGGGGAAATTCGACCTCGTCTCCAACGAGGTCCATCGCCTCAACAGTCTCGCCGAAGACTTCCTGCCCGACGCGCGCCCGCGCGTCCGGCGCGAGACCGTCCGGCTCCCCCAGCTGCTGAGCGAAGTCGTGAGCCTCGTCACCCCGCAAGCCCGGGAGGCGGCGGTGGAGATCCGCTCGCGGGTCCCCGCCGAGCTGCCGCCCATCCAGGGCGATGCCCGGCTGCTCCGGGAGGCATTCCTGGCCCTGCTCGGCAACCGCATCCAGGCGATCGATCCCGGCGGGGAGCTGGAGCTCATGGCCGGCTCCGGCGGCAAGCACGCCTTCGTCATGCTGAGTGACAACGGGACCACCACGGCGTTCCCGCTCCGCGACGAGAGCCGCGCGGGCGGTGGGCGGGGCTTCAGCATCGCCGAGTGGGTCGTGCGCGGCCATGGCGGCAGCCTGGAGGCCTTCAGCGCCCCCGGCCTCAGCACCACGTTCGTGGTGAAGCTTCCGCTGGCCGGCGCGTCCCCCAGCGGGGGCGAGACCGACCTCGATCTGATCCGCGAAGCCTGACGTCCCCGCGCGGCCGGCGCGCACCTCGTCCGGCCGACGTCCACCCCGGCGCCTTCCTTGACCGGCTGCGGCACCGGTGCTTACATGAAGCTCGCCATGCTTCAGGCGGTGACGCTGAAGGAGATCGAGGCGATCTTCGCCGTCACCGATGCCATGGGCCTCTCGCGGGAAGCCCTGGTGATCCCCCTCGCCCCGGGCCGGCCCGGACGGGTGCGGCGGCTGCCGAGCGGCAAGTTCGAGATCGTCGTAGACGCCGAGGTGCCGCTGGACGAGTGGCTGAGAGCCCTCCCCGACCGGATCAAGGCCGTCCAGGGGTAGGGTGCGCCACCGCCGTCGCCGGCCGACCCAGGCCGCGCAGCTCCCGCTGATGCCCGCGGACGCGACGCCGGCCCGGGTCGCGTGGACCGGCCCGTTCCAGCCAACACTGGAGGCGGCCTGGCTGGCCGCGCTCGGGCGCTTCCGCGCCGCCGATCCGCTGGCCGCCGTCTGGCTGCTGGTCCCCTCACGGTTTCTCGGCCTGCACCTCACCCGCCTCGCGGCCCGCGCCGGCGGCGCCGTCAACGTGCATGTCCTCACCTTCACTGATCTGGCCGACCGGCTGCTGGCCCCCCGCGGCCGGGCACCGCGCCGCCTTCCCGCCATCGGCGACGGCCTGGTCGTCCGCCAGGCGCTGCGGGATGTGGTGGCCGACGACGGATACTTCGCCGCCGTGCGGGAGGCGCGCCGCTTTCCCGCCGCGGTCGCGGCGACGCTGGCCGAGCTCCG
>DASYUM010000321.1:0-46812 GCA_036001225.1 Candidatus Methylomirabilota bacterium | reverse complement strand
CCCGGCGTTGGCGAACCCATAATCGCTGCAGCAGCGGAAGGCCTGCCCCATCATGCAACAGCAGCAGCGCGTCGGCGAGCCACTCGGGCATCTCCGTCTTGGTGATCGCGACACAGAGGGCCAGAGGATCGGCTCCCTGTTCCCACGCGATCCGGCAATCTCCCAGGTCGGCGAGGCGCCGGCGGTGCAGCTCCTTGACGACGTCGGCCGGTCTGAATGAAGACTTGGACTTGCCCGGGGCCGGCATCCCGCTTCCTCCCGTCGAAGGGTCCCGATCGGAGAAGCGCCCCGGCCAACCGCTCGGGAAAGCGGCTTGTCAGGCGGCCGGCCCTAGGCCGGGGCGGCTGTCGGGGTCAAGATACAGCTTCCACCGGCAGTGCGCAAAGCCGAATCCTCAATCGGGGAGACGCCGCCTACTCGATCCCGAGAGCATCCGCCTTGTGGCGAGGCAGCACGTGTGAGTCATGCAGGACCATCGGGTAACGCCCCTCGAACTCCTCGGGGTTTTCATACAGGCGATCCGCATGTCGAGCTCGAAGCTGCGCGACCGCCAAGGATGCGGCGTCGGCCGACACCACCGGCGCCATCAGCGCCGTTCGCGGGTCTGCATGCTGGTATAGTCCGGCGATATAGTCGGCGAGCAGTAGCAGCGGTTCCTGCTCTTCCGTCTGGAACCGAGCCGTGGCGACCGGATGCACATTGAGCTCAGTAATCAGTCGGCTCGATTCACGGCTCGATTCTGGCCACTCGGCAACGAAGCGCTCGTACCAGCGTCGACTGTCCTCCGTTGGGAGATCCGTATCCACGACCATCTCTAGCTCAAGCTGGACGGCCCTACTCCCCCACGGGGCGCGCGCGCGGAGGATACGGCCGACGACTCCCGCTGAGCTCTGCGTGAACAGGAACATTCGCAGTGCCGTGTCGCCATCGAGGAAGGGGAGCGGCTTCCCGGTCCGGCGCGTCACCTCAGCCGCGACCCGGTCCGCCTGCTCGTAGTAGCTTCGCCAGCGCTCCGGATCGGCGCAGTGAATTTGTAGCACCCCGACCTGAAGCCGATGAGCGACGACCAGGTCCTCGACGACCTGAAACCCGGCGAGCTTGCCATGCTTCCACTTCGTCGGCGAACCCTGAAACCCGCGACGAAGGCGCGACCGGACAACGCGAACGAGGTCCTTGGGTATGCCGACCGTTGCGACCGTCACGACAGGGTTGCCGGGATTACGAGAGACCTGCCCCGCGATGTCGGTGTAGAGGGACCACGACCCAATCTGTCGCAGTCGCTTGGTGGCCTGCTCAACCACGACCTGCTCCCCGGCTCGCGCCCCCACCCTTTGTTGTTCGGAACGCGGAAGCTCAGTCTGGGGGCGTCGGTCAGGATGGTAGCACGAGATCAGCCTACGATCCCTCCTGGTCTGGCTCGCGCTTTTCCGATCCTCGGAGACTTGCCCAGAGCTTCGTGATGATCTGGGCCCTCAGAACCAATAGTCGAGCTCAAGATCCTCCTCGTACCGTGTCCCGGCGCCATCCCGATAACTGATCTTGTAAGCCAGCCGCTGTCGCTCGACCTCTGGGGTTAGGATCTGCACGAAGGCAATCCGGTTGGATTGCCCGGGGGCCAAACTCTGAGCAATCACGCCGCCTGGTAGGAGCGACGAGACATTCTCCCGCTGCACTCCCTCATCTGGTGTATGCACCAGAACCTTCGCATCATTGGTTACGGTGATCGCTATCGCCACGGCAAAGCGCGTTCCCAGATTGGAAATCACCATATCCCGATCGCTGGCCTCATGGTGAGATGTGAGGAGCAGGGCTACATAAGGACGGTCCTGCCGGCGCATTTCCTCGACCATCCGCCTGGTCTGCCAAGCGTAGTAGCCGGTGATGAGCACAAGCGCGAACGTCAAGACGACCAGCGCCCAGTTGCTCATCGTTCGCCTCCACCACCACCGGATGCCGCAGCAGGCCTGACGGGAAGATTCCCAGCAGACATCGTCGCCAGGCCCCCCCGCCACAGCGCCCAGGCCCTTCGGCCGCGAGAGCACCCCCAACCCGGCCAGGAAGCTGAGCCCGGCCTCACTCCCACCGCCAGCCCTTCGCGCGCCAGCAGTCAAAGTAGGCCGCACGCCAAGCGGCCATGTGCTCGCTGAGCGGTCGGCCCTTCGGGATCTCCGAGGCTTCCTTGTCGCAGGCCTCGGCATCTCGCCGGAAGGCTGCCCCACCGATCTCCGAGCGAGGCGTCCCATAGTCGGGGTGGTAGAAGGACCGGTCCATGCGCGATAGGGTCGTGCCCTCGGGCGCGATGGTGCAGCCGGTGAGGACGAAGAGCCCGAGGAGCAGAACGCCGCATGACATAGACCGTCTCCTGTCAGCGCTACGGCAGCCGCCGATACCCCGCCGCCTCGAGCTGCTTCGCGCAGTCGTCCTGCATGGACGCCGCGATGAAGTAGCCCCAGCTCCAATAGTGGCCCGTGCACTGGCGCACCTCGCCGGTCTGCGGATGCTGGAGCCGGACCGGGGTGAGCGCGCAGCCGGCGAGAAGGGCGGCGAGGGCGAGAGCAAGAGCGATACGGTGCATGGGACCCTCCCCGTGTGCTGGGCCACACTGCTGGGCGACTTCGGAAACGTGCCCGCAAACGTGCCCGGACCCGCCCGATTGTACCCGATTCCAGCGGACGCCAGCGGAGAGGGCAAACGAAAACCCCCCGGCAAGTCCGCCACTTGCCGAGGGGCGCTCTCGTCGGCCTCGGCATGTGAGGCCGGTGCTCTGCCAACTGAGCTAATCGTCCGTGGGCTCGATTCTACGGACGCCGGGCGTCGAGTCAACCCCCGGCGAGTCCGCTGGCGCCGTCGTGAGGAAGGGATCGAGCCGGCTCAGGATCCCGCGGGCGTGGCTCCCGGCCCAGAACACCCGCCGGCAGCCCTGGCACTCCCAGAACTCGGACTGGGTGGCCAGGGTGTAGGGCGGGACGCGGTCCCGGACCTCGCCCGGCTCGCGCGGGGTCAAGAGCCCGTTGCACTCCAGGCAACGGCTGAGCGGCGCCCGCGACGTGAGCCCGCAGGCCGCCGTCACCTCCCGGAGCTGGGCGTCGAGCTCCTCGGCCCGGACCAGGAGGCCGGTCGCGCCCGCTCGCGCGGCGAGCGCGGCATCGCGGGTGAGGAGCTGGCGGCGCTCGCGGAGCGCGATCCCGAGGAGCCGCGAATCCGTCGCGTCCCGGAAGTAGAGCGTGTCGTAACCGAGCGCGCGCAGCCACCGGGCCAGCTTCCCGAGCATCACGTCGGCGACGAAGCGCGCCTCGGCCATGGACGAGAGCCTCCTCGGGACTCCGCGGCTGTTGCCGCCCGGTTCCTCCGTATTGTATCCTGCCGCCGCTCCATGCTCCTCGCGGTGGCGGAAGGCCTCTACCGACTGCTCAACGCGGGGCTGCTGTCGCGCCTCCCCGAGAGCCGGGCGGTGCGGGTCGGCCAGGCGTTGCTGCGCATTCTGCCGGTCGAGGCGGTCTCCGCCTTCACGGCGGACGACCCGCGTCTGGCCGTCGACCTGGCCGGCGTGCGGCTCCCCAACCCGGTGATCCTCTCTTCCATGTACTACGACACGACGATCCTCCGGAAGGCGATGGCGGTGGGCTTCGGCGCCGTGACCACCAAGAGCATCACGCTCGCGCCGCGGCCCGGCCATCCCGAGCCGAACCTGGTCCGGGTCGCGGCCGCGGCGGGACCCGGGTTCGTCAACTGCAACGGCTTCAAGAACCCCGGACTGGAGGCATTCCGGGCGGCGCTGGGCCGCCTGCCGCGCCGCCGTCCGCTCATCGTCAGCGTGGCCGGCGAGTCCCCCGACGAGTACCGCCGGCTGGTGGAGGAGCTGGCGCCGCTGGCCGACCTCATCGAGCTGAACATCTCCTCGCCGAACACGCGCCTCGTCTACGAGCTGTCGGCGTCCCCGGAGCGCGTCCGCGCGCTGCTGACCGCGGTCCGGGCGGCGACGGCGAAGCCGGTCATCGTGAAGCTCTCCCCCGACTATCCCGAGCAGAATCGGACGGCCATCGTGCCCGCGATCGCGGAGACCGGGATCGAAGCCGTGAACTTCGGCAACACTCGCCGGGTGAGCGAGCCGCGGCTCTCCCAGGGCGCCGGCGGTCTCTCCGGCCCCGAGCTGTTTCCGACCGTGCTGGCGACGATCCGCGAGCTACGGCGCGGGCTGGGGCCGCGGATCGGCCTCATCGCGACCGGCGGCATCGACACGCCGGCCAAGGCCATCGCCGCCATCGAGGCGGGGGCTGACGCCGTCAGCTACTTCACGGCCTTCATCACCCGCGGGCCCACCTTCCCCCGGCGGATCGCGGAGGCGCTCGTCGCCGCGCTGGAGGCCCGCGGCCTCCACCGGCTGGCCGACCTCCGCGGCCAGAAGTGAGCGGCGAGCGCGCCGCGAGCGCTACATCACGCCGCGCTGGGCCAGGCTCACGTGACGGCCGTGGCCGACGATGACGTGGTCGTGAATCCGGATCCCAAGCAGTCGTCCTCCCTCCACGAGTTGGCGGGTCAGGTGGATGTCTTCTTTCGACGGCGTCGGGTCGCCGGAGGGGTGGTTGTGGACCAGGATCACGTGGGCCGCGGCCTCCAGGATCGCCGACCGGAACACCTCCCGGGGGTGCACGATCGACGCCGAGAGGCTCCCCTCTGAGATCTGGACGTCCCGCAGCAAGCCGTTCTGGCTATCCAGCAGCGCGATCCGGAACACCTCCTTCTTCTTCGCCTCCAGGCCCGGCGCGTAGTAGGCCGCCACCTCCTCCGGGCTCGACAACCGGACCCGCCCCCCGTTGGGGCGCGCGCGCAGCCGTCGGGCCAGTTCCACCGCGGCCCCGACCCGCACCGCCTTGACGATCCCGAGTCCCCCGGTCCAGGCCAGCTCCTGCACCTCCCGACCGGCGAGCTCGCCGAGCGAGCCGAACGCGGCGAGGAGCGCCTGAGCCTGATCCAGGGCCGTCTGGCCGGGCGTCCCGGCACCGAGGAGGATCGCCAGGCACTCGGCATCGCTCAGCGCCTCCGCGCCCTTGGTGAGGAAGCGCTCGCGCGGCCGGTCTTCGGCCGGCCACTCGCGGATGGTGGGATGGGCGACGCTCATGCCGGGGACCCGGAGCAAGCGCAGTGCCACGGCGGCGGCGAGGCGCCCGCCGCACGCCCGGCGCGGGGTTGCGCGCGATCGCGGCCTCACGGACGTCCGGGTGGCGTATCTGACCGGAGACGCCGCGGCACCGCCCGGGCACGGTCGCCGGGCCCGAGGTCAGCCGCCCGCTGCCTCCCAGCCGGGACGCAGGCCATCGATCTCGATCGTCCGGGCCTCGTCGCCGGCGCCGTGGATTCGCACCCGGACGCTCCGCGCTGGCAGCAAGGCTTCGGCCTTCTCGGCCCACTCGACGACGGTGAGGCCGTCGCCGTCGAACAGCTGTTCGAGTCCGAGCGCGCGGATTTCGTCCAGGCCTTCGGTCCGGTAGAGGTCCACGTGGTAGAGCGGCAGCCGACCGGCGTACTCGGCGATCAGGATGAAGGTCGGGCTGGTCACCGGCGGCGGCACGCCGAGGCCGGCGGCCACGCCCTGGATCAGGCAGGTCTTGCCGGCCCCGAGCTCGCCGCAGAGCGCGATGACGTCCCCGGCGGCGGCCTGCCGGCCGAGGCGGGCGCCGAGCGCCTGCGTCGCCTCGGGACTCCTGCTCAGGACGCGGACCGTGACCGACGCGGGAGCCGCCCCGGCGGGCTCAGCCGTCACCGCCGCGGCCGGCCGGCCCGCGCGTCGCCGCCCGGAGGCGACGGAGCGCCCCGGGCACCGCGTGGGCCACGTCACTCGCCAAGAGACCCGCCTCGCCGCGCTCGGCGGCCGCCAGATCCCCGGCCAGGCCGTGGACATAGACGGCGGCCCGCAGCGCAGCCTCTGGCGGCAGTCCCTGAGCCAGAAGCCCCCCGGCGATCCCGGTGAGGACGTCGCCGGTGCCACCCGTCGCCATCCCCGGGTTGCCGGTCGGGTTCACGACCACCTCGGCGGTCGGGCCACCTGGGCTGGCCACGACCGTTCCGGCGCCCTTCAGCGCGACCCAGGCGCCACTCGCCTCGGCCAACGCGCGGGCGCTGGCGAGGCGGTCGGCCTGCACCTCGGCCACCGGGCGCTCGAGCAGGCGGCCGGCCTCACCGGGATGCGGCGTGAGGAGCCGAGGCGCGCGAGCTCCTCGCAGCCGGCCCAGGTGGCCGACCAGCGCCGTCAGCCCGTCGGCGTCGATCACCATCGGGCGCTCGATCGCCAGGACGAGCTCCCGCACCAGGGCCTGCGTCTCGGGCTCGAGTCCCAGACCCGGGCCGATCGCGACGGCGTCCGTGCGCCCCGCCAGATCGAGCAGCCGGTCGAGCGCCTTGGTGGAGAGGGTCTGCGCCCCCGTCTCGGGCAGCGCCTCGGTCATGGCCTCGGCGAGATGGGCCGCCACGATCGGCTGCTGGGTCGCGGGCAACGCGCAGGTGACGAGGCCGGTCCCGGCCCGGAGCGCGCCCAGGCTCGCCAGGACGGCCGCGCCCGTCTTGCCGAGCGACCCCGCGACCACGAGAAGGTGGCCGTAGTGGCCCTTGTGGGTGTCGGCGCGCCGGACGGGAATCACGGCGGCCACGTCCTCGGCCTCCAGGACCCCGACGCCCAGCCCCTCCTCGAGCCAGGCCCGCGGGACGCCGAGGTCGCACAGCTCCACCCGCCCCGCGTGGGCGGCCGCCGGATGCAGGAAGAGCCCGAGCTTGGGCAGCCCGAAGGTCACCGTCAGCCGGGCCTGGACGGTCGGTCCCAGGAGCCGCCCGTGGTCGGCCGACAGCCCCGACGGCAGATCGAGCGCGCAGACCGGGCGCCCGGCCTGGTTCACGGCGGCGATCGCCTCGGCCAGGGTCCCGGTGACCGGCCCGCTCACCCCGGTGCCGAGCAGCGCGTCCACCACGAGATCGACGGCGCAGAGCCCGCGGCCCAGCGGCGCGACCGCCTCGGCGGCCGTCACCTCGTGGAGGGGCAACCCGGCCCGGCTGACCGCCGCGAGGTTCGTGGCGGCGTCCCCGCGGAGGTCGCCCTCCCGGGCCAGGAGCCACACCTCGACCGCGGCGCCGCGCCCGGCCAGGTGGCGAGCGACGACGAGCCCGTCGCCGCCGTTGTTCCCCTTGCCGCACACGACGGCGATCCGTCGGCCGCGCGCCGGCCCGAACTCCCGCTCGATGGCGTCGGCCGCGCCGCGACCGGCGTTCTCCATCAGGAGCAAGCTCGGGACGCCGAATCGCTCGGTGGCCCGGCGGTCGGCTTGGCGCATCTCCTCGGCCGTCGCAAGCCGGATCATGCTCGCCGCCCCGGGGCGGGCGGCTCCCCCTCGGCCAGCACGTGGGCCAGGGCGTACTCGCCGTCGTGCGACAGCGAGAGGTGGAGGGTCCGCACGCCGCGCGCGGCGCCCAGCGCCGCGGTCCGCCCCGACAGGGCCAGCCGCGGGCGTTCTCCGCGGGCCCGCTGCACCTCCAGCTCGCGCCAGCGTACGCCCATGCCCAATCCCGTCCCCAGCGCCTTGAGCGCGGCCTCCTTCGCCGCGAAGCGCGCGGCCAGGTGCTCGGCCGGGTCGCGTCGCCCCCGCGCATAGGCGACCTCGTCGGGAGTGAAGACGCGCTCGAGGAAACGATCTTGCCAACGCTCGATCGCCGCGCGGATTCGGGCGATGCGAACCAGATCGACGCCGACCCCCACGATCATCGGCCCCGCCTTTTGCTCACGGCCGGATCGGGCCCCCGATGATGACCAGCGCGGCCGCCACCGGCCAGGGCCCGCCGCGGCCGACCCTCTGGCCGCGACGCACCGCTCAGCTCTGGGCGTCGCGTAGCCGGGCCAAGACGTCCCGGGCAATGGCGTCGGTGTCGGCGATCGTCACCCACTGCCCGTCGCGCCAGCCTCGCGCCTCTGCTTCCGCGGTCACCCGGGTGATCCGGTCGGCGAATGGCTCGACGCGCAGGGTCACCCGCTCCTGCACGCGGCCGAAGCCACCCTCGCCGGCGGCCGGTGGCCGCTCGCGCCATCCCGTCACGATGACCCCGTCGGCCGCGCGCTCGACCGGGTAGCCGGCGACCGCGCGCACCGCGGCCTCCCATACCCGCGGGTACGGCAGATCCGCCACCACCATGTGGATCACGCCCGCCTCCCCCTCGCCGCCGACCGCGAGGCAGAGCATCAGGCCCAGGGCCGCCAGCCGCTTCATGGTCGAGATGCGCGGTCGGGCCGGCTCATTGACGGACCGGGTCCACGATCGTCACCACGAACCGCCCGCCCGGCCGCCGCTCGGCCAGCGGCCCCCGCGCCGAGCCGAGGAAGGTCCCGGGCGCCAGCAAGTACAGGTTGCGGAGCATCGCCGCCACCGGCTCCGTGATCCGCCCGTCGCCGCCGTCCGGGTCCATGAGCCCGCCGTCCGAGGTATGGTCGAGGAAGCCGATGGCGTGCGCTGTCTCGTGGACGACCGTCCGCTGACACTGGGGTCCGCGGAAGATCGCCTGCACCACCTGAGTGTCGGCGGAGAGAATTCTCCCGTCGCTGTCGAACTCGACGGTGGTGAGGCCGCAGATGTCGGGGCCGCCCCCGAATCGGAAGGCGACGTCGGCCCCGGAGCGGCTGCCGACGAAGGTGAAGGTCACCTGGCCCCCGGTCGCCCGCGTCCACTCCGTCACCTCGCTCTCCTGGGCGATGTCGTTGAGGAACACCCGGATCGGCAGGTTCGGCCAGCGGACCGTGCGCCCGCTGTTGAACCGCCCGTTGTGCTGGAGCAGGTAGGCCCGCTCCCCGGGATCCGACGGCCCCCCCGGATTGTTCTTCTTGTCGCACGCGAGCAGGGTCAGCGGCAGCAGCAGCCCGATCAGCGCCGGGCCCGCCCTCCCGCGCCGGGTGCCGCCGGCGGTCACGACGCCCTCCCGATCTCGGCCTGGATCACCGCCGCGATCTCCTGCGCCACGCTCTCGATGGTCATCTGGTCGTCCCCCTCCACCATGACGCGGGCCAGCGGCTCGGTGCCGGAATAGCGAAGGAGAATCCGGCCCCGCCCCTCGAGCTTCCGCTCCCAGCGTCCGACGACATCGTTGACGGCGGGCAGGCTGTCCAGCGCCGGCTTGGCCCGCACCGGCACGTTGACGAGGACCTGCGGGTACTTGGTGACCACCTTGGCCAGCTCCGCCAGCGGGCGACCCCGTCCCCGAAGGATGCGGAGAAGCTGGAGGGCCGACAGGAGCCCGTCGCCGGTCGGCGCGTGGTCGAGAAAGATGATGTGGCCCGACTGCTCGCCGCCGAGATTGGCCTGGCGGCGGAGCATCTCCTCGAGGACGTAGCGGTCCCCCACCGCCGTCCGGACCAGCCCGACCCCCAGGCCGGCCATGGCCCGCTCGAGGCCGAGGTTCGCCATCACGGTGGAGACCACGACGCCTCCCCGCAGGCCTCCCTCGGCGGCGAGCGCGGTCGCGTAGATGGCGAGGAGGTGATCGCCGTCCCGCACCGCCCCCGCCTCGTCCACGGTCAGCAGGCGGTCGCCGTCGCCGTCGAAGGCCAGCCCGAGAGCCCCTTCGAGGCGGCGGACCCGCGCCTGGAGGCCCTCGGGGTGGAGGGCCCCTACCCTGGCGTTGATGTTGGTGCCGCTCGGCCGGACCCCGAGCGCGGTGACCTCGGCGCCCAGGCTGCGGAACAGTCGCGGGCCGACCCGGAACGTCGCCCCGTGGGCGCAGTCCAGGACGAGGCGGACGCCGCGAAGGTCGAGGGAGGGCACCGTAGCCCGCAACGCCTCGAGGTAGAGCGCTTCCGCACGAGGCACCGGCACCAGCCGGCCCACGCCAGCCCCGATCGGCCGGGGGGCACCGTCGCCGGCCTCGAGCCGCGCCTCGATTTCCTCCTCCCACGCGTCGGGCAGCTTCCCGCCGCCGGCCGCGAAGAGCTTGATCCCGTTGTCGGGGAACGGATTGTGGGACGCCGAGAGGACGACACCACCACGCGCGTCCAGGAAGCGCGTGAGGATGGCGATCGCGGGGGTCGGCAGCACCCCGGCGACCAGGGCGTCCACGCCGGTCGAGAGCACGCCCGCCACCAGGGCCTGCTCGAGGAGCGGTCCCGAGAGCCGGGTGTCGCGACCGATCAGGAGCGCGGGCCGAACCCCGGTCGGCCCATCATGCTCGGCCAGGTAGGCCGCGGCGACGCGGCCCAGCCGGAAGGCCAGCTCGGGGGTCAGCGGCGCCTCGTTGGCGACCCCTCGCACGCCATCGGTGCCGAATAGCCGGCCCACGGTCAGGTATTCACTTCCGGCCCGCTTTCGGCCGGCTGGCCGGCTCCAGCGTGGCCCGGACCCGCGACGGCGTGACCCGGACTACCTGGACCCCGCGGGGCACGGGGACGTCCTCGGGCCGAATGGAGACGACGACCTCGCCCGGTCGGGCCTGCCGGAGATTGAGGTCGGCCCGCAAGCTCCGCTCCTCCAACTGGGCGAGGACGTAACGCAGCCCCTGCACCCGCACGTCCACGGTCTCCGCCCCCAGGGCGGTGACCACCATACCCGCCGGAACCCCCGTCACCTCCACGGGCACCGTGTAGATAGCCTCCCCCGTGTCCTCGGAGCCGACGAAGACCCAGAGGACGACCGCGAAGACGATCGAGAGGAGCTTCAGCTCCCAGTGCCGCAGGAGGCGACCGAGCGGCGACATCAGGCCTTGCCCCGCACGGTCAGGCGCCGAACCCCGGCCAGCAGCCAGCGACGCCGCTCGCCGGACCCCTCGGCGGTGCCGAGCAGCTCACCGAGCCGGCGGCCCAGCTCCTCCGCGGCCAGCCCGGTTTCCATCGCGTCGTTGACGGCCAGGGAGATGGCCCCGGTCTCTTCGGAGACCACCACCACCACGGCGTCCGTCTCCTCGGCCAGGCCGAGGGCTGCCCGGTGACGCGTGCCGAGGGTGCGGCCGAGGTTGAGGTTCCGCGAGAGCGGCAGGAAGCAGCCGGCGACCGAGACCCGACCGCCCTGGATCAAGACCGCCCCGTCGTGGAGCGGCGAGCCGGGAAGGAAGATGCTGCCGAGCAGCTCGGCCGAGACGCTCGCGTCCACGCGGACGCCCAGCTCGGCGTAGTGGCGGAGCCCACTGGTGCGCTCGAGAACGATCAGCGCCCCCACTCGCTTGGCGGCGAGCGATTCGGCCGCCCGGACCACTTCCTCGATGACGTGGCGGCGGCCGGAGCCGGCCGGCCCGAACACCTGCTGGAGAATGCGGCTCTGGCCGGCCTGGGCGAGGGCCCGGCGCAGCTCGGGCTGGAAGAGGACGATGAGCGCCAGCACCCAGAACGTCCAGAAGTTGTCGAGGATGAAGCTGACGCTGTGCAGTTCCGCCTTGCGGGAGACGAACCGGGCCGCCATCAGGAGGCCGAGCCCGGCCAGCATCTGGACGGCGAGGGTACCCCGGAACATGAGGAGCACGCGATAGATCACGTAGGCGACGATCGCGATGTCCACCACGTCGAGCAGCCGGAACCCGCGGAGGACCTCCCACACGCCAGGGGTCATGCGGCGGCGCTCCCGGCTCCCGCGTCGGCCACCCGCCTCCGCCTACTCATGGGGAGCATCCCGGACGGCTTCCGCCACCCGCACCGCTCGCCGCACGGCGGCGACGTCGTGGACGCGGAGGATGTGTACGCCGGCCAGGACGGCGACCACGGAGGCGGCCAGCGTTCCCTCCAGCCGTTCGGCGGGCGGCAGTTCGAGGAGGGCGCCGATGAAGCTCTTGCGCGACACCCCCACCAGGATCGGCTTGCCCAGCGACGTGAGCGCATCGAGCCGCTTGAGCAGGGTGAGGTTGTGGGCCACCGTCTTCCCGAAGCCGATTCCGGGATCCACGCAGATCGCGTCGGCCGCCAGGCCGGCCGCCTCCGCCGTCGCCACCGCCTCGGCCAGCCGCGCCCGCACCTCCCCGAGGAGGTCGTCGTAGCGCGGCGCCTCCTGCATGGTGGCGGGCGTCCCTCGCATGTGCATCACGCACAGAGCGGCGCCGCGGCGCGCGCAGACCTGGGCCAGGGCCGGTCCGGCGGCCAGGCCGGTGACGTCGTTGACCATGTGGGCGCCCAGGGCCAGCGCGCTCTCGGCCACCTCCGGCTTCGAGGTGTCCACCGAGACCGGGCAGGGGGGCTCCTTCAGGACCTGCTCGAGGACGGGCAGCAAGCGATCCTGCTCCTCGGCGGCCGAGACGGGGCGCGAGCCCGGCCGGGTGGACTCGGCGCCGAAGTCCAGGATCTCGGCGCCTTCTCGCGCCAGGGCAAAGGCGTGAGCGACCGCCGCATCGGGGGCCCAAAAGCGGCCGCCGTCGGCGAAGGAGTCGGGCGTCACGTTGACGATCCCCATCAGCAGGGTCCGCGGTCGCTCACCCCACGTGAACTCGTGACCTCGAAGCCGAAGCCTCATCGGTTTGCTCATCATCGTCAAACCACGCTCGGAGGGAGGCAGAGCCGCGGCCCTGGCGGAAAGGCGACGATCGCGGCTTCGCCGCGTGGGCCGTCGGAGGGGGTTGAACACCCCCCTCCGAAGTGTGTTCAGGCCGGGACCTCCTGCAGGGCCCCCTTGGGGGTGCCGGCCAGGATCCGGGTGATCTCCTCGGCGTCCAGCGACTCGTGCTCGAGCAGAGCCTGGGCCAAGATGTGCAGCTTGGCGACCTTCTCCTCGAGGAGCCGGCGGGCGCGGGCGGCGGAGTCGATCACGATCTGCTTGACCTCGGCGTCGATCAAGACCGCCGTTTCCTCGCTGTAGTCCTGCTGGCGAGCGAACTCGCGGCCGAGGAAGATGTGCTCCTCTCGCTTGCCGAAGGTCAGCGGTCCGAGCTTCTCCGACATTCCCCACTCGCAGACCATCTTGCGGGCCATCTCGGTCGCCTTCTCGAGATCGTCGCCGGCCCCCGTCGTCTGCTGGTTGAGCACCATCTCCTCGGCTGCGCGCCCGCCGAGGAGGATCGTGATCCGGTTGAGGAGGTACTCCTTGGAGTAGTTGTACTTGTCGTCGGTGGGGAGCTGCTGGGTGAGGCCGAGCGCCCGCCCCCGGGGAATGATGGTGACCTTGTGGACGGGGTCGGCGCCGGGCAGGGTCTTGGCCACCAGCGCGTGGCCGGCCTCGTGGTAGGCGATGGTCCGCTTCTCCTCGTCGCTGATGATCATGCTCCGCCGCTCGACGCCCATGAGGACCTTGTCCTTGGCGTTCTCGAAGTCGATCATCTCGACGAGCTTCTTGCCCAGCCGGGCGGCCAACAGGGCCGCCTCGTTCACCAGGTTGGCCAGGTCGGCTCCCGAGAAGCCGGGCGTGCCGCGGGCGAGGACCTTGAGATCCACGCCGGGGGCCAGCGGGATGCGACGGGCGTGGACCCGGAGGATCTCCTCCCGCCCCTTGACGTCGGGGCGGGCCACCACGACCTGCCGGTCGAAGCGGCCGGGGCGGAGCAGGGCGGGATCGAGGACGTCGGGGCGGTTGGTGGCGGCGATGAGGATGACCCCCTCGTTGGTCTCGAAGCCGTCCATCTCCACCAGGAGCTGGTTCAGCGTCTGCTCCCGCTCGTCGTGGCCGCCGCCGAGGCCGGCCCCCCGGTGGCGGCCCACGGCGTCGATCTCGTCCATGAAGATGATGCAGGGCGCGTGCTTCTTCCCCTGCTCGAACAGGTCACGGACCCGGGAGGCGCCGACCCCCACGAACATCTCGACGAAATCCGACCCCGAAATGGAGAAGAAGGGGACGTTCGCCTCACCGGCGATCGCCTTGGCCAGCAGCGTCTTGCCGGTGCCGGGCGGGCCGACCAGCAGGACCCCCTTGGGGATCTTGCCCCCGAGCTTCTGGAACCGCTGGGGATCCTTGAGGAACTCGATGATCTCGCGAAGCTCCTCCTTGGCCTCCTCGACTCCCGCGACGTCGGCGAAGGTGACCTTGTTGTGCTTCTCCGAGATCAGGCGGGCCCGCGCCTTGCCGAAGGAGAGCGCCTTGGCGCCGCCGCCCTGCATCTGGCGCATGAAAAAGATCCACACGCCGACGAACGCGATCATCGGGAACCAGGTGACCAGCAGCGAGTACCAGATGGGGTTCTGGTCGGGCGGCTTGACGCTGATGCGAACGCCGCGGTCGCGGAGGAGTTTCACCAGGTCGGGTGAATCGATGATGTAGGTCCGAAACTCGCCCCCGTCGCGGAGCCGGCCGGTGACCAGGTTGCCGCGGATGGTCACCGATTCCACCCGGCCCGCCTCGACGTTCTTCAGGAAGTCCGAGTAATTCGGCTCCAGGCCGCCCTTCTCGGACAGACCGTTGAAGACATTGAAGAGCAGGACGACGACGAGGCCGATCACCATCCAGAGGGCGAGGTTCTTATAGAAGGGATTCATCCTGCGTCCGCCACCCTCCTTCCACCGGCCCCCACGACCTCGAGAGGCGTGTTTCCCAAGCGGTACGCGCACATAGAAAGCGCACGGCCATTATAGCACACGGTCGAAACGAGGTCCGGCCAGCGGCCGCGACCGCCACCGCCGCCCCGTCCCCGTGGGTCAGCCCGGCGAAGCTCCCGCGACCTCGAGGGCGGCCAGGTAGGGGAGGTTCCGGTAGAAGCCGCCGTGGTCGAGGCCATAGCCGACGACGAACTCGTTGGGAATCGTGAAGCCGACGTAGTCCAGCTCGACCGCCACCTCCCGGCGCTCGATCTTGTCGAGCAGCGTGCAGATCCGGAGGCTCTTGGGGTGGCGGGTCTCCAGATTGCGGCGGAGGTAGCTGATGGTCCGTCCGGTGTCGATGATGTCCTCGACGACCAGCACGTCGCGCCCCTCGATCGAGCTGCCGAGGTCGGTCGTGATCTTCACGATGCCCGACGAGCGGGAGGTGTGCCCGTAAGACGAGACGCCGATGAAGTCGCAGCGCACCGGCACGTCCATCGCCCGCATGAGGTCGGCCAGGAAGACCACCGCGCCGTTGAGGACGCCGATGAGGACCGGCTCCCGGCCGGCGTAGTCGTGACTGAGCTGGCGGCCGAGGTCGCGAACACGGCCGGCCAACTCGTCGGCCTCGATGAGGATCCGCTTGAGGCCCGGTGGGGGGTACGACGCCACGTCCGAGCAGTCAGGACCGTATCGGCGCAGCCTACCGCCGGGCGACGACGAAAGGATTCAGGTTGCGCTCGCCCCGCAGCTCCTCGGCAACCCGCTCGGCCTCGGCCCGGCTGGGGAAGGCCCCGACCCTCACGCGGTGCCGGACCCGGCCGGTCTCGGTGGTCACCGTGATCAGATAGGCGTCAAAGCCCTTGGCGGCCAACCGGCTTCGCAGTTCTTCGGCCAAGGCCCGGCTCCGGAACGAGCTGACCTGGACCGTCCACCCCGGCTCCGCGGCGCCGGCTGTCCCGCCCGTCGCCTTTGCGACCGGGGCCGCGACCGCTTCGCCGCGCGTCCCGGTCGGGCGCCCGCTCGCGCCCTCGCCCGTTCCACCGCCACCCGGCCGACGCTCCGGCTTGGCCGGCAGCGGGACCGGCGCCGGCTCCGCCGGCACCAGGCGCTCCTCGACCGTCGGGGGCCTGGTCGGCGGCAACTCGACCGTCGGCGCGGTCAGCGTCTTGTAGAAGGTGAGACGCTCCTCCATCCCGGCGCGCTCGGTCTTCTTCGCCGCCTCGGCGAGCTGAGCCCGGCTCCCCCCGGCGGTCGGGGCGGGCCGCCCTCCGCTCGCCAGCTCCCGCCCGACCAGGACGCCGAAGACGAAGGTCAGGGCCCAGATCAGCACGAACGCCACGGCGAAGATCGTCAGTTCGCGGGTGCCGAAGCGCAGCTCGTGCTGCGCCTGGAGAGGCCGACGGCCGCTGGGGACCATCTACATCGCCTCGGGCGCCGAGATGCCCAGAAGACCGAGCCCGTTGCGGACCACCTGGCCGACCGCCCGGGCCAGGGCCAGTCGCGCCCGCGTGAGGCCCAGGGCCTCCGGCCGCACCACGCGGTATTCGGGGTCGTGGGTGCCGAGGTGGTGGTAGCCATGGAACTGGGCCGCCAGGTCATGGAGGAACACGGCGACCCGGTGGGGCTCGCACGCCCGCGCCGCTCCCGCCACCAGTGCCGGATAGCGCAGTAGCGTCTTGATGAGGGCCAATTCGTCCCGCTCGGTCAGCGGGCCCAGGTCCACGTCCTCCCAGCGCTCGATCGGCGGCACCCCGCGCTCGCGGGCGTGCTTCTCGATGCTGACGACCCGGGCGTGGGCGTACTGGATGTAGAAGACCGGGTTCTTCTGCCAGTCGCTCTCGGTCGCGGCCTCCAGGTCGAAGTTCAAATGGCTCTCCGGGCTGCGGGTCACCATGAAGTAGCGAAAGACGTCCACGCTGCCGACCTGGTCGAGCAGATCGTCGACGGTCACGTAGGTGGCCCGCCGGGTGGACATCTTCACCTCGACGCCACCCCGAGTGATGGTGACGAACTGGTGGATGAGGTAGCGGATCCGCTCGGCGGGCAGGCCGAGGGCGGCGATGGCGGCGACCACGTCCTTCGCTTCCTCGATGTGGTCAGCCCCCTGCACGTTGAGAATCCGGTCGAACCCGCGCTGAAGCTTTTCGCGGTGGTAGGCGATGTCGGGCAGCCGGTAGGTCGGCTCCCCACTCGACTTCACGAGCACCCGGTCCTGAGGCCGGCCCATCGCCGACAGCTTGAGCCAGGTGGCGCCGTCCTTCTCGTAGACGAGTCCCCGCTCGCGGAGCGCGGCCAGGGTCGCCTCGACCTTCCCCTCGGTGTAGAGCGAGGCCTCGTTGGAGTAGACGTCGAACCGGATGCCGAGGCGGTCCAGCGTCCGGCGGATGTCGCTGAAGATCGACTCCTCGGCGGCCTGCCGGAAGACCGCCTCGTGGCCCTCGCCGGCCAGCGCCTCGCCGTGGGCGTGGCGCAGCGCCTGCGCGATCTCCCGGATGTAGTCGCCCTGGTAGCCGTCCTCGGGGAAGCTCGCCGGACGCCCGATCAGCTCGAGGTAGCGGACCCGTACCGACTCGCCGAGGAGTCGCATCTGGCGGCCCGCGTTGTTGAAGTAGTACTCCCGGGTCGTGTCGTACCCGATCGCCTGGAAAAGCCGGGCCACGCAGTCGCCGAGCACCGCCTGCCGCCCGTGCCCGAGGGTGAGAGGGCCGGTGGGATTGGCGCTCACGAACTCGACCTGGGCCCGCATGCCCGTGCCCTCGCTCCCCTGCCCGTAGCGGGCACCGGCGGCCAGGATCCGGGCGAGTCCCGCGTGGCAGTACGCCGGCGACAGGAACACGTTGAGGAACCCCGGGCCCGCCACCTCGGCCCGCTCCACCACCTCGATCGCCGGCAGGTGAGCGTGGATGCTCTCCGCCACCTGGCGCGGCGGGCGGCGCGCCGACTTGCCGAGGAGCAGGGCGACGTTCGTCGCGTAGTCGCCGTGCGCGGCCTCCTTCGGAACATCCCAGACGATCTGGGAGCCGGCCGGCGCGGGCAGGCCGGCCCGGGCGATCGCCTCCCGCACCGCGTCGGAGAGCACGAGCGTCACGTCGTCGAGCACGTCGTCAGCGCTGATCGGCACGGCTGCACGCAATTTGCACCCACTATAGCCCAGGCGCCGCGAAGGCGGCGAAGGAAAATGGCCTCTCAGCGTATCTCGAAGACGATCGGCAGTCGGATGGTGAGCGGGCGTGCGTCGAGCCCGGGGGGAAACGGGAACGGCGTGGCTTCGCGGACGGCCTCGACCGCCGCCTCGCGCAAGACCCACGCGGGCGCGGGCCCGAGCGCGGCCACCCCGATGAGGCGCCCGCTCGCGTCGAGCCGTACTTCCAGCTCGACGGTGCCGCCGAGACCCTGGCGCACGGCGAGCCCGGGATAGCGCAGCCGCTCCTGGATCCGCCGGCGGAGATCCCGAACGTAGCGCTCGTACTCCGGCGGAATCGCGCCGGCGCGACCGCCGCTCAGCGCGGCACTCTCGCTTCCGCCCCCGACCGACGCCGGGTATCGATCGACGAGCGGACCTCCGCTTCCGCCCGGCGCGCCGCCGGTCGCGCCCGGCACGCTGGCGATCTCGCCGCCTCGGCGGGCGACCCCGCCAGCGCTCGCCCCGCCGCCGGCCGGCGTCGTGGCCGACGTCTCCCGCCGGCCGGCCTCCGGCTCGGGCCGGGCCGCCATCCGCTCCGCTACGTTCCCGTGAGGCGCGGATGGCGCCGGCGGGACCGCCGCCGGCTCGGCCGGCGGCACGAGTGCCGGCGCGGGAGGAGCCGCGGACCTCGCCGGTGGCGGGACCGACGGGATCGGCGGAGGCGGCATCGCGGGCGGCGCCGGAAGCGGCGGCACCGATCCCGGCCCCGTGTCCTCCTTCTCCGGTCCCGCCGGTGGGGGGATGGGGATGGCCGCGCGATCGCGACGCGGCTCGCGCGCACCACGCGGCCGGTCCGCCGAGCGCGGGGCCACCGTCGCCTCGCCGCTCCGCGGGCTCGAGACAGCCACCGGCTCCACGAGATCGACGTAGAGCGGCGGCCGCGACGCCGGCTCGTCCCGCGGCCCGAAGCCGAGGCCACGTAGCGTGACCGCGAGGCCGGCATGGAGGACCAGCGAAACCGCCAGCGCGACGGCGACGCTCCGCGGGTCCGTCACCGCACTCCCACGAGGTCGCGCAGGGCGCGGAGATCGACGTGCGCGCGGACGTGGGCCGCCAGTCGCCCGAACGCGCGCTCGCGCGCTGCGCGGTAGTCGCCCGCCCCGGCCGGGTCGGCCTCGGATGGCGGCGGCGCGCCGAGCACGGCCCGACGCACGGAGGCCGTGTCGAAGACCCCGTGGAGGTACGTGCCCCAGACCTGTCCGTCGCGCGTGACTGCGCCGTCGGGACGAGAGCCGTCCCCGTCTTCGATGAGAGCGAACGGAGCGACCTCCGGGTCGATCCGCGTCCGCCCCAGGTGTAGCTCATACGCGTCGAAGCGCTCCCCGCCGGCCGCGAGGCGAGCCTGGACCCGCCGCGTGATCTTGGGGGGGGCGAGCACGGTCGTCGCCGCCAGACAGCCCAGGCCCTCGGCGCGGCCGCCACCTTCGAGGCCGTCGGGATCCTCGACGGCCCGCCCGAGCATCTGGTAGCCGCCGCAGATCCCGGCCACGCGCCCTCCCCGCGCGAGGTGCGCCTGCACGGCGGCGGCGAAGCCACTCGCCCGGAGCCAGCGGAGATCGGCCAGCGTGTCCTTCGAGCCCGGCAGGATCACCAGGCTCGCGCCGACCACCTCCTCCGGCCGCTGGGCGTAGCGCAGCTCGACGGCCGGGTCGGCGACGAGCGGTGCGAAGTCGGTGAAGTTGGCGATGTGGGGCAGCCGGACGACGACGACCCGGTGGGGGGGGAATCCCACCCGCTCCCCTCCTGGACCCCACCCGAGAGTCGACGTTCCACGCTCCTCCAGTGCGACGCTGTCCTCTTCGGGAAGATGAAGGTCGGCAAGGTACGGCACCACGCCGAGCACGGGCCGGCCGGTGCGGCGCGTGAGGAACGTGAGCGCGGGCGCGAGCAGCGCCGGGTCCCCCCGGAACTTGTTGAGCAGGAAGCCGCGCACTCGGCGCCGGTCGGGGCGGCCGAGAAGGGCGAGCGAGCCCACGAGACTGGCGAAGACGCCGCCGCGGTCGATGTCGCCGACCAGCACGACCGGCGCCCTCGCCAGGCGGGCGACGGCCATGTTGGTGATGTCGCCCGCCATCAGGTTGGGCTCGGCCGGGCTGCCCGCCCCCTCGATGACGATCAGCCCGTGGGCGGCGGCCAGTCGGCGGTAGGAGACGGTGACGGCGTCCCACAGCTCGCCGCGCCGGCGATAGTACTCGCGCGCCGACAGGGTGGCCCATACCTTGCCGTGCACCACGACCTGGGCACCGCCGGTTTGCGGCTTGAGCAGGACCGGGTTCATGTCCACGCTCGGCTCCAGACCGGCCGCCTCGGCCTGCACCGCCTGGGCCCAGCCGATCTCTCCCCCGTCCGCGGTCACGTACGCGTTCAGGGCCATGTTCTGCGCCTTGAACGGCGCCACGCTCAGACCGTCCTCGCGGAAGAGACGGCAGAGCGCCGCGGTGAGCACGCTCTTGCCCACGTGGGAGCCGGTGCCTTGCAACATGAGCGCTCGCGCCCGCACCGGCATCACCGCCCCCGGCGCCAGACCGTCAGGGCCACCGCCGTCGCCACGAGGAGGGCGGAGGCCACCCGGTAGAGGCGGAGGGCGCGCCGGATCACCTCCGGCGTCGCGGGCAGCGGCTGGTCGCCGAGGCGGTACTCGCCTGGCTTGGCCAGCCCCACGCCGAGGGCGCCGGCCATCGCCGACATAGGCCAGCCCGCGTTGGGACTCGCGGTCCGCGCGTGGTCGCGCCAGGCGACCCGCGCGGCGGCGCGGCCGTCGCCGCCGGCGAAGGGAGCGGCAGCCACGAGCGCGGCCGCGGCGAGGCGCGCCGGCACGAGGTTCGCCGCATCGTCGAGTCGGGCGGCCGCCATGCCGAAGCGCGCATACCGCGCGTTCCGGTAGCCCCACATCGCGTCCGCGGTGTTGAGCGTTCGGTACGCCCATGCCGCCGGCAAGCCGCCGATCCCGTAGGCGAGCAGCGGGCCGGCCACGCTGTCGGCGAGATTTTCGGCGAGGGACTCGACGGCCGCCGAGGTGATTGCGGGCGCGTCCAGCGACGAGGTCGGCCGGCTGACCAGGTGACGACCGACCAGGCGGCGGCCCTCGTCGAGCCGGCCCGCCTCCAGCGCGGCGCCCACCTCTGCCGCGGCGCCGCCCAGTCGGTGGACCGCGAAGGCCGGCTTCAGCGCGACGGCTTCCAGGAGCAGGCCGAGCCGGCCTAGGCGCCGGGCGAGGCAGCCGACGGCCGCCGCCGCCAGCCCGACGCCCGCGGTGATCGCCACCACGGCCGCCGCCCCACTGGCCGGCGTCCGCTCCGACCGCCGATCGGCCCAGGCCAGGATCCGGCCGATGCCGGCGACGGGATGCCAGCGGTCCGGCGGCTCGCCAGCGGCGAGGTCGAGGCTCACGGCCCCCAGCAGCGCGAGGGGAGATGGTCTCATTCTCGCTGAATCCCGGCTGCGACCGCCCGCCGCACCGCCCGCGCCAGGAGCCAGCCGCCAGACGCCGCGGGTCCGAGATAGGGCAGCCGCGGCCCCCGCTGAGTCCAGGCCACGACGACCGCGTCGGTCACGGTGCCGGTCGCCGGGGCGCCGTCGGTCGTCACGAGCCCGGCCTCGGCCAGCGCGGCGACCTTCGCCTCGGTGGCGGTGATGACGCCATTGACAGCAGCGGCCGGCTCCAGGCACGCGTCCAGCAGCACGATGGTGTTGATCGTGCCGGGGCGCCAGGGGCGGGGCGGGCTCGCCCCCGCCGAGACCAGCGTCCCGATCCCCACCGTGACCACGGCGATCGCCGTGATCCCGTCGAGCTGTTCGGTCACCGACACCGCCTCGTGCGTCCCCGCCGCCGTCATCAGGCCCACGAAGGGCTCGACGATCCCCAGCCGGCGCGCGAAGGCGGCCAGCTCGACCTCGAGCCCGTCCCGGTAGCCGTGGGGCCAGTGCATGTTGACGATGTGGCGCGTCGCCGCCAGGTCGCCGCCCACGAACGCGGAAGCGACGACCCGCAGCCGATCAGCGCTCCGGACCCAGACCGCCTCCCGGCCGACCTCGATCGTGACCCCGCCGATCATGCCGTCACAGGACCAGCGTACAGCCGTCCTCGGCCGCTTCGACGTCGTCGACCAGAGGCAGCCGGCCGAGCATGTCGGCGCTCATGTGGGTCAGAACGAGCCGGCGGCAGCCGAGGATCCCGCGGTGATCCGCCAGCGTCCGATAGTCGAGGTGGTATTTCACCCGCTTCTCGAAGAAGTAGGCCTCGCAGACGAACAGGTCGGCCCCCCGGGCCGCCTCGGCCAGCGCATCGGTCCACTCGGTGTCCCCCGAGTAGGCCACTATCTTCCCGCCGCACGCCACCCGGAGCGCGAACGGCGGCGCGCCGCTCGGGTGCACGACGCCATACGGGGTCACCGTCGCGGTGCCGACGTGGACGGGTCGTCGCTCGGCCCACTCGACGAAGGTGAGTGCGAACTCGCGCGGGATTGCCGAGGAGCCCGGGAACAGGACCTCCATCGCGGCCTGGACCCGGGCTTCGACGCCCGGCGGGCCGGCGACGACCAGCGGGCGCGCTCGATGGCCGAACTGGGCGTCGAGGAGCAGGAAGGGGAGGCCGCCGAAGTGATCGCCGTGCAGGTGGGTCACCAGCACGGCGTCGACCCCGGCGGGGTCCACCCCGAACCGCCGCATCGCGATCAGGGAAGACGCCCCGCAGTCGAGGAGCAGGTCCATCCCCTCGGCCCGGAGGTGAATGCACGCCTGGAATCGGCCGCCGCTGCCGAAGGCGTCGCCCGAGCCGAGGAACCGGACAATCGGGTCCCCCCTCACCCCCGACCCCTCCCACCCTGAGGGGGGAGGGGCGGCGCGCTTTCCCTCGCCTGCCTGCCCGGAGCGAGTTCCGCCGCGAGCGCCCCCGCTACCCCGGCGCTTGAGCCCCGCCATCAGAATCGGCCGCGCAGGCCGGCGACCACGTGGGGGCCGAGCGCGGGGAAGCCCCTGACCTCCGAGTAGTCCTCGTCCAGCAGGTTGGTCACCTTCACGTGCACGGTCACGTCGGACAGCAGACCCCACCGCCAGGGGAGACGATAGGCGGCTCCCGCGTTGACCACCGTGTAACCCTTGTTCCGGGCCACGCCCGCCCCCTCGAACTGGCTCGAGACGATGAAGAGCTCCGCCGTCAGCGTCAGGCCGCGGAGCAGCTCGTAGATCCCGCTCAGCGCCCAGCGGTGCGGCGCGAAGCGCCGGAGGGGCAGGCCCGTCGTCCGGTCTTCGGTCTCGGTGTAGGTGTAGGCGAGGGTGAAGAGGAGGCCATCGAGGGGGGCCAGGCTCGCCTCGACCTCGACGCCCTGGGTCCGGGCCCGCCCGACGTTCTGCGCCTGGAAGCAGAAGTTCACGGGGTCGACCAGCGCGGTCTGGATCAGGTCCTTGAAGTCGTTCCGGAAATAGGTGGCGCCAATCCGGCCCCGTCGCCGCCAGAACTGCTGTTCCGCGCCGGCGTCCCAGCTCTCGCTCTCCTCGGGCCGGAGGTTCGGGTTGCCGAAGGCCGGGCAGGGCGGGAAGGTCGCCGGGAAGAAGAGGTCGTTGAAGGTGGGGGCCCGGAAGCCTTGCCCCCAGCTCGCCTTCAGGCGCGTGTCCGTCTCCTTGACCAGGTACGCGGCCGCCGCGCGTCCGGTGGTCTTGTCGCCGAACGCGCTGTTGTCGTCGTGGCGGACTCCGGCGGTCAGGAACAGGCGCTCGAAGAGCCGCAACTCGTTCTGCAGGAACGCCGCATAGGTATCGGTCGTCCGCGAGAAGGTGTTCTCGCTCGTCCCCTTTTCGTTCCGGTACTCGAGGCCGACGGTGACGGTATCCATGCGCCCGAAGTGCAGATGGTGGAGCCAGTCGACCTCGCGGCGCCGGGTCTCGATCTCCGAGCGCGGCTCGAACAGGCTGTCGGGATCGCGGAACGTCAGCCGGCTCTCCATCACCGACAGCCGCAGCGCATGGTCGTACCAGGCGGTCCAGGGCTGCCGCCACTCCAGGCTCAGCAGCGCCAGCTCGTCGTCCTGCTCCCGATTGAGGTCGAAGTCAGGGAAGACGGTCTTGAAAGGGATGCCGCGGTGACCGTCGGAATAGCGGGCCACCACCGAGACCTCGCCGCGGTTGGGGAGCGCGTAGCCGATCCGGCCGTTGGCGCTGGTCAGCCGCTGCTCGTCGTTCTGATACTGACCCCCGAAGTCCAGCCGGGAAACCCCGAGCGAGAAGCTGAGGGGGCCGCGGGCCCCGGCCAGGCCAGCCCGTTCGCGAAACGTGTCGTAGTTCCCGGCCTCGAGGTCGAGGAACCCCGAGGGCCTGTCCTTCCCGCGCTTGGTGATGATGTTGATGACGCCGCCGATGGCGTCGGCGCCGTAGAGGGTGGACTGGGGACCCCGCACGACCTCGATCCGCTCGACGTCGTCGAGCGTGAGGTCGGCGAAGTCGAAGTCGCCGGTGGTGAGACTCTTCACCCGCACGCCGTCGATCAGCACCTGGATCTGGGCCGGCCCCGCCCCCCGGATCCGCACGGTGGTGAGCTTGCCGAGGCTCCCCGAGCGCTGGACGTCGAGCCCGGGGACGGTGCGGAGGGCCTCCTCCACCGTCCGGTATTCCTGCGCCCGGAAGATCTCCTCGGGGATGATCGTCACCGAGGCGCCGATCTCTTCCAGGGGCTCCTCCACCCGGGTTGCCGTCACCACGATCCGCTCGGCCCGCTGGACCGGAGGCTCGGCCGGCTGGGCCGCTAGCGGCGCCGTTTCCAGGAGGATCCCCAATCCCACCACCCCGCCCCACCGCGACTGCCACGTCATGGCACACTCCCCTTCCGCGAAAGAGTGCTCGTCTCCGGTCCCCGATCGGTCTCCTGACTCGTGGCTCGTCGCGCGCGCCCACCTTCCCGGGTCACCCCAGTGGTCTGTCGGGCTGCGCTCCCCACTTACAGTTGCGGGACAGTGCCGGACTCGGCCCGCCCGCTACGCAGGGCGGAGCCTCCACCGGCTTCCCGGCATCGGGGACGATGTCCTTTACCGCTCCGCGCTCTCACCCCCTTCCCGTCGCACGGCGGCCAGGATTGCGGCCAGCCGCTCGAGCCCGTCGAGGAGCCCCGGGCCCGGCCGCTTGACCATGCCGGGCGGGAGCTCATGGAGCTGGCCGGACTTCACCGCCCGAACCCGGTCCCAGCCGTCGCGCGCCGCGAGCGACGCGGCCGTCGCGCTGCCGGGATAGCGGGCGATCACGATGACGTCGGGGTCGAAACGGCGTACCGTGACGCCCGGGAGCACCGGCCATTCGACGCGCGCGACGCCGCCCAGGTTGACGCCGCCCGCCTTGCTCACGAGGTCGTCGAGGAAGCTCTGCGGTCCCCCGGTATGGCCGCGCGGCGAATACTCCACGTAGAGGAGCGGCCGGCGGCGAGCCGCCAGGGTCTCCGCCACCACGGCATCGACGCGGGCGCGGCAGTTGGCGAGGAAGGGCGCGGCGGCCCGGGGATTCCCGACCACCGCGGCCAGGCGCGCCATCCCCTCCACCACCGCGTTGACGGTTCGGGGCGCCAGCAGGAAGACGGGCAGCCCGCGCGCCTCGAGGACGGGCGCCACCGCGACCGCGTGGAGCGAGGCGGCCAGCACCAGATCAGGGGCGAGCGCGACGATCCGCGCCAGGTCGAGCTCTTTGAAGCCGCCGACGCGAGGCAGGCCGGCCAGGGCGCCCGGCAGCTCGGAGTGCTCGTCCACCCCGACCAGGCGGTCGCCAGCGCCGACGGCGAGGAGCGAGTCCGTGCAGGCCGGCGCCAGCGAGACGATCCGCCGGGCGGGCCGGCCGAGCGGCCAGGGCCGGGCCCGATCGTCGACGGTGAAGCGCTCGCTCGACATGGGCCGGGTTCACTCCGCATCCGGCCAGCGTATGGTGACCAGCGGCCGGCCGGAGACCGGGTTCTTCTCGACGCGGACCGCACAGTCATAGGCGGTTTCCAGCGTCGCCTCGTCCAGCACGTCGGCGGGCACCCCCGACTTGACGACGCGGCCGCCAGCGATCAAGAGCAGGCGGTCGGCCACCTCGCCGGCCAGGTTCAGGTCGTGGCTGACCAGGATGATCGTCGTGCCCCGGTCGCGGTTGAGCCGCCGAAGCAGGCCCACGATCTCCCGCTGATGGCGGAGGTCGAGGTGGCTGGTCGGTTCGTCCAGGAGGAGCAGGCGCGGCTCCTGGGCGAGGGCCCGGGCCAGCACGGCCCGCTGCCGCTCGCCGCCGGAGAGCGCGTCGAAGGGCTGCGCCGCCAGATCGAGCACCCCGGCCAGCGCCATCGCCTGCCGCGCCCGGGCGAGGTCCTGGGGCCCCTCGAAGAATCGCCCTTCGCTGTGCGGGTGGCGACCCATCAACGCCAGCTCCTCGACCGTGACGGGGAACGCGGGCGCCAGTTCCTGGGGCACGACCGCGACCTGCCGCGCCAGGGCGAAGCGGCCGAGTCGCCGGAGCGGCGCGCCGGCGAGGCGGATCTCACCTTGCTCCGGCTCGTGCACCTTGGACAGGAGCCGGAGCAGCGTCGTCTTGCCGGAGGCATTGGGGCCGATCACCCCCAGGATCTCTCGCTCCCCCACCTCGAACGACACGCCGGCAAGCCGGAAGCTCCCGCCGTACCCGAAGCTCACGCCGCGAACCTCGACGAGCGGCGTCACGCGGGTCCTTCCCGGAAGCGGGTCCGCAGGAGATAGATGAAGAACGGCGCGCCGCAGAACGCCGTGATCACGCCCACCGGCAGCTCGGCCGGGCGGAGAGCGGTCCGGGCCAGCGTGTCGGCCAGGACCAGGAACACCGCTCCCGCTCCCGCCGCGGCCGGGATCAGGACGCGGTTGTCCGAGCCCAGGACCAGGCGCACCCCGTGAGGGACGATCAGGCCCACGAAGGCGATGGGACCGGCATGGGCGACCACCACGCCCGTCAGCAGGGAGGCAGCGACGAAGACGACCCGCTTGACCCGCTCGGCCTCCACGCCGAGCTGCAGCGCGGGCTCCTCGCCGAGAGCCAGGAGGTTCAGCGCCCGGGCCTGGGCGTAGATCGCGCCGATTCCGAGCGCCGCGCCGACCGCCGTCGCCGCCACCGGCCGGTAACCGAGCGGGCTCAGACTGCCCATCAGCCAGTGGAGGATGCCGCCGAGCCGCGCGAAGTCGACCAGGGAGAGGAGCAGCGTGATGGCCGCCGAGAAGAAGAGGCCGATGATGACGCCGGCCAGCAGCAGGGACTGGATCGGCAACCGACCGCCCACGGAGGCGATGGCGTACACCGCCACGGCCGCGCCCAGCGCGCCGGCGAAGGCCAGGGCCGACAGACCGAGGGCGGCGAGGGCGGTTCCTTCCAGCCCCAGCACCTGTCCGACGACGGCGCCGAAGGCCGCTCCCCCGGCCACGCCGAGCACGGCGGGATCGGCCAGGGGATTGCGCGTGAGCGCCTGGAACCCGGCGCCGGCCACCGCAAGCCCGGCGCCCGCCAGCGCGGCCAGCAGGACCCGGGGAAGCCGAAGCTGCAGCACCACGGTCGCGGTGAGCTGGGTCGTGTCGCGCCCGAAGAGCGATGCCATCACCTCGCCGACCGGCACGTCGGCCGCGCCGACGAAGAGCGCCAGCAGGCTGATCCCGCCCAGCGCGACGACCCCGCCCAGGGTGGCAGCGACCGCGCGCCGACGCGGCGTCACCGCACGACCTCCGGATGAAGCAGCCGGGCCAGCGCCCGCAGCGCCTCGACCGTGCGCGGCCCCGGGCGGTGGAGCAGGTCGATGCGATGCACGCGGCCCTCGCGGACGGCCGGGAGGAGGGAGAGCAGCGGCCACTCGCGCAGGCGCTGCTCCAACGACTCGTCCCCGTGCGGGGCCAGCAGCACCAGCTCCGGGCGGCGCGCCACCGCCTCCTCCACCGAGAAGCGGGGGTAGTCGAAGGGTAGATCGGCGGTGACGCTCTCGCCGCCCGCGCGCTGGATCAGCTCGGTGATGAGAATGTCGCGCCCGGGGACGACCAGCGGATCACCCCAGACGACGTAGAGCACGCGCGGCCGGCGCGCGCCCTTGACGGCGCGCCCGACCTCAGCCGCCTGCCGTTCCATGTCGGCGACCAGCCGCCGACCTTCGGCCTCGCGGCCCAGGACACCGGCGACACGCTGCACCGACTCCAGCACCGTGGCAAAGCTCACCGGGCGGACGACGTACACCGGGGTTCCCAGGGCTTCCAGGCTCCGGATGTGCTCATCCCGGTTCGCCTCGGTCGTGGCCAGGACGAGGTCGGGATGGAGGCTCAGGATGACCTCGAGGTTCGGGCTGTAAGTCCCGCCCACCTTCGGCTTTCCTCGGGCGGCCGGGGGGAAGTCGCAGTAGTCCGTCACCCCGACCAGCCGGTCGCCGGCGCCCACCGCGTAGACGCTCTCCGTCAGGCTCGGGGCGAGCGAGACGATCCGCGCCGGCCGGTCCGGGACCGCGACGCGGCGGCCGAGCATGTCCCGGACCTCGGCGGCCTCCCCGGGCTGGGTGAGACAGAGGACGAGCAAGGCAAGGGCGAGACGCGTCATCGGGGGACCGGTCGTCGGCGCGCCTGCTCACAGGCGGCCACGAAGGCCTCGGCCGTTCCGGGGAGCGAGCCGAAGTGGAGGTGGACGTAGCTGGCGAGCACCTGCTCGACCCGGTAGCCCTCGCTCCAGCCGCCTCCGTCCGTCGGATCGTTCACCCGATAGGCGGTCGCGGCCGGGACTGGCCCCTCCACGTGAGAGGCGTGGAACTCGTGCCCCCGAAGGCGCGCCCCCCGCGGTCCGACGAGGCTGTCGCGCTCCAACACCACCTCGCGGTAGCCGAGGGTCAGCCGTCGGGGCGTCATGCGGATCTGGAGGGGCAGCACGGCGGCCATCGGGTGGCGCCGGCCGTCGAGATCCTCCAGGCTCTCCGCCAGGTACATGAGGCCGCCGCACTCCGCGTAGACCGGTCCGCCGTCGCGGACGAAGGCGCGCACCGCGGCCCGGGCCTCACCGTTGTCGCCGAGGCGGGCGGCGTGCACCTCGGGATACCCGCCGCCGAGGTAGAGGGCGTCGACGGCGGGAAGCCGCCGGTCGGCCAGGGGGCTCCAGGTCACCAGCTCGGCCCCCGCGGCCCGCAGGGCCTCCAGGTTGTCCGGGTAATAGAACTGAAAGGCATCGTCGTCCGCCACCCCGAGGCGGATTCGCGGCGGCGCCGGCGGGGGGGGCGGCGCCGCGCTCACGCGGCTGCCGGCCAGGGCCAGGCACGCGTCGAGGTCGATCGCGGCTTCGGCCAGGCTGGCCAGGGCGTCGACCAGCTCCGGCGAGCACCCGCGCTCGCGCGCGGTCACCAGTCCGAGGTGCCGCTCCGGCAGTCGCAGCCGTTCGTGCCACGGCAGAGCGCCGACCGGGCGGGCCCGGCACCGGTCGGCGATGGCCTCCCCGAGCCACCGGACGTGTCGCTCGCCCCCGACCCGGTTGAAGAGGACGGCGGCGACGTCGAGCTGCGGGTCGTACCGCTCGGCCCCCAGGACCACCGCGCCCGCGCTCCGCACCTGGGCCGCGGCGTCCACCACCAGGACGACCGGCAGACCCAGCCGCTTGGCGACCTCGGCGGTGCTGGCCGCCTCGCCCCGGCCGTCGAGGCCGTCGAAGAGTCCCATGACACCCTCGACGAGCACCAGGTCGGCCTCGTGGCCAGCGCGGGCGAACGCCGTCTCCAGGGCCTCCGGCGACAGGATCCAGCTGTCCAGCGTGCGGCTCGCCCTTGCCGTGACCGCCGCGTGGAAGCCCGGATCGATGAAGTCGGGGCCGACCTTGGCGCAGGCGACGCGCAGGCCGCGGCGCCGAAACGCGGCGGCCAGGGCCAGCGTCACAGTCGTCTTCCCGACCGAGGAGGCGAGGCCGGCGATGCAGAGGGCCCGGATCATGGCCGGCTCAGGACAGGCGCTCCGACACGCCCGCTTCCTTGAACGTCGCCATCTCGTCGTAGCAGGCGAGGGCGGCCTTGAGCAGCCCGATGCCGAGCGCGGCTCCGGTCCCCTCACCCAGACGCATCCCGAGGTCCAGGTACGGCGCCAGTCCCAGCGTCTCCAGGAGCCGCCCGTGGCCGGGCTCGGCGCTCCGGTGCGCCGCCAGCAGATACTCGCGCGTCTCCGCGCACAGTCGGACCGCGACCAACGCGGCGGCGGTCGCGATGAAGCCGTCGAGGACGACCGGCACCCGCCGCCCGGCCCCAGCGAGGATCACGCCGACCAAGCCCGCGATCTCGAAGCCGCCGAGGGCGGCCAGCACACCGAGCGGGTCACCGGGGTCGGGCCGATTCGCGGCCAGGGCCCGGCCGATGACGGCCACCTTGCGCGCGCGGCCGGCCTCGTCGAGGCCGGTGCCCCGCCCAGTGACCGCGTCGGGATCCGCGCCGGTGAGGGCGGCGGTCAGCGCGCTGGCCGCCGTGGTATTCCCGAACCCCATCTCGCCCGTCCCGACGCAGTCGGGCGCGGCGTCCTCGACCAGGCGAGCCCCGATCCCGATCGCCGCCCGGGCCTCTTCACGCGTCATCGCCGGGCCTCGGGCGAGATTGGCGGTGCCCCGCCCGACCTTCTCGACGACGAGCCCCGGCCACGGCGCCACGTCGCCCGCGATGCCCAGGTCGGCGACGACGACCCGAACGCCGACCTGCCGGGCCAGCACGTTGATGGCGGCCCCCCCGCGGCCGAAGTTCTCGACCATCTGGCAGGTGACCGCTTGCGGGTACGGACTCACGCCCTCGGCCACGACGCCGTGGTCGGCGGCGAGGGTGAAGATCACGGGCGCGACCACGCGGGGCCGCTCTCGTCCGGTGAGGAGCGCGACGCGAGCGGCCAGCTCCTCGAGCCGGCCCAGGCTCCCCGGCGGCTTGGTGAGCCGGTCCAGGCGGCGCTGGGCCGCGAGCGCGACCCTCGGATCGGGCGCCTCGATGCGACCGACCAGCGCGTCCAGCTCCGTCACGGGCCTACCCTCGGGTCAAACACGCCCGCCTATCCCGGCGAGGTACCGGGCCCCGGCCCGGAACGGCTCACTGGTCTACGCTCGGAGGGTGTCACGGTCCCGAGCGCGGCGGTGGGACCGGGCCGAGACGCGAGCAGGCCTAGGACGCAGGGAGGAGGCCCGCCGAGGCGTATGCCGCGCCCGCGAGCCTCCGGACGTCGCGGGGCTGGGGCCCCGCCGTCCGGGGGGAGCCACCCAAAGGTGAGGCGCGCCGAGCGCCGAGGACGCCGAGACGCGACGGGCCCCGGCCCGGGGTGTCTCACGGCGCTACCATCGGAGGTGTCACCAGTCCGAGCGCGGCAGTGGGACCGGGCCGAGACGCGAGCAGGCCTAGGACGCAGGGAGGAGGCCCGCCGAGGCGTATGCCGCATACGTTGAGGCGGGCCGACGACCGAGGACGACGGCATGCGAGGCGCATCGGCCCGGGCCGACTCACGGCGCGCCCTTCAGCCACAGCGGACAGCCCGCCACGAGCAGCACGACCTCGTCCGCGGCCCGCGCGATCGCCTGGTTGACGAGACCCAGCGCGTCCCGGAAGCGGCGGCCGAGCGCCGTCTCGGGATGTACGCCGGCGCCGACCTCGTTGGAGACCAGCACCAGCTCGAAGGCGCGCCGCGCCATCACCGCCACCAGACCCTCCGTCTGGCGACCGACGGCGGCATCGGAGAGCGTCGGGTCGCGGTCGAGCAGGTTGGCGACCCAGAGCGTGAGGCAGTCCACGACGACGACGTCGGCCTTGCCGTCGAGGTCGGCCAGCACCGCGGTCAGCGCGAGCGGCGCCTCCACGGTCGCCCAGTGGGCTGGCCGCTCGGCGCGGTGGCGGGCCACGCGGGCCGCCATCTCGGGATCGCGCGCCTCGGCCGTCGCCACGAAGGCGACGCGCCCCTCGGCCCGCTGCGCGCGGTCCACCGCGTACGCGCTCTTGCCGGCGCGGACGCCACCCAGGACCAGGACGGTCCGGGGCTTCACTCGAAGCCGTGGAGGAGGGAACTCGGCGAGAGCGTGTCGGGCACCCGGGCCTCCCCTCGAAGACCGGTTGAGGGACGAGAGGTCCCGGGCAGGTTTCCTGGCTCTCGGATCGTCCTACTCGCCGCGACCTTCCCAGCACCGCGGGCCGGTGCCAGTGGCGATCTTCCGCGGCTTTCGTCCCCGATCACAGTGACGGGGTCGCGGCGGTTTCGCACCGCCTTCCCTCTTTGGTCCCTCGCGGGACGCACCCGGGACCCCGTTCGACGCTGCGCGTACCGTAGCAAAGCCGCCCGGGGACGTCAAGGCGACCCGGCCTGGGGTCGGAAGTCAGCGCCGCTCGACCCCGATGGTGATCGGGGTGCCGTCGTGATCGAGGGTCTCGGTGTGCGCGCCGGGCGGAGGTGGAGCCAGCGCCAGCTCCTCGGCCAGCGTCTCGCTCCGGATGTAGTCGCCCCACTGGCGCACGGCCGGCGTCCAGTCGTCGGGGCCGGTCGGGGGGCCGAGGTAGACCGTGATGCGGTCGGCGATCTGGAACCCGGCGTTCTTCCGCGCGTCCTGGATGTGCCGCACCAGCTCCCGGGCCAGGCCCTCGCGACGCAGCTCCTCGGTGAGGGTCGTATCCAGCGCGACCAGGACGCCGCGGTCTTCGGCGACGGCGTAGCCCGCGGGCGACGCGGCCTCGACCAGGACCTCGTCGGGCGCCAGCTCGACGCCCTGCCCGCCGACCGTGAGCGACACCCCTCGGCCGGCCTCCACCGCCCGGGCGGCCTCCCGCGCCGCGTCGCCGTCGAGCGCCTTCAGCGCCTCGGTCAGCGCTGGCACGAGCTTCCCGTACCGCCGGCCGACGACCCGGAGGTTCGGCTTGAAGCGGTAACCGACGAGATCGGCCGAGCTGTCCAGGTAGCGGACCGCCTTGACGTTCAACTCGTCGCGGAGCTCCCCTTCGAACCGGCGGAGGGCGTCGGCGTGGGCGGGCGTCGGCGGCCTCACCCACATGCCGGCCAGCGGCTGGCGCACGCGGAGACCGGCCCGGCGGCGGGCGGCGCGGCCCAGGCTCACCGTCTCCAGGAGGAACGCCGTATCGGCGAGGAGCCCACCGTCGATGAGCGCGGCGTCGGCCTCCGGCCAGGTGGCCAGGTGGACGCTCTCGGCGGCTCCCGGGTCCTGCTCGGCCACCAGGTTCCGGTAGAGGGCCTCGCTGATGAACGGCATGAAGGGAGCCAGCACCCGGGCGAGAGTGGTCAGACAGGTGTAGAGGGTGCGGTAGGCAGCCCGCTTGTCGGCGTCGTCCTCGGCCTTCCAGAACCGGCGGCGGTTCCGGCGCACGTACCAGTTGGACAGCTCCTCCACGAACTGCTCGATCGCCTTGGCCGGCCCGTGGATGTCGTAGGCCTCGAACCCGGCCGTCACGTCGCGCACCAGCGCGTGGAGGCGAGCTAGCGCCCACCGATCGATGGCCGCCGGCGGAGGCCCTGCCGGCGCGTCGGCCGAGGGCCGCCAGCCGTCGAGGTTGGCGTAGGTGACGAAGAACGCATAGGTATTCCAGAGGGTGAGTACGAACTGACGGAGGACCTCGCCCACGTGCTCGGGCGCGAAGCGGCGCGGATTGTAGGGCGGAGCCGATGCGTACATGTACCAGCGGGTGGCATCGGTGCCGTAGCCGTCGAGGAGCTGCCAGGGATCGACGACGTTGCCGCGGGACTTCGACATCTTCTCGCCGTTGATGTCCAGGATGTGGCCGAGACAGATCACGTTGCGGTAGGCCGGCCGGTCGAAGAGGAGGGTGGAGAGTGCGTGCAGCGTGTAGAACCAGCCCCGCGTCTGGTCGATGGCTTCTGAAATGTAGTCGGCCTGGCCGGCTACCGCGAAGACCTCCCGGTTCTCGAACGGGTAGTGCCACTGGGCGACCGGCATCGCGCCGGAGTCGAACCAGGCGTCGGCCACGTCGGGGATCCGGCGCGCGGTGCCGGCGCCGCAGGCCGCACAGCGCCACGTGACCTCGTCCACGTCGGGCCGGTGGAGGTCCAGGCCCTGGAGGTCCCGGCCCGCCCGGGCCGACAGCTCGGCCACCGAGCCGAGCACCTCGACGTGGCCGCAGCCGTCACAGACCCAGATCGGCAGCGGCGTCCCCCAGTAGCGCTCGCGGGAGAGCGCCCAGTCGATGTTGTTCTCCAGCCAGTTGCCGAAGCGCCCCTCCCGAATGTGGTCGGGGACCCAGTGGATGAGCTGGTTGTTGGCGAGCAGCCGGTCCTTTCTGGCGGTCGTCCGGATGTACCAGGACGGCTTGGCGTAGTAGAGGAGCGGGGTGTGGCAGCGCCAGCAGAAGGGATAGCTGTGGCGGATGCGCCCGCTCCGGAACAGCAGGCCGCGCGCCTCGAGGTGGCGGGTGATCAGCGGGTCGGCGTCCTTGAAGAACCGCTCGCCGAAACCGAGCGGGGTGAACGCCGGCAGCGTCAACCCGGCCAGGTCCACCGAGCGGCGGGTGGGCAGCCCGTACTTCCGCCCGATCTCGAGGTCGCCGTAGGCGGGCGCGATGTGCACGATCCCGGTGCCGTCCTCCAGCGAGACGAAGGGATCGGCAACGACGCAGTCGGCGTTCGGCGCCCCGTTGCCTTCCACGATCTCGAACAGCCGCTCATAGGCCACCCCGCGCAACGCTTCCCCGCCGAACCTCTCCCGCACGCGGTAGGCGCCCTCGCCGAGGACCGCGGGCGCCAGGGCTTCGGCCAGCACCAGCCGCTCCGGCGTCCGGCCGCCGGTGTACTCGACCAGGACGTAGGCGGCCTCGGGGTGGACGGCCAGCGCCGCATTGGCGGGTAGCGTCCAGGGGGTGGTCGTCCAGGCCAGGAACGACGCGCCGGCCAGGCGGCTGTCGAGCGCGTGGCCGCTCGGCCGGTGGCGGAAGCGAACCCACACCGAGGGATCGTCCACGTCGTCCTCGAAGCCGAGGGCGACCTCGTGGTCGGAGAGCGAGGTCCCGCAGCGCGGGCAGTGCATGGTCACCTTGTAGTCGCGGAAGAGCAGCTCCCGGTCCCACAGGGTCTTGAGGATCCACCACAAGGATTCGATGTAGTCGTTGTCGTAGGTGGCGTAGGGGTGGCGGAGGTCGATCCAGAACGCGATGCGCTCGGTCATCCGCTCCCAGTCCTGGATGTACCGCCAGACGCTCTCCTTGCAGGCGCGGTTGAACTCGGCGATGCCGTAGGCTTCGATGTCCGGCTTCCCCCGGAAGCCCAGCTCGCGCTCGACTTCGATCTCCACCGGCAACCCGTGGGTATCCCAACCGCCGCGGGCCCCCACGACGTGGCGGCCGCGCATCCGCTGGTAGCGGATCACGATGTCCTTCACCACCCGGGCCTCGACGTGATGCACGCCGGGCCGCCCGTTGGCGGTGGGCGGTCCTTCGAAGAAGACGAAGGGCCGCCCGCGGTCGCCACTGGCCAGCGCCTTCTCGACGATCCCGCGCTCCCGCCACCACTCCGCGACCGCCGCCTCGAGGGTCGGGAACGAGACCTTGGAATCGATCTCCCGGAAGGGCATGGCGCGTCAGCGGGCGGGAACCAGACGGTAGAGCATCAGGTACACGAGGACGCCGGTGATCGAGACGTAGAGCCAGATCGGCAGGGTCCAGCGCGCGATCCGGACGTGCCGGTCGAGCCGGGCCGTCCATCCCCGATAGATCGTGAGCAGGGCCAGCGGCACGATGACCGCGGCCAGCGTGACGTGGGAGACGAGCAGCGCGAAGTACACCGGCCGGATCCAGCCCTGGCCGCGGAAGGGCACCGACCCGGCTTGATAGTGATGGACGAGATACGTCAGCAGGAACAGGGTGGACACGGCGAAAGCGCCGAGCATGCAGGCCCGGTGGGCGGCCACCTGCTTGCGCCGGATGAAGAGAAAGCCGCCGACGAGGAGGACCGCGCTGGTCCCGTTGAGGAAGGCATTGATGGCGGGCAGGCGCGCCGCCCCGATCGGGGCCGCCGCCGGCGCGGCCGGCGACCGACCAACGACGAGCAAGCCGACCGCCAGCACCACCAGGCAGGAGGTCGCCCCGATCACCAGCAGCGCCGCGCGATCACTCATCAGGCTAATGAGGATAGGCTGGCTGGACGCCGCTGTCGAGCGCTACTGCCGGCGAGGGTGCCCGGCCGAGCTCACTCGCCACGCAGGCGGTCGATCAGCCGCCGCTCGCGCTTCGTCGGCCTTCCGAAGCCAGGAGTGCGCCACGCCGGCGGTGGCGCGCGGCGCGGCCGCGGCGGCGGGGGGGCCGAGAGATCCTCGTAGAGGGCGCGGGCCTCGCCCGCCGGCCCCCGCCGCTCGGCGAGCGCGCGCACGACCAGTTCGCGCCGCCACTCGCCGACGGTCAGGCGGAGGCGGTCGCCGACCCGCACGGCCCGGGACGGCTTCGCCGCCTGGCCGTTGACGTCCACCTTGCCGCCCGCGCAGGCGGCCTGGGCCAGGCTCCGGCTCTTGTAGAACCGCGCCGCCCATAGCCAGCGATCGAGACGAACCGCCTCCGAACCCGGGAGCGATGCCGATGACGAGGCCTCCACCGCCCCCCTCAGCCCACCGCGGTCCGCTCGACGGGGGCCGCGGCGGCGATGGCCGCGACCCGCTGATTCAGGGTGTGGAGGACGGGCCCGCCGGCCCGGTACTCGATCAGGCTCCAGCAGGCGTAGTCCTGGGCGAGCCGCAACACGTGGCCGAGCGGGAGCCCGAGCGCCTCGGCCAGGATGACCCGATTCGTGCCCCCGTGGGCCACGACCGCGACCCGGCCGCCGCGGTGGCGGGCGAGGACCGCGTCCACGGCTGGCATCACCCGGGCCCGGAGGCCTTCCAGGTTCTCGCCGCCCGGGAACGGATACGTCGTCAGGTTCGCCAGCCACTGCCCCAGGGCCTCTGGCTCGCGCTCGCGGATCTCGCGGAAGGTCAAGCCCTCCCAGCGCCCCATCGCCATCTCCCTCAGGGTCGGCAACACCACCGGCTCGAAGCCGCGGGCGGCGGCCAGCGGCACCGCCGACTGGCGCGCCCGTCGGAGATCGCTGGCATAGACGGCCTCGATCGGCTCGAGCGCGAGCTGGCGGCCGAGCGCATCAACCTGCACGAGACCGGCCGCCGACAGCGCCACGTCGGTGTGGCCGAAGAACCGTCCGTCGGCGGCGTGCTCGACCTCGCCGTGACGGATCAGGTAGAGCCACGTCGAGGGGTTCGGCATCAGAGCCGCCCGAGGTGCCCGAGCACCGACAGCGCGACGAGGCTCCCCGCCTCCGACGCTTCGACGAGCGCGCCGAGGCAGTCTCCGGTGAGTCCGCCGAGCCGCCACCGGAGATAGCTCCCGAAGGCGACCGCCAGACCGGCCACCAAGCCGAGCAGGGCCGCAGCCCAGACACCGGTCAGCGCCACCGCCGCCGCCGTCGCGACGAGCGCGCCGGCCGCCACCGCCGGCCGGCTGACCGCCTGCGCGAAAGCATGCCCGGCGCCCTCCCCGCGCGCCGGCGGGCACACGCGTGCCAGCAGCAGCGGTCCGAGGCGACCGAGCACCGGGGCCAGGATCAGCCCCCGCCACCGGAGGTCGGGGGCCAAGCTCGCCAACGCGGCCCACTTGGCCGCGAGGACGAGGGCGATGGCGGTCACACCGTAGGCGCCGATGCGCGCGTCGCGCATGATCGCGAGGGCCTCTTCCCGGCCGAAGCCGGCGCCCAGGCCGTCGGCGGTGTCGGCCAGGCCGTCGAGATGGAGCCCTCCGGTCAGGAAGGCCCACAGGGCCACGATGAGCACCGAGGCGACGACGGCCGGCGCCGCCCCGAAGACGGGAAGGGCCGCGGCGGCGAGGAGGAGCCCGAGCACGAGGCCGACCACCGGGAACCACCCCGCCGCCCGGCCGAGGTCGCCGGCCTCCGGGCCCGCCGGCAGCGGGAGCGCGGTCAGATAGCGGCAGGCGACGAGGAAGCGCTCCACCGACGGCCTCGGGCAAGAACTGCACGGCCGGTCGCGATTGATGCACACGGGCGCCGGCGCCCGAGGGGGGATTCCCGCCGGGCCGAGAACCGACCGTTATCGGCCCGGCGGCGCCAAAGAAAAACGCGTGGAGGCACCCCCCCGCACCGTTCAAGGGCGCCTCCACGCGGGAGCCAGCGCTCCGGGAATCCCTCGGCGCGCGGCGAGTCGAGACCACCGCGGGTCCGGTCAGCGCGATGGCCACGCTTGCCATCGTTAGAGTGCAAGCGGGGTGCCACGGATTCTCCGCCGGCGGTCACCCCGCCCGGCGGCGGGCAATGGCTCACACTGTCCAGAGCGCGAGGGCGTGCGGGTCCCTCTGGATTCGGTCCGGGCTGAGAACCGAGCAGCCCTAGGACGCAGGGAGGAGGCGCGCCGAGGCGTATGCCGCATACGTTGAGGCGCGCCGACGACCGAGGACGACGGGATGCGACGGTTATCGGCCCGGACCGCCTCACACCGGGTAGACCCCGTTGCGGCGGGAGGGAAAGCGATGGGCCTTCGTCTCGGCGTAGGCCAGGCGCTTGATGAGCTCGGCCCGGAGCGAGTCGGGCGGCACCACATCGTCCACGAGCATCTCGGAGGCGAGGCGGTGGATGTCGATGTCCCGCTGGTACTCCTCGCGCTTCTGGCGGACGAACTCGGCTCGGGCCGCCCCTTCCAACTCCATGATCCGGTTGTAGTACACCGCGTTCACGGCCGGCTCCGGCCCCATGATGGCGATCTGGGCCTGAGGGAGGGCCAGCACCGCGTCGGGCTCGTAGGCCTGGCCACACATCGCGTAGAGCCCGGCGCCGTAGCACTTGCGAACGATGACCGAGATCTTGGGCACGGTGGCCTGGGCGGTGGCGAAGATCATCTTGGCGCCGTGCCGGATGATGCCGGCCCGCTCGACCTTGCTGCCGACCATGAAGCCCGAGACGTCGGCCAGGTAGACCAGCGGGATGTTGTAGGCGTTGCAGAGCCAGATGAAGCGGGCCGCCTTGTCGGACGAGTCCACGAACAGGACCCCGCCCTTGACCTTCGGCTGGTTGGCGACGAGGCCGACGGCCCGGCCGCCGATCCGCGCGAGCCCCGTGATCACCTCGCGGGCGAACAGCCGCTTGAGCTCGAGCCAGGAGCCGGCATCGATCACCCGGTCGATCAGCTCGTACATGTCGAAGTACTTGCGCTGGTCATAGGGGACGATCTCGTCGATCGGCCGTCCCGGTTTCGGCTCGACCGGCTCCACGCCCGCCACCCGCCCGCGATGGTGCTGCGGCATGTAAGCCAGGTACCGCTTGGCCGTCTCGATCGCTTCCTCGTCAGAGCCGACCAGGATGTCGCCGCACCCCGACTCCTCGCAGTGCATGCGGGCGCCGCCCAGCGCCTCCTGATCCACCTTCTCCCCGATCGCCATCTCCACCATGCGCGGCGAGCCGACGTACATCGACGCCTTGCCGTCCACCATGATCACCACGTCGGTCAGCGCCGGCAGGTAGGCCGAGCCGGCCGGGGAGGGGCCGAACAGGATGCAGAGCTGGGGCACCACGCCGGAGAGCTGGACCTCGTTGTAGAAGATCCGGCCGGCGTGGTAGCGCCCGGGGAAGATGCGGATCTGCTCGGAGATGCGCCCGCCGGCCGCGTCGACCAGATAGAGGAGCGGCAGCTCCAGCCGGGCGGCCTTCTCCTGGATCCGCACGATCTTCTGGACCGTCTTCTCGCCCCAGGAGCCGGCCTTCACCGTGTAGTCGTTGGCCATGATGCAGACCGGCCGGCCGTGGACGGTGCCGATGCCGGTCACCACGCCGTCGGCCGGCGTCTCCGCCTCCTGGGAGCGGGCGAGGAGCCAGTCCTCCTGGAACTCGCTCCCGGGATCGAGGAGGAGCTTCAGGCGCTCGCGGACGAAGAGCTTGCCCTCTTCGCGGAGCTTCTCGCGGTAGCGCGGATTCCCCTGTTGGACCCGGGCGATTTCGCGCTGGAGCTTCTCTTCGCTCACGGCAGCGCTCAGAACACGGCCAACGGATTGGCCGGCGAGCCCGTCCCCCCCACGACCCGCAAGGGAGCCAGCACCAGCAGGAACTCGTAGCGGCGCTCGGCCGCGCAGGTCTCGGCCAATGGCTCGAGCAGGGCATTGTCGATCAGGGCCACGCCGTAGGCGAAGATCGCCCCGTGCACCGACCACGGGAGGTCGTAGCCGTTGGGGGTGAGATCCATCATGTCCCAGGCGAGCACCGCCACGTCGTGGTCGCGCAGGAAGGGCAGGCAGGACGCGTGGAGCCCCGGCCGCGGCTCGGGGCCATAGGGGTGGTCGGGATGCGCTGCCTGCCAGGCCTCCCGGCCACTGTAGACACACACCGCGTCGCCCGGCTCGAGGCGAAGGTCGTGGGCCTTGGCGATCTCCTCCAGCTCCCAGCCGTGGACCGGGTGTTCCTGGCGGACGTACGGCTCCCCGCGGTGCCGGGGCACGTCGAGCAGGACGCCCCGGGTCAGGATGCCTTCCTTCCAGTGGTGGACGGCACCGAACGTGGCGCCGTCGAACGTGATCTCGCGAGCCGGGTCGCGGCCGTTCCACATGCCCGCCTCGTCCCAGGTGTGGCAGAGCGCGTCGACATGGGTCGAGGCCCAGCCGTGGTAGAACACCCCGTAGAAGTCGGCCGCGAAGCCGCCCCGGCCCCGGGGGACGATGCGCATCCAGTGCTGGGCCGGCTGAGGGTTGCCCGGGCTCGGCATCGTCGGAAACTCCCGGCTCAGCGACAGGCTACGCCCGGTCCGCACGAGGCGAGCCGCGGCGACGCGCTTCTCGGGCGTGATGAGATTGAGAGCGCCCAGCTGGTCATCCCGTCCCCAGCGTCCCCAGTTGCGCCGCTCGTGGAGATAGCCCAGCACCTCCGGGCGCTCGGGAACGCGTGGCTCGGCCACCCGTTACGGCTCCGCCCGCGAGCGGATGGCGATGATGAGGACGCCAGGGCCGTGGGGCAGTCCCCCGATGAGGGCGGGCCGGCGCGGCGGCACGTCCATCACGGTGGCAATCTCGGAGATCGGCCCCCGGAAGATCTTGACGGCCATGCGGACGATCGGGACGCGCACGGTCAGCGGCTGGATGTGTAGCTCGCGCCCGCCCGGCAGCGCGAAGCGCTGCATCGTCCCGACCGGCATGGTGGTCTCGAACGCGCTCATCGGCTCGTAGCTCGAGTAGCCGAAGACCTCGCGCAGCCGCGGTATCCACGGCGTGAGCCGGACTTCCCGGCCGCAACCGCCGCCCAGCCCCTCGCTCCACTCCCCGGTGGCGGGAGCTCCCGGCGCCGGAGAGGGCGCCCCGCCCGGCGGCCGCAGCGACGGGGTCGGCGTGAGCGTACTGCCCGGCGGCCGGCCGGGCGCGTTCGACGCGAGGAGGACGAGGACGTACACGCACACCTGCTGACCCGATGGCGCCGCGAGCGGCGGCGGCCCCGGCACCGCGGGGTGGCCGGGCGGCGCCCCGGGCGGCGGTGGGCCCTGGCCCACGGCGGGCGGCGCCAGCCCGCTGAGGAGCGCGAGGACGAGCAAGCCGGCGAGGAAGCCCGGCCCCAGGGCATCGCGGAGCCGCTTCCGGGCGTTGTGCAGGCGCGACATCACCGTCCCCATGGGGATGGCGAGCACCTCCGCGATCTCGCGATAGGAAAGGCCTTGGATGTCGCTCAAGATGATAATGGAGCGGTGGTGGTCTGGCAAGGATTCGAGGGCGCGCGCGATGCGGGCCCGGCGCTCCGCTCCGACCGCCTCCTCGTCGGGGCTGGGCTCGCTGGCCACCGCGGTCCGCTCCCACTCCTCGGGCGGCACATCCTCGGCGCCGAGCGACTTGGCCCGGGTCGCCCGCTGGCGTCGCCGGTCGAGCGCGACGTTCATGGTGATGCGGAACAGCCAGGTGTAGAACGCGGACTCGCCTTTGAACTTCGGCAGCGAGCGGAACGCCTTCACGAACGCCTCCTGAGCCACGTCGAGCGCTTCCTCCTGGTCCCGCAGCACGCTGTAAGCGAGACGAAAGGTCTTGCGCTTGTACTTCTCGACCAGCACCTCGAAGGCCTCGGTCTCGCCGGCCTGGACCCGGCGGACGGCTTCGCGGTCCTCCTCGCTCACGGGGCCGGTCCCCCCACCCGCGGCCGGGAGTCCGACGGCCGGCGCTCCGCCTCCTCAGACCACCGGCCGGGGCCGGTCATTCAGCGTCCGGCGAGGGTGGCCAGGGCCGCGTCGAGGCCGAGAAGGTAGCTCTGGAGCCCGAACCCCGAGATCTGACCGCGACACACCGCCGCCGTCACCGACCGGTGCCGGAACGGCTCCCGGCCATGGACGTTCGAGAGGTGGACCTCCACCACGGGGATGGCCACGGCCGCGATGGCATCGCGCAGCGCGTAGGAGTAGTGCGTGAACGCTCCCGGGTTCAGCACGATGGCGGCGAACCCGTGGTCGGCGGCCTGCTGGATGGCGTCGACCAGGACGCCTTCGTGGTTCGACTGCCGGCACTCGACCTTGACGCCGCGGGCGCCGGCGTGGCGGGTGATCGCGGCATCCACCTCGGCCAGCGTGAGGCGGCCGTACACGGCCGTCTCGCGCTGCCCGAGCAGGTTCAGGTTCGGGCCGTGGAGCACCAGGATCGCCGTCATCGGAAATCCTCCCGCCAGGGCGCGAGGTAGCCTTCCAGGGCCCGCAGCGCCCACGTGCTGGCCAGCCCGAGGAGCGATAGCAGGACCAGCCCCACCATCAGCTTCCCGGTGAGCATCAGGTCGCCGGCGTGCAGGATCAGGAACCCGATCCCGGCGCTGGCGTTGATCATCTCGGCCGAGACTACCAACAGGAGCGCGATGCCCGCCCCCAACCGATACCCGGCCAGGATGGTGGGCAGCGCCGACGGCAGGATCACCTTGGTCAGTACCTGGTGCCGGCGCGCGCCCAGGCTGGTCGCCGCCTTCACCATGAGCGGCTCGGTGTCGCGAACGCCGGCGTAGGTGTTGATCACGACCGGGAAGAAGACGCCGAGGGCGATCATGGCCACCTTGGGCGCCTCGCCGATGCCGAGCCAGAGGATCATGAGCGGCAGCAGCGCGATCTTCGGGATCGGATAGGTGGCGGCGATGAGCGGGTTGCCGATGGCCTCGGCGAGGCGCGAGGCGCCGAGGACGAGGCCCAGCGCGGTCCCGGCGGCGGCCCCTACCGCGAACCCCCACGCGATCCGCACGAGGGAGACGCCGAGGTGACGGAGCAGCTCCCCGCTGGCCACCATCCGGGCCGCCTCCGCCGCCACCGCCGTCGGCGGGGGCAGGAAGAGCGGGGAGACCCACCCGAGCCGGCCCACCGCTTCCCAGACGAGCAGCAGCGCGGCCAGCGAGGCGACGCCCACGCCCCGGCGCTCGCCGCCGGCTGGCGCGTTCGTCGCGTCGTAGACGACGACCCGCTCAGCCATCGACGAACGCCTCCTGGGCGTCCTTCTTCACCAGCTGCCAGCACTCGTCCACCAGTTGGAGAAAGGCCGGGGCCAGCAGTGTCCGCTCGTCCCGCGGCCGGGGCAGGTCCACAGCCCGCACGGTGAGCACCCGGCCCGGGCGTCGGGTCATGACGACGACCCGGTCGCCGAGGAGCACCGCCTCCTGGATCTGGTGGGTCACGTAGAGCACCGACTTCCGGGTCCGCTCCCACAGCGCCAGCAGCTCGAGCTGCATCAGGGCCCGGCTCTGAGCATCGAGGGCCGAGAACGGCTCGTCCATCAGGAGCAGGGCCGGCTCGACGGCGAGGGCGCGGGCGATCGCCACCCGCTGGCGCATGCCGCCCGAGAGCTGGTGCGGATACCGGTCGCCGAATCCCTGGAGGCCGACCAGCTCCAGGAGCGCGCGGACCCGGGCCTGACGCGCGGCCTCCGGCAGTCCCCGGACCTCGAGCCCGAAGGCGACGTTGCCGAGCACGGTCCGCCAGGGAAAGAGCGCGTGCTCCTGGAACACGATGGCGCTGACCGGCCCTCCCTCGGGCAGACCCTCGAACACGATCCGGCCCCGCGTGGGGGGCAGGAGCCCGGCCAAGATGTGGAGCAGCGTCGACTTTCCGCAACCCGAAGGTCCGAGCACGGTGACGAACTCCCCTTCTTCGACGGTCAGCGACACCTCGTGGAGCGCCTCGATCTGGCGCCCCCGGCGATCCGTGAAGGTCTTGGCGACCCCGTCGACGCACACCCGCACCGGTTCCCTCCGCGCGCTCAGTGGCCGTGGAAGCCGGCCGTCTCCAGCGCCGATTCCGCCAGGTAGTAGAGCAAGACGCCGCCGAAGACCGCCAGGGCCACGCCCCACCCCCGCTCCTTGTTCACCTCCGGGATGAGGTCAGATGCCGCGACGTAGATCGTGACGCCGGCCGACAGGGCCAGCGCCTGGCCGACGACACCGGCGAAGACGCTCATCAGCAACACGCCCCCGATGGTCGCCAGACCGAGGACCGCCGACGCGGCGAGGGCGCTCCCCCGCGAGCTGCCCGCGGCCAGCATCAGCGAACCTACCGCGAACCCCTCGGGGAGCTTGTGGAGGAGCACGGCCAGGAAGAGCACGACGCCGAGCGGCCGGCTGATGAGGAAGCCGGACGCGATAGCGACGCCGTCGAAGAAGGTATGGATGGCCAGCCCGGCCAGGCCCAGGTAGCCGACCGCGGGATGGACGAGGGCGTCACGGTGAACCTCTTCGCCGAAGTGGAAGTGAGGGGTGAGCGTGTGTTCGGAGAGGTGCACCGCGAAGTAGCCGATGAGGACATAGAGGTACGGATGGGAGACCTTCTCCAGGCTCTCGGGGACCATCCGAAGGAAGGCCACCGCCAGCATGAAGCCCGCACCGAGGGCGAGGAAGTACTGGAGGAACGTCCGGTCCCATCGCCGGCGAGCGGTGACCAGCGCGCCGCCGATGACGTCGGCCAGGCCGGCTACCGTGCCGAGGACGAGCGAGAGCTCAAACGCGGACACGGCCCTCCGCCTCCCCCGGGGCGCACCGGCGGCAGACCCCGAACAGTTCGAGGTGGTGGGAGCGGACACCGACCCCTAGATCGGCGCCTTCCAGCGGGCAGCGGCGGACGTCTTCGATGCGCCCGCACGCCTCGCACACGAAGTGGTGGTGATGGGCCCGGAAGGTTTCGGCCAGCTCGTAGCGCAGCGGCCCATCGCCGAACTGGACCCGGCGAACGACGCCGAGCGCGTGGAGCAGGTTGACGGTCCGATAGACCGACGAGAGGTTGGTCCGGCGACCGCCCGGCCAGTGGCCGAGGCGCTCGTGGATCTCCTCGACCTTCAGGGGCGTCGCCGTCCCGATCAAGACGCGCACCACGGCGGCGCGCGGCCGGGTCCAGGCGTGTCCGGCGCCGGTGATGACGCCGCGCAATCGGTCCAGCTCGCTCCTGGGGGTCATCGTCGGCATGATTGCAAACACTTTGCAAAAGCCGGCGCGCCCTGTCAAGCCGGTCGCCGGCGGCGACCCGACCGCACGTGGCCCGGAAATGGCCAAACTTTGCTTGCGGGGGTGCTCGGGTCTCCGGTAACGTAGGAGCGCAGCCGCAGTGCGTCACGAATCGGACATGGAACCGACCCTCGATATCCCGTTGAGCCAGTGGCTGGCCGCCGCCGGCGTCCTCTCCGAGCCCGACCTCGCGCGGGCCGAGGAACGCCAGCGGGCTACCGGCGAGCGGCTGACCGACGCCATCGTCAAGCTGGGTCTCTGCACCCCCGAGGAGATCGCTCAGGCGCTGGCCAGGCGGCTCGGCACGCCCTACGTCAGCCGGGAGGAGTTCCCGACCAGCCCCCCCTTCCTCCGTAGCCTGTCGCCGCACTACATGCGGCAGTATCGCTTCTGCCCGCTGGCGGTGGAGAACGGCACCCTCCTGATCGCCTCCGCCGATCCCACCGACCCGGTGCCGGTGGACGAGTTGCGGGCCGTGCTGGGGCTGGAGGTCCGGGTCGCGGTGGCCACCGAGCAGGCGATCTTCGAGGCGATCGAGCGCTATTTCGGCAGCGGCACCACCGCCGTCCAGAAGGTGATCGAGACCATCCGCGACGAGGACTGGGCGGCCGAGGAGGGCGGCGGCGAGGACGTCAATTCGCTTCGCGACATGGCCTTCGACGCCCCGGTGGTCCGGCTGGTCAACTTGCTGATCGAGAACGCGGTGACTTCGAACGCCTCTGACATCCACATCGAACCGTTCGAGGACAACCTGCGCGTCCGCTACCGCATCGACGGGGTGCTCTTCGACGCCGAAACCCCCCCCAAGCGCCTCAAGGCCGCCATCACCTCGCGGATCAAGATCATGGCCGAGCTGAACATCGCCGAGCGCCGCCTCCCCCAGGACGGTCGCATCCGCATGAGTCTCCAGGGACGGCGGCTCGACATCCGGGTCTCGACGATCCCCACGATCCACGGCGAGAGCGTGGTGATGCGGCTCCTGGACCGGGCCGCCATCCTCATGCCCTTCGAGCGCCTGGGCTTCGACGCGCGGACCGAGCGCCACATCGAGCGGCTCATCCACCTGCCCCACGGCATGATGCTCGTCACCGGGCCCACCGGCTCCGGCAAGACCACGACGCTGTACGCGGCCCTGGACAAGATCAACTCGCCGGACAAGAAGATCATCACGATCGAGGACCCGGTCGAGTACCAGCTGCGGGGCGTCAACCAGATCCACGTCAAGCCGAAGATCGGCCTCACCTTCGCCGCCGGGCTTCGCCACATCGTCCGCCAGGACCCGGACGTGATCATGGTCGGCGAGATCCGGGACCTCGAGACCGCGGACATCGGGATCCACGCGGCGCTCACCGGTCACCTCGTCTTCTCGACGCTCCATACCAACGACGCGCCCGGCGCCATCACCCGCCTCCTCGACATGGGGGCCGAGCCGTTTCTGGTCTCCTCGGTGCTCGAGGGGGTAATGGCCCAGCGGCTGGTCCGGCTGATCTGCCCGAGCTGCCGGGCTCCCGCCGAGCCGGAGACCAAGGACGTGCGGGCGATGGGGATCGAAGCGCTGCCGGCCGGCGTCACCCTGTACGGAGGCAAGGGCTGCGCGGAGTGCCGGGGCACCGGTTATCGGGGCCGGACCGGGATCTACGAGTACCTGCCCATGACCGAGGAGATGCGCTCGCTGACGCTCCGCAAGACGCCCGGCCACGAGATCCGGCAACGCGCCATCGCCGCCGGCATGGCCACCCTCCGTCAGGACGGCTGGGCCAAGTGCTGCCTCGGCGTCA
>DASYUM010000320.1:0-2312 GCA_036001225.1 Candidatus Methylomirabilota bacterium | reverse complement strand
CCCCGACCGCTTCGTCGCCGCCTGCGAGCTGGCCGCCGCGCGGGGGAAGCCGATCGTCATGCTCAAGATCGGCCGGTCGGAGGGAGGCCGGCGGGCGGCCCGGGCCCCCACCGGGTCGCTGGTCGGCGCCGACTCCGTGGTGGACACGGTCCTGACGCAGCTCGGCGTCACCCGGGTCCGGAGCGTGGACGAGCTCCTCGAGACGCTCGCGGTCTTCCACGCGCCGAAGCTCCCGCGGGGGCCCGGGGTGGCGGCCATCTCGGTCTCGGGCGGCGCCGTCGGGCTCCTGTCCGACCTGGCACCCGAGTGCGACGTGAGCTTCGCCCCGCTCCCGGAGTCCACGCTGGCCCGGCTCCGCCAGGCGGTGCCGGAGTACGGTAGCGTCGGGAACCCGCTCGACATCACCGGCCAGGGTGTGTTCGAGACCGGGATCCTGGAAGGCGCGCTGGACGCGCTGGCCGAGGCCGGCACCGTGGACGTCGTCGTGTGGGCCCGGTCCTTCCCGGCGTGCCTCGACCGGCAGTCGCCGATCGGTCAGGTCCTGGAGCGCGCGGCGGCGAAGCACCCCGACGTTCCCTTGCTCGTCATGTCGCTGGTCGGCGGCCACCTCCATCCCACCCCGAACGCGGACGTGCCGATGGTCGAGCCGGTCCTCACCCTGGACGGCGTTCCGTTCCTGCAGGGCAGCGAGTACGGCTTGCGCGCGATCGGGGCGCTCGTCCGCTACTCCGCCTTCCAGCAGGCGCGGGCGGCGGCCGGGCCCGCCGCCGCCCGGCAGCGCCGGGCGCCACTGGGAGCCGCGGAGCCGGCGCGCCGACTGGTGTGGGCGGCGGGCGGGCGACCCCTCACCGAGCGCGAGGCCAAGGCGGTGCTGGCCCTCTACGGGATCCGGGTCACCCGCGAGCGCCCGGCCACGACGGTGGCGGAGGCGCTCGCCGCAGCCGACGCGGTCGGGTATCCGGTGGCGCTCAAGGTCGAGTCGCCGGACATCCTCCACAAGACCGAGGCCGGCGCGCTGGCCCTCGACGTGCGCGACGCGGCCGGCGTGCGCCAGGCGTTCGGCCGCGTGCTGGCCAACGCGCGACGCGCCGCCCCGGCCGCCGACATCCGGGGCGTCCTCGTCCAGGAGATGGTGCCGCCGGGCCGCGAGGTGCTCGTCGGCATGAGCCGGGACCCGCAGTTCGGCCCGGTGGTGGCCTGCGGCCTCGGCGGCGTCCTCGCCGAGACCCTGGGGGACGTCCGGCTCCTCTGGCCGCCCCTGACCGAGGCCGAGGCGCGGGCGGCTCTGGCCCGGCTGCGCGGCTACCCGGTCCTGCTCGGCACCCGCGGCGCCGGGCCGGCGGACCTGGACGCGCTCGTCGACGTGCTGCTCCGCTTCGGCGACCTCGTCGCGGACCTGGGCGACCTCGTCCGGGAGATCGACATCAACCCGCTCGTGCTCTACGGGGCGGGAGGCGGCGGCTGCGCGGTCGACTGCGTCATCGTGCCGGACGACGCGGGGGGAGGAGACGACCATGGCCATGCTCGAGGGTAAGGCCGCCCTCGTGACCGGCGGCGGCCGGGGGATCGGTCGCGGGATCGCCCTCGCGCTGGCCCGGGCCGGCGCCCGGGTGGTGGTCAACGACCTCGGCACCAGCCTGGCCGGCGAGGGGCAGGAGGCGGCGCCCGCCGACCAGGTGGTGGAGGAGATTCGCCTCGCGGGCGGCGTGGCGGTCGCCGACCACGGGTCGGTGGCCGACTTCGCCCAGGCCGAAGCCATGGTCGCGCGCACTGTCGCCGCCTTCGGCCGGATCGACATCCTGGTCAACGTGGCCGGCATCCTGCGCGACCGGATGATCTTCAACATGACCGAGGCCGAGTGGGACGCCGTCGTGGCCGTCCACCTCAAGGGGACCTTCAACACGACGCGCGCCGCGGCCCAGCGGATGCGCGAGCAGCAGGCCGGGCGCATCGTCAGCATGTCGTCCGTCTCGGCGCTGGGCGCGCCGGGCCAGCCGAACTACGCGGCGGCCAAGGCGGGGATCCTCGGCCTCACCTGGTCCACCGCGCATGCCCTGGCCAGGTACGGGGTGACCGCCAACGCGATCATGCCGAGCGGCGCCACGCGGATGATCGACTCGACGCCGCGGGGCCGCGCGGTCTTCGAGGCGACGGGGAAGTGGCCGAGCGAGCAGGCGGCGGGCACCGAGCGCGACCCCGACAACGTGGCGCCGCTGGTCGTCTACCTGGCGAGCGACGCCGCCGCGGGCGTCACCGGCCAGGTCTTCCACGCCTCCGGCTACCGCTACTCGCTCCTGGCCCAGCCCCACGCC
>DASYUM010000319.1:0-24058 GCA_036001225.1 Candidatus Methylomirabilota bacterium | reverse complement strand
GTCGTTGCCGTGTCGAGTGAAGAAGGCGTGCTCGCGCACGTGGACCACGACGTAGAGGTCCCCCGGCGGGCCGCCGCGGCCCCCGCTCTCCCCCTCGCCGGTCATCCGAAGCTGGGTGCCGTCGTCCACCCCCGGCGGGATTCGCCAGCACCCGCCGCACTCGCTGCCGGAGGGTGTGGAAGTGGACGTTCAGATTCACGCTGCTTCCGAAGCGCTGGATCACGGTCACCATCCCGGTCCGGTCCCGGCCGATACCACACCGGTGCGCCCGGCGGACGTAGAAGTCTTGGAGCACCAGTGCGTAGACGCCCAGCACCGCGCGTGTCAACCCGTGGTCCCACGCGAGGCGATACCGCAGCCGATAGGGCAGCGTGAGCACCCACTGGCGCACCGGCACCCGCGGCAGGACCGCCTCGACCAGCTGGGCGGCGTGTGCGGTCATCCGCCGGCCCCCACAGCTCGGGCAGAAGCCCCGACCCTTGCACGAGAAGGGCACCAGGCGCTCGTCGGCGCACCCCGCGCAGCGGACCCGGGCAAAGCCGTGGTCGAGAATCCCGCACCGGAGGTCCCGCTTCACGAAGACCGGCAACCCCGAGTGCTCGGCGTCCCCGGCCGTCTGGGCGAGGAAGGTCTCAAGGTAGGCCTCGATGGAGCCACCCATGCCTTTGACCGCTCGTCTCAAAAATCTCCGGGGGGGGTTGAGGCGGATCGGCCATCGTCCTGAGCCGGCCCGACGGCGACGGCTCGAGCCGCCGGCCGCGGGGCGAGCTCAGGGCGCGGCGTCGGGCCGCGGAAGCCCGAGGCGGGCCGCGAGCGCTCCGGCGCGGGCCTCGTAGGGGGCGACGCCGAGCGCGCGGAAGGCGGCCCAGGCCTCACCGAGATGGCGCGCCGCGGCGGCGGTGTCGCCGGCGGCGCCGGCCAGCTCGGCCAGGGCCAGATGGGTCCGTCCCACCTCGAAGCGGGCGCCGCTCTGCGCGAAGGTCGCCAGCGCCTCGCCCAGGCCGCGGGCCCCCTCCGCCCGCGCGCCGCGCGCCGCGGCGATGCGCCCGCGCGTGCGCAGGGCGAATCCGAGGCCGGCGCCGTACCCGCCGGTCCGGGCGATCTCGAGCCCGGTCTCGGCGAGCGCGGCGGCCTGGTCCACGTCGTCCGTCTCGAGGCAGGCCTCGGCCAGCCAGGTCGTGACCAAGCCTTCCATCTGGCGGAAGCCGAACTCGTGCAGTTGCCGGCGGGCGCCCTCGAGGAGGGGTCGGGCCGTCGCGGCCTCGCCGCTCTCCAGATAGGCGTAGCCGAGGTAGCCGAGCCCCACCGCCTGGCCCAGCGGGTCGGGCGCGCCGTCCGCGCCGCGGTGGCAGGCGGCGATGCCGGCCTCCCGGTCGCCGGCCAGTGCCCGCAGGCTTCCGATGGTCGAGGCGGCGTAGCTGGCGAGCCGCGAATCCCCGAGCGCCTGGCCCAGCCCCTCGACCCGCGTGAGCGCGGCCAGCGCCGGCTCGAACTCGCCGAGGAACCCGTGACTGACGCCCAGCACCCACTCGGTCTGCCCGAGCCACACCCGCTCGCCGGTCCGGGCCAGCAAGGTGATCGCCTGCCGCGCCTCCTCGATCGCCCGCTGCGGGGAGCCCGCCCAGTAGGCCTCCCGGGCCAGGAGGTAGTACGCCTTGCCGAGCGTGGCCTCGTCGCCGGACGGCTTGGCCTCCGCGATGGCGCGCCGCGCGCATTCCACCGCCCGCGCCGAGTCGCCGACCAGGCTCCAGTTCCGGCCGAGAAGGAAATAGTAGCGGCCCGCCAGCGCCGGGTCGGCGAGCCGCGCCAGGCGGTCGGCCTGACCCCGGAGCAGCGCGAGGCTCTCCTGGACGCGCCCGAGGAAGAAGAGGGAGCGGGCCTGGCGCAGCACCAGGTCGACCAGCCGGTGGTCGCGCTCGGGGCTTGCCGGCAGGCGTTCGATGTGGACCAGGGCCTGCTGGAGCGCGTCGACCGCCTCGGCGTGGGCCGAGATGCGGGCGGCGCGCTTGGCGAACCGGGTCAGGTAGAGGACGGCGCGGTCGGCGGCATCGGTCCGCGCGTAGTGGTAGGCGAGGCGGTCGTAGACCTCGTGCAGTCGGTCGGCATAGATGCCCTCCAGGCCGCGGCCGGCGGCGGCGTGGAGGGCGCGGCGGTCGGCCTCCGGCAGGCTCCCGTAGGCCACCTCCTGCGTCAGCGCGTGCTTGAAGGCGTAGACGGGCTCTTCCCCACTCGTCCGCTCGTACAGGAAGCCGTGCCGGAGAAGCTCCCCCAGGTGCGGCTCGACCGCCGCCCCTGGCGGCGAGATGGCTTCCAGGAGGCGGAGGGAAACATCCCGCCCCAAAACCGACGCCGTCTGCAGCAGACGCTTGGGCCCGGCGGGAAGCCGGTCGATCCGGGCCATCAGCACGCCCTGGATCGTGTCGGGTACGCGCTCGAGCGGCCGGCGCGCGCCCGCCTCCCCCGCCGCCCACGCCTGCTCCTCGAGGAAGAACGGGTTGCCGCGCGCTCGCTCCAGGATGAGCCGCCGGGTGGCCGCCGGCACCTCGGCCGGCAAGAGCGCGTCGAGCAGCTCGGCCGCCTCCGCCTCCCCCAGCTCCTCCAGCGCGATCGAGAGGAATTCCGGCCGGGCGGCCCACGGGGGCACGTATTCGGGCCGGTAGGTAAAGATGAACATGACCGGCGCCGCCGCGAGCCGGCGGAGGAATCCGGCGAGGAATTCCTCGGTCGACCGGTCCACCCAGTGCAGGTCGTCGATGACGATCACCAGCGGCCGGCCGGCGACGCTGGCCCGGCCGAACGCCGCCAGCGCCTCGAACGTCTGCTGGCGGCGCGCCTCCGGCTCCGCGGTGTCGGTGGGCCCGGCGCCGAGGCCCAGCACCTCCAGGAGCGCCGCGCGGTGTTCGGCGGTGACCCCGCGCTCGGCCTGGACGCGTTCGAGCTTTCCTCGCGCCACCTCGGGGCGGTCGCCCGGCCGGACCCGGCACATGGTCCGCACGATGTCGAGGAGGGGCGCCAGCGCGGTCGTCTGGGTGTGCGCGGTGCATCGCGCGCGCAGGAAGGCGACCCCCTGTCGGCCGAGTGTCCGTCGGAACTCGTAGACGAGCCGGGACTTGCCGATGCCGGCCTCGCCGGCGATGCCAACCACCTGGCCGTGCCCGCCCAGCGCGGTCGCCAGTCGCTCCTGCAGACGGGCCAGCTCCTGGCGCCGGCCCACGAAGCGCCCGACGCGGCCTCCGAAGCCGAATCCGGTCCGCTCGCGGCCGGCGAGCCGGTACGCCGGCACCGGCCCGGCCTCGTCCGCGGGCACCAGCTCGAACCGCCGCTCCAGGAACGCCGCGGCCGCCTCGCTCACCACGATCGTGTTGGGAGGCGCCCGCCCGATCAGCTCCGCCAGCAGGGTCTCGGCCTCGCGGGTGGCGTCACGATCGCGCTGCGCCAGCTCGCCGATCCGCCCGATCGGGGCGGCGGCGGTGTGGATCGCGATCCGGACGGCCGGCCGCGGCGCGCGGTCCGCCGGGGCCCGCTCGGCGGCCCGCCGCATGGCCATCGCGGCGTGGGCAGCCAGGCTCGGCGCGTCCTCGATCGGCTCCACGCCGAACTCCGCCGTCAGTCCGGCCGGGCTCAGCCCTTCCGGCCGGCCGCCGAAGCTCAACACCTTCTCGACGAGAACCGCCAGCGCCGGACTCAGCTCGGCGATCGCATCCGCTTGCGGGCGGGCGGTCTCCGCCCCGGCCTCGGCGGGCGGCGACTCCGCGGCGGCTGGCGCCACCAGCGCCGCTCGGAGGAGAGTGACGTGCCGGTGCTCCCAGCGCACGGCCACCGGCGCCGGCGGGGCCGGCGCCAGCGGCTCCGCCGCCACTGCCGGCGGCGACGCCCGCTGGCGGCTCGGCGCCGGGCGTCGGGCGTCCGGCCGGAGCCCGTGCTTCTCGATCCGGTAGCGGAGGGTGTTGCGCGAGATCCCGAGCCGGGTGGCCGCGTGGCTGACGTTCCAGCCCGTCGCCAGCAGCGCCTGCAGGAGGTGCTCGCGCTCGACGCTGCGGACCGCGTCGGCCAGGGAGGCGGCCGTCCCGTCCGGCGGGCGTGCCCCTCGCGCCACGGCGACCGCCGGCAGCCCCAGCAGTTCCGCCGTCACCACCGAGCCGTCGCCGAGCAGCGCCACCCGCTCCATGAGGTTGCCGAGCTCCCGGATGTTACCCGGCCAGCTGTAGGCCAGCAGGGTGCGCACCGCATCGGGGGCGATCGTCTTGGGCGGCAGCCCGTAGTCGCGGCACGCCCGGCTCAGGAAGTGCTCGGCGAGGCTGATGACGTCCGAACCACGCTCCCGGAGCGGTGGCAACGTGATGGCGACCACCGCCAGTCGGTGATAGAGGTCTTCCCGGAATCGCCGCGCCTCCAGTGCCGCGCCCAGATCCTCGCTCGTGGCCGCCAGCACCCAGGTGTCCACGGGCTCGCTCCGCGTGCTTCCGAGCCGGCGGACCGCCTGTTCCTCGATGGCCTTGAGCAGCTTGACCTGGAGCGCTTCCGGCAGGAGGCCGACTTCGTCGAGGAAGATGGTGCCGCGGTGAGCGGCGTGGAAGAGACCCGGCTTGGCGTGACGCGCGTCGGTGAAGGCGCCCCGCTCGAACCCGAACATCTCGGCTTCCAGAAGGGTCGCCGGGATCGCCGCGCAGTTGACGTCCACGAAGGGGCCGCCCGCCCGGGGGCCGGTGGTGTGGATCATCCGCGCCAGGAGGCCCTTCCCGGTACCCGTCTCGCCCTGCAGCAGGATGGGCGGCAGCCGGCGGGCGTCGGAGTGGTGCTGGGTGAGCCGCCGGATCTTCTCGCGGACGGCAGCAATCGCCGGGCTATCGCCGAGGACCTGGTCGAGCGCGGTGCGGGCGTCCATCCTGCCGCCAAGCGGTATCTTAGCCGGCTCGGGGGCAGTGCTCAAGTTTCCACCACCACCACTGTCGGACAGTGGGGGGCGCTGGCTAAGTCAGCGTTTTTCTTCGGCTCGCCTCTGGCACGTCACGTGCCTCTCCCCTTGACATGGCAAACGTGAACCCTGACCGGGTCGGGCACCGGCCCCCTGATGGGCGGCCGGGGAACGCGGAGGGGTACATGGCGGTGGAAGGGACGAGAGAGCTCGGGGCCCGCATCCTGCTGACGATCACGGTCATCTTGGTCGTGATCGCGCCGGTCATTGCCCGGGTGGCGGTGACGCGGGGCCAAGCCGAGGCCGAACTCGGCGGCCCGTGGACCACACACATTCGGCAGATCGATCGAGCCCTGGGCGAGAAGGACCTGCTGGGCGCGGTGCGCGCGTGGCACGAGGCATACGCAGCCGCCATGGGCCACCCGCGATGGGAGGGGCTGCTGGAAGTCGGCGACGCCTCCCTTCGGATCGGCGAGGCGCCGACGGTGGCGACGACGTTCGTGGGGAAGGCTCGGCGGGCGTATCTGGCCGGACTCTTCCGGGCGCGTGACCAGGGCTCCCTCGAAGGCGTGCTGCGGGCCGCCGACGCATTCGCGGCGCTGGGCGACCGGGAGGTGGTCCAGCGGTCCCTCCGGATGGCCGAGGCCGTCGCCGCGCACGGCGCCGACCGCTACGCGATGGATCACCTGCGGGCAGCCAGCGAACGCCTGATGGCGCGCCTGGCCCCCGCCGAGCCGCAGCCGTGACGGCCCTGGCGATGCGGATCCGCGCGAAGTTCATGCGCGACGGGAACTGGTGGGTCGGCTGGACCGAGGATGTCCCCGGCGTGATCATCGACGGGCCGACCCTGGCCGAGGCACGGACGCGGCTCCTCGAAGAGATCCGCCGGATGCGGGACCCGGTGGAGCCCGAGCCCGTCCCCGAGCAGCGAGTCGTGATCGAGGAGCTGGAAATCTAGCCGCGGGCCAATCGTTTCCGACGTGGGGGCCGCCGCTCCCGACCCGGTGGCTCCCCGACGCGCCGGGCCGAGACTTTCGGGAGGGCATGCATAGTCTCGGCCCGGCGCCATTTTTTTTCGGAGGGGGCCGGTGCGGCCCCCTCCGATGGCTCCCCCAGAACGGCGCGCCGCAGGACGTCGCGGGGCTGGGGCCCCGCCGTCCGAGGTGCGCGACCCCGAAGATTGCGCCGGCGAAGCCGGCGCTCGAAGCGGACCACCGTACGCGGTGCGGTTCGGCTTCAGGCGGCGCGCGGTTGTCCCGACAGACTCCTACCGGGGCCGGCTCTTGGCCCGGGCGGCCGGCCGCGGGCGCCGCGGACGGGCCGACGGCGGCGACGCCTGGGCGGTTGTCGGGCGCTCGGTGTGCCAGCGGGCGATGGCCTCGCCGGTGGTGAACCAGACGCCGGGCGTGCGGCGCATGAAGCGGACGAGGTCCTCGATGAGCGCCACCCGCGAGGCGCGGCCGCTGATGAAGGGGTGGCAGGTCAGGACGTAGCAGGCGTTCTCGGCGTGCATGGCGGCGAACTCGCGGCTCCACAGGTCGAACACGCGGGCCGGGTTGGCGATGGCGTTGGTGGAGCCGTAGACGTGGCGAAAGAGGGGGGCATCGTCCATGATCCACTGGACGGGGACCTCCACCAGCGGGCCGTGGGCGGTGTCCACTTCGTAGGGCACGTCGTTGCCCATGAGCGAGCTGTCGTAGAGGAAGCCGTGGGCCTTCAGGATGTCCGGGGTCCACACGTTGACGTCCCAGGACGGGGAGCGATAGCCGGCCGGGCGGACGCCGAGCTGGTCTTGGAGGATCGCGAGCTGGGCCCGCATGATGGCCTCCTCCTGCTCGCGCGCCATGCCGTCGACGGCCTCGTGGACGTTGCCGTGGGCGCCGATCTCGTGGCCGGCGTCGCGGATGCGCTTGGACTCGGCGAGGTGGTTCTCGACGGTCCACCCGGGGATGAAGAAGCTGGCCCGGAGCTTCAGGCGGTCCAGCATCCTCAAGATCCGGTCCACCCCGACCCGGGCCCCGAAGCGGCGCTCCTCGAGGTCGGCCAGGCTCCGCCGGGCCTTCTCGGGCTGCCGGGAGAGGAACCCGGATTCGGCGTCGAAGTCGAACGAGAGCATGACGGCCGATCGCTTGCCATCCGGCCACGCGTAGCGCATGCGCGAGCCCTCCTCTAGCGGCGCGGCACGGGGGTCGCCGCGAGCGCCTCCGTGCGAAACGCCGGCCAGGCATCGTGGAGATAGAGACCGAACGGAACCCACCAGATCAGGTCGTTGGTGACCGACAGCACGGCGGTGGCGAGCGGCCACGTCCCCGTCCAGATCAACTGCAGCAACCCGATCGGCCCCAGCAGCTTGCCCACCAGGCCGACGGCGGCCAGCAGCCAGCCCCGCTCCGGAACGCGCGCGACCTCCAGGTACAGGATGCCGTACAAGCCCACGACCATGCCGAGGCAGGCGAACACCTCGGGATAGTTCGCCGGCGGCATGTGGGCGAACCGGAACAGCCACTGGGGGTCGATCACCGCATAGAGGCCCCACGCGATGTTGTAGAGGCCGGCCGCCACGAAGACGGCGCGGTGGAATCGCCGCCGGGCGATCACCGGATGCTCCGGGGGTCGAGGCCGGCCGGGGCCGTCCAGGGCCAGCTTCCGTGCGGCAGCGCGAGCGCGGCGTAGAGGTCGCGCAGGCCCGACGCGAAGACCCCGCCGGCCATGAGCGCCAGGGCGGCCTGGAGCCACTCGGGGATGGGCGCCGGCGCGACGACGAGCCCGGTCGGCAGCGCCCACCACTCCCGCAGCGCCGGCACGAGGCTCGCCAGCATCGCGCCGTAGAGGATGCCCATCGCCGCGTGCGTCACCCGCTCGCCGGCGTACACGTCGCCCAGCGTCCGGCGCACGGCGATCTCCACGACGAAGTCCCAGAGCGTCAACACGATCTCGGCGACGATGACGCCGGCCAGCGCCACCGCCCAGGCGCCCTGCCACGCCATCCAGGGCAACGTCCCGAACAGCACGGCGTAGAAGCCGTCGCGGGCCGCGTGGAGCCGCAGCTCGGGGGCGGCGGCGCGCCCGCGCGCCGGCAGGCGGGCCCGCCACTCGTGGTAGTAGAGCGTGTCGAACGCGCCGATCACGCCCTGCAGGGCCAGGAGCCAGAGCGCGGTCACCATGCCGCGGGCGCCTCGACGGTCAGCTCCCCCTCGTAGGCGAGGAGCAACCCCACGAGAGGCAGGGAGATGCCGACGCGCACCCGCGTGCGGTCCGGCGCCGGCGTGGCGTCTTCGCGCGCCGTGATGCGCGGCGCGAGCCACCCTGGCAGCGGGACGCCGAGCGGCCCCGCGCACAGCCGCGTCGCGAGGTGATCGTAGCGGAGGGCGCTGGCGGCCGCCGAGAGTCGAAAGCGGAACTCGAGCGGCCCGAAGCGCTCGCCGAGGAGGCCGCCGGCGAGGCCGCGCTGGGACGTGACGAGCGCGTGCGGGCCGAACCGGCGGGTCCAGCGTTCCCCCCGGGCCTCGCGGACCACCGACAGGCGCAGCGGGACGGCCTCGCCGGCCGGGGGCAAGCGGCACAGCCGGGCCAGCGCGCGGGCCGCGCGGCTGGCCCCGTGCTCGACCCGAAACACGCCGGCCGCCTGGAGCCCATCGGCCGCGAGATGCACCCGGCGAATCGATCCGGGGAGGCCGTCCCAGGCCGGGCCGATCAGGTGTTCGTAGAGCGTGGCCACTACCGCTCGCCCAGCGTCGGGTCGATGGCGTCGCGGAGGCCGTCACCGAACCAGTTGTAGCAGAGCACGGTGACGAAGATCAGGACGCCCGGCACCACCGCGAGCCCGGGGGCCGTCCGCAGGTAGCCCCGGGCGCCGCTCAGCATGTTGCCCCACGACGCCGCCGGCGGCTGCACCCCCAGCCCCAGGAACGACAGCGACGACTCGAACAGGACCGCGAACGCCACGCCGAGGGTCGCCGCCACCGTGATCGAGGGGATCGACTGCGGCACGACGTGGCGGGCGAGGATCCGCCCGCGGCCGCACCCGAGGGCGCGGGCGGCCAGGACGAAGTCGAGCTCGCGCGTCCGCAGCACCTCGGCCCGCACCGCCCGCGCCACCGTCATCCACGACGTGAGGCCGATGACGAGGACGAGGTTGACCAGCGTGGCGCCCAGCGTCGCCAGCGCCATCAGCGCGACGAAGAAGAGGGGGACGGCCAGCATCCCGTCGGTGACCCGCATCAGCGCCGCGTCGGTCGGCCCGCCCGCGTAGCCGGCCAGCGCCCCGATCGCCACCCCGATCACGATGGAGGTCGCCATCGACGTGAGCGCGACCGCCAGCGACACCCGGCCGCCGTAGAGGAGCCGGGTCAGGACGTCCCGGCCGTACTCGTCGGTGCCGAGCCAGTGGGCCCGGCTCGGCGGCTCGAGCCGTTCGATCAGCGACACCGCCTCCGGACCGTAGGGGGCGATCCACGCGGCGAGGAGCACGAGCCCGTGCACCGCGGCCAGGAGGAGGAGGGCGGCCACCGCCAGCCGGTTCCGCCGGAAGCGGAGCAGGCTCCGGCTGGTCGGGCCCCACCCCCGCCGGGCGACGAGCGGGCTACTCGTAGCGGATGCGGGGATCGAGATAGCCATACAGGAGGTCCACCACCAGGCTGGACGCCGCGACCACGGCCGAGATCACCAGGGTGATCCCCATGATCATCGGGTAGTCGCGCTCGAAGGCCGCCCGTACCGCCAGGCTGCCCATCCCCGGCCAGGCGAAGACCGTCTCGGTGATGGCCGCGCCGGCGACCAGACGGGGCAGCTGGAGGCCGACGACGGTGACGATGGTGAGCAGCGCGTTGCCGAGGGCGTGCCGGTAGAGGACGGCGCGCTCGGGAAGGCCCTTGGCGCGGGCCGTCCGCACGTAGTCCTCTCGGAGCACGGCCAGGGTCGAGGAGCGCGTGTAGCGCGCGACCAGCGCCATGTTGGCGGCGCCGAGGACGACGGCGGGGAGGGCCAGGTGGCGGGCCAGGTCGCCGAGCGACGGCGGGGCGCCGATCGTCTGCATGCCGCCGGGCGGCAGCCAGCCGAGGACGATGGAGAAGAGCACGATCAGCATGAGCCCGAACCAGAAGGTCGGCATCGAGATCCCGAACAGGGCGAGGAAGGTGACCGCGTGGTCGGTCGCCGAGTACGGCCGCGCCGCCGAGATCACCCCGGCCGGGATGGCGACGACCAGCGACAGCAGGAGCGCCGCCGCCGACAGGAGGAGCGTGTTGGGGAGCATCTGGCCGATGATCTCGAGCACCGGGAGGCCGGCCTGGTAGGAGACGCCCAGGTTGCCGCGGAGCACCTGGCCGAGCCAGCGCACGTACTGGACGTGGACCGGCTGGTCGAGGCCGAGCAGGGCGCGCATCTGCGCGACTTCGGCCGGCCCCATGTTGCGGTCGAGCAGGATCGCCGGCCCCCCTGGCGCCCGGGTGACCAGCGCGAAGACGACCAGGCTCACCACCAGGAGGAGCACGCCGGTCTGGAGGACCCGGCGGATCAGGTAGCGCGTCACGGGAGGTCGAGCGCCCCTCACCCTGCCTCTCCCCGGGGGGAGAGGGACAGATCTAGCGGGCGGCCGAGACCCCGACCATGTGGGTCAGCGCGTCGCGGTAGCCCATCGGGACCCAGCCCTGGATGCGCTTGGACAGCGCCTGGATCTCCGCCGGATACACGATGAAGAGGATCGGCGCGTCGGCGGCGATCACCCGCTGGGCTTGCTGGTAGAGCCGGGCGCGCTCCCGGGGATCGAAGGTTGCGCGCCCCTTCTCGAAGAGCTGATCGAGCTCGGGATTCGCGTAGCCGAACTCGTTCAGCGTGCCCTGGCTGTGGTAGTAGGCGAGGAGGTCGGCCTCGGGCGGCGTGATGTACCAGAGCACCCAGGCCTGGAGCGGGTTCGGCCGGGTGCGGATGCGCGAGAGCATGGCGTTGAACTCGTTGACCCGCAGCTCGACGTCGGCGCCGACGTCCTTCCAGTACTTCTGGGCGACGACCGCCGTCTGCTCGCGAACCGGGTTGCCGCGGTCGAAGTCGAGCGTGAACTTGAGCGGCTGGCCGCCCTTTCGGCGGATCCCGTCCGCCCCCTTGGTCCAGCCCGCCTCGTCGAGGAGCCGCTGGGCCCGGGCCGGGTCGTAGGGGTACTGGTCCACCTGGTCGGTATAGGCCCACGCCACCAGCGGATTGATCGGGCCGGTGGCCAGCCGGCCCTTGCCCAGGTAGATCCGGTCGAGCATCGCCTTGCGGTCCACGGCGTAGGTGAGGGCCTGCCGCACCCGCCGGTCGCCGAAGGGCTCGACCTTGTGGTTGAAGCCGACGAGCGTGTAGTTGACCTGCGGCGCGTCGAGGATCTGGATGTTCGCGATGCGCTGGACCGCGGCCACCTGGTGCGGCTCGAGGATCATGAGATCGAGCTGGCCGGTCTGGAGCTGGGCCAGCTGCTGCTCGACGTCGGCGACGACCCGGAAGACGATCGCGTCCAGCCGGGGGCGGCCGCCGAAGTAGCGGTCGTAGGCCACCAGGCGGACGTGGGAGCCGAGCACGGCCTCGCCGAAGTGGAAGGGGCCGGTGCCGATCGGGTTGCGCAGGAAGTCCACCGGATTGCGGAGCTGATCGGCGGTGTAGCTGCCGAGGATGTGCTCGGGCAGGATGTTGGCCAGGTAGCCGAGCATGACTGGCAGGGTGGCGAACGGGACCTTGGTGACGATGCGGACGGTGACGTCGTCCACGGTGTCGACGCGGGCGATGTCCTGGAGGTTGGCCCGCTGGAAGAAGGCCACCTGGGGGTTCAGCCAGAGCTTCTCGACGGTGAACTTGACGTCGCGGGCGGTGAAGGGCTTGCCGTCGTGCCAGGTGACGTGGCGGCGGAGATGGAAGGTCCAGGTGAGCTTGTCCTCGCCCACCGTCCAGCGCTCGGCCAGGTCGCCGACCGGCGTCCAGTCCTTGGGGTCGTACTTGACCAGCGTACTGTAGAGGACCTTGTTGACCAGGATGTTGGGCAGCCCGCCCACGATCGGCCACATGCGGGCGTTGTCGATGAGGGGCAGGGAGAAGGTCCCCGGGGCCTGGGCGCCCGCCGGAGCCAGGGCGGCGAGGAGCAGGCCACCCGCGACCAGAGCGCCCACGGTCCTCCCGACTCGCCGTGCTCGCATGGTGCGTCCTCCTCGAATCCCAGCGAATCCCGACCTGTGGCGTCGGGGCCGATTATAGCCCCGCGAGGTTTCCCGCTCAGGCGGGGAGCAATTCCACGTCGTAGCGCGCGAAGTGAGGGTCCGAAGTGAGGATGGGAATCCCTTCGACCTGAGCCTGGGCAATCAGGATGCGGTCGAAGGGGTCCCGATGATGACGCGGGAGTTGGCCGACGCGCAGCGCATGGCGGTAATCGATCGCGAGCGGCACACTCCCCGTGGCCGCCAGGCGATTCGGGATGTACTCGGCGGGCTCCATGGGCAGCCGCAACCGTCCAAGCGCATGCTTGATCGCGATCTCCCAGACGCTTCCCGCGGACAAGAGCAACTCGTTCTCGGCTGTCGTGACGTGTGCGCGGCCGTCGGGCGACAGCCGCTCCGGAGCAATGAGCATCCAGAGCCAGCAGTGCGTGTCGAGCAGGATCCTCACTGCTCGAACGACGTCAGGATGTCCTCCGGGAGCGGGGCGTCGAAGTCCTCGGCGATCGTCGCCCGCCCTCGATCCATGCCGAGGGCCCGCTGGCCGACCATCGGCTGCACCGGTACCAGGCGGGCGACTGGCTTGCCGGCCTTGGCGATGAGGATCTCTTCGCCCCGAGCCACCAGTGCAAGTAGCCGGGAGAGGTGGGTTTTCGCCTCGTGGACGTTCACCGTCTTCATAGAGGCAACGTAGACTAAGTCATGGACTAAGTCAAATCAACGGTGCGCAGATGAACCCAGGCTACCGGGTCCAGACCTGCTTCATCACCCGGAGCGCGTTGCCGCCGATGGCTGTGGCGATCTCCTCGTCCTTGTAGCCGTGCTTGACCAGCCAGCGGGCGATGTTCGGGTAGTCGGCCGGGTTCTCGAGGCCGTCCACGTACGGCACCTCCTGGTACTTCTTCCCGGCGTGCGCCTTGCCGATCGAGAGGTGCGCGGCATAGGCGCGGTGGAGCCCCACGTGGTCGCCGAAGAGCGTGTCGGGCCCGAAGCCCACGTGGTCGATCCCGATCAGCTTCACCGCGTGCTCGAAGTGCTCCATGTAGGACTCGATCGAGTGGAGCGGGTGGCGGTCGGTGAGCGTCGTGTGGGGGGCGGCCTCGATGCCGAGGACGCCGCCCTTCCGCGCCATCGCTTCCAGCACCGCGTCGGGCTTCATCCGGCGCGTGTTCCACAGTGACCGGCAGCCGGCGTGGGAGATGACGATGGGGTGCTCGCTCGCCTCGATGATGTCGAGGGTCGTCTGGTCGCCGACGTGGGCCGCGTCCACCAGCATGCCGAGCTTGTTCATCCGCCGCACCACCGCGCGGCCGAGGTCGGTGAGCCCGCCGTCGTGCGCCTCCCGGAGGCCGGACCCGAGACCGTTGGCCTCGCTGTAGACGATCCCCATGCTCCGCACCCCGAAGCCGTACAACACGTCCACGCGGTCCACCTCATTCTCGACGGGGGTGGCCGCCTCGAAGCTGGGGACGAGCGCGATCCGGCCTTCGGCGTGGGCCCGGACGACGTCCCGCACGCCGTCGCACACGAGGACGAAGTCCTGGTGGGCCAGGTCACAGAGGCGCATCCCCAGGTCGTGCAGGACGTCCGTCCACTTCCAGCCGCTCGATGAGGTGATGGTGGCGATCCCGTCCATCAGGTTGTCGAAGACGCAGTCGAGCCCGGAGGCCGCCAGGCCCGCGAAGCCGGTGACGTCGCGGCCGCGCCGCTTCTGCTCGACGATCTGGCCGATGTCCTCGGGCGCCACGGTCGGGTGGTCGTGCAGGGAGACGACGATGTTGTCGGCCAGGAGGCGCTGGACCCGCGCCTCCTCCTCCGGCGACACCTCGACGCGCCGCGACGGCACGCGCCCGAGCTCCGGGGCCAGGTGGAAGCCGCGGTAATCGACGTTTTCCTCGAGGTACTGGTACGAGCGGTAGCCCGCGTACTTCTTGCTGGTGCCCACGAGGCGCCTCCTTTTACGGCCGGGAGGAGACGATCCGGGTGTAGAGCGCAGTCTGGGTGAAGAAGTGGCGCAGCACGTAGTGCTCGTTGACGTCGTGCTGCTGGTTGTCGCTGTTGGCCGAGGGGATCACGAAGGTCGGGATCCCGAGGAGCTGGGTGAAGACCCAGGTGGGCAGCGTGCCGCCCAGCGTGGGGAGGGCCACCGGGGGGCCGTCCCCCTGGTCGCCGAGCAGGCGCAGGAGCCAGGCGAACTCTGGCCGGTCCGGGGCGGTGTAGCTGGCGGGCTGGCCATTGGTGCGCACCTGGAAGGTCACGCCCTCGGCGGCCTTCGCGTGATCCGCGACCGCGCGGTGGACGAGCGCCGACATCGCCTCCGGTGAGGTGTCGGGCGTGAGGCGGATGTCCACCCGGGCATGGGCCGCGCGGGGGATCACCGTGCGCCGCTGCTCGAGCGACGTGCCCTCGGACGCGAAGTGGTTCGCGTTGACGAACGGCCACAGGAACGGTCTCCAGACGCCCTCGCGCTCCCACTGGGCGAAGGCGACCTCGGCCTCCCGCCGGAAGGCGCCGTTCCCGCGGGCGAACTCGGTGACGCGCCGCTGGACGTCCTCGACGAGCCGGGCCAGCGGCAGCACCGGATTGGTGACGATGTTCCCGTAGTTGCCCGAGTGGACCGCCGTCCGCTGGCCGTTCTCGGCGGTGAGGTGCACCTCCAGCATGCCGCGCACGCCCAGGACGAGGGTCGGCCGGTTCTTCTGCTTGGGCCCGTCCGAGCAGACGCAGACCTCGGCGGCCAGGCGCTCGCGGTGGGCGCGGGCGATGTCGCCGAGGTGGGGACTGCCGTGCTCCTCTTCGCCGTCGAGGATGATCCGCACGCGCCAGCGGAGCGTCCCGGCCCGGGCGGCGTCGAGGGCACCGAGGATGTTGGCGACGTGCTGGCCCTTGTTGTCGGCCCCACCCCGCGCGACCATCGTGACCGCGTCGAGGGCCGCCTCGTCCAGCTTCGCCGGATCGACCCGCCGGCCGTCGTGAAAGTAGGTGGGCGCGAACGGCTCGCACGGGATCTCCTGCCACACCCACTTCGCGAGGTCGCCCGTCGGCTGGACGTCGTAGTGGCCGTAGAGCAGCAGGGTCGGCGCGCCGGCCGGGCCGGGGATCTCGCCCCACAGCGCGGGCGTGCCCTGGCCGTCGGGCGGACGGAGCGGCTCGAGGGCGAGGCCCTGCTCCGCCCAGAACGCGCGGACCTGCTCGACCATCTCCGGCGTCACGCGCCGGCTGACGGTCGGGATGCGGACGTAGCGGTCGAGCAGGGCCAGCCGGGCGGCGCGCGCAAACATGGCTCGATTGTCGCGCGCTTTCGGCCGCGCGGCCAGGGCTATACTGACGGTCCCGAGGCTTCGCGTGGTCGGGGAGGCCTCGCTCCGGCGTCGGCCGATGCCACCGCCATCACCCCACGGAGGGACAGAGGGATGAGGATCGAGGCCAAGCTGGACGCGATGGGCCTGAAGCTGCCGGCGCCGCTCAAGGTGCCGGCGGGACTCAAGATCCCCTTTGCCTGGGTGCGCGTGCGCGGGAACCGGGCCTACGTGGCGGGCCACGGCCCCCAGCTACCGGATGGCTCGATCGCCGGCCCGCTCGGCAAGGTGGGCGCCGACGTCACCCAGGAGCAGGCCTATCAGGCGGCCCGGCTGACGGCCCTGTCGATTCTCGGGAGCCTGAAGCGCGAGCTCGGCGATCTCGATCGGGTCTCCGCCTGGCTGCGAGTGTTCGGCATGGTGAACTCGGCTCCCGGCTTTGCCTTGCAGCCGCCGGTGATCAACGGGTTCTCGGACCTCGTGGTCGAGCTGTACGGCCCCGAGCGCGGCATCCACGCCCGCTCGGCGGTGGGGATGGCGGAGCTGCCGTTCGGCATCCCGGTCGAGGTCGAAGCCGAAGTCGAGATCGACGTGGCGTAGCCGGCGCGGCGAGGGAGATTCGCGGTGCGCTCGACCGCGGCGGAGCAGGCGGGGGCGGGAGTCTCGCGGGGGCGGGTGGTGGAGCCGCCCGGCGAGGCGCACACCTGGTAGCCCGTTCCATCTGGAACCCCGGGCTGCCGCGTTTCGGAGGCGGCCCGACAAAAAGCGCTCGCGGGGCCTGACACGGAACTGACCGGGCCCCTGCTGCCCCGCACACTTGCGGCTGGCACTGGCGTTGCTCCTCTTCACCGTCGCGATCGAGGCATCACTGTCTCAAGCGGGAGGGACGCCTGTGAGAATCCCACGTGGTCTCGTTGCGCTCGGGCTGGCGACCGTCGCGAGCTGGGGCTGCGCCGCCGTCGGATTGACGGTGTTCAGCATCGGGGCGGGGGTCGGGACGGGCACCGGGGTGTCCTACACCCTCGACAGCATCGCGTACAAGACCTTCGCCATCTCCGAGGGCAAGCTGCGCAGCGCGACGGTGAAGACGCTCAACCGCATGGCCATGGACGTCAAGGAGAACAAGGCGAACGGCTCGGGGCGGAAGATCATGGCGGTGGCCGGCGACCGCACGATCGACATCGAGCTGGAGCGCCTGACGGCCAAGACGTCCCGGATGCGTGTGACCGCGAAGCAGGGCTGGTTGTTCAGGGACCGCGCGACGGCGACCGAGATCATCGTCCAGACCGAGCGCACGCTGGACGACGATCCGGACCTGGCGCAAGAGCCGAGCGTCGCGCCCGCCGCCGCCCGGAAGTAGCGAAAGGAGGAGCTTCCATGAAGACGTTCGTATCGGTCGCGTTGGTGTCGGCCGCGCTGTGGTCGTCCGTCCTGGGGGGCCCGGCCTTCGTGGCGGCCCAGACCAGCGGGAGCCCGGCTCCCGCCGTCGGCGGGTTCACCACGCTCTCGCCGGGCAACCAGAAGATCGCCCGCGCGCTGTTCGACGCGCAGCAGACGGCGCCGGCCGGCCCGACGACCGGGTCGGCCACCGCCACCAAGGTCTACTCGCTGGACGAGATCGCCGCGCTGAAGCAGAGCGGCCAGGGCTGGGGCGAGATTTTCACGACGATGCAGGCCCAAGGCCAGCTTCCGGGCGCGAAGAACCTGGGGCAGGTCGTGAGCGGCCACTACCAGCCGCCGGCGCCGGCGGCCGCGGCAACGACGCCGGCCCCGCCCAGCGGCAACCCGACGAGCGGGACGCCGAGTGGATCGCCGGGCACCTTCGCCCGGCTCTCGCCGGGCAACCAGAAGATCGCCCGCGCGCTGTTCGACGCGCAGCAGACGGCGCCGGCCGGCACGACGACCGGGTCGGCCACCGCCACCAAGGTCTACTCGCTGGATGAGATCGCCGCGCTGAAGCAGAGCGGCCAGGGCTGGGGCGGGGTTTTCCGGGAGATGCAGGCCCAGGGCCAGCTCGCGGGTGCGAAGAACCTCGGGCAGGTCGTGAGCGCACGCTACGGGTCGGCCGGCGGGACGACGACCATCACGACCGCCGGCGGCCGGACCGACGTGGTGTCGACCGGCCGGTCGGCCGCGACCGCTCAGAGCGCGGTGCGGGCCTCGACGGGCGGCGCCGGGACGTCCAGCAGCGGCGGCGGCCGGACCGGCGGGATGAGCGTGACCAGTCGGGGGTCCGGCGGTCAGGCCCACGTCGCGCACGGGAAGCCGGAGACCTCTGTCGGGCCGTCGCAGGGACGGGGTCAGTTCAAGTAGGCTGGTCGGGCTCCTGTCGGCGGTCGACCTGACCGCCGCGACTCCGGGTCGAGCGGCCCGGGCGGCGAGAAGCGGCCCGGGCCGTTTCCATTTCCGTGCCCGAGGGGGCGCCGACGATCACCGCGGAATGCTCGGGTGCACGGTGGCCGTGTAGCCGGCCACGATCGCGGCCACGGTCGAGCGGGGAGTCAGCACGGTCACCTCGATGGCCGCCGGTCGGGCGCGGGAGCCGACGTAGCCGGCGGGGGACCACGCCCAGAGCGCGTCGCGCCAGATCAGGAACGGCTCGCCGCGATCCGGCAGCGACACGAAGACCCCGTCCGGCAGCCGGCCGAGCGCGGCCGCGAAGGTGCGCTGTCGACCGTCCGAGCCGAGCCGGTCCCGATGGAGCTCGCGGTCGAGGGCGGCGATCGCCGGGTCGGCGCCCAGTCCCCGCTCCGCGTTCGCCGAGAGCCAGGCCGCCTTGAAGCGCCGGTAGTCGGATCGCCGGCATTCGCCGCACGGCCGGTGCCCGGCGGCCAGCGCGGTGGCCTCGTCCAGGAAGAACAGCTCGGTGTAGCGCCCCGGCGTCATCACCACCCGCCGCCGGCCCTTGAACTCCAGCACACACGTCACCCAGGCGCGGTAGCTCGGGACGACCTGGCGGACGAGGCGGCGCGCCGCGTCGTGGAGTCGGCCGCGGTTGCCCATCAGCATGCCCCGGGCCGGCGTTCGAATGACCTCGCCGAACGGCGTCACCCGGTTCTGGAGGCCCGCCCGGCTAGCGGCCGAGGCCAAAACTTGACCGTTCGCGCGGGACGGTGCTATCCGTTGACCCTCCATGCTGGCGGCGATCGCCAGTCGCCTTCTGGCTCGAACTGGCCCGCGTCGGCGCCGACGCCTGCGTCTAGCCGGGTACGCCGTGCTCGGGCTCGGACTCCTGGCGCTCGCCAACTGGGCCTACCACGTGCTCCGCAAGCCGGCCGAGCTGCTGGCCCCCCTGACCCCGGCCTTCGCCAAGTCGCCGGCCGACACCTGGGCGGCGTATGGGCCCCTGTTCCGCGAGCACGCCACCGATCTGATCGCGGCGGAGTTCCTGGCCGCGCTGGCCCAGGTCGAGGGCAGCGGCAATCCCATCGCGCGGACCTACTGGCGCTGGCGATGGTCGCTCAATCCCTTGGCGTGGTACGGACCCGCCTCGTCCGCCGTCGGCATGTTCCAGATGACCGACGGCACCTTCGAGCAAGCCAGGCAGTACTGCATCCACGATCACCGCGTGGTGAGGGATGGCCCCTGGTACGATCTCCGGTCGTGCTGGCTCAACCGGTTCTACAATCGGGTCGTGCCCAGCCACGCGATCGAGATGACGGCGGCGTCCCTGCATCAGTCGGTGGTGGACACGCTGGGCAGGACGCGCGTGGCCCGGGCCACCCTCGGTCAGCAGCAGGATCTGGCGGCGGTCATCCACCTGTGCGGCCCCCGGCGCGGTGAAGCGTTCGTGCGGCGAGGCTTCCGCGCGCTGCCGGGCGAGCGCTGCGGCGACCACGGCCTGCCGGAGTACCTCCACCGCATCCACCGCTTGCAGCGCCGGTTCGAGCGGGTCTCGGCCCTCGGATTCGAGCCCGGCGTTCCGGATCGGCCCGGCGCCCCCCCGTGAGTCCGGCAGGCTCCACGCCGGCCCCACTCTACACCTGCCCCATGCACCCGGAGGTCCGCCAGCCCGCCCCCGGCGCCTGCCCGAAATGCGGCATGGCGCTGGAGCCGGTGGAGCCGGAGGCGCCCGACACGCGGACGGAGTGGGTTTGCCCGATGCACCCGCAGATCGTCCGCGACGAGCCCGGGAGCTGTCCGATCTGCGGCATGGCGCTCGAGCCGCGCACCGTGACGGCGGAGGCCATCGCCAACCCCGAGCTCGTCGACATGACCCGCCGGTTCTGGGTCGGGCTCGCGCTCACCGTCCCGCTCTTCGCGCTGGCGATGTCGGACCTGGTTCCCGGGCAGCCGGTCCAGCGGGCCGTCTCCCCGCGGCTCCTCGCCTGGGTGCAGCTCGTGCTGGCGAGTCCCGTCGTGCTGTGGGCCGGCTGGCCGTTCTTCGAGCGGGGGTACGCCTCCATCGTCAACCGGAGCCCCAACATGTTCACCCTCATCGCCATCGGGACGGGCGTGGCGTACGGATACAGCGTGGTCGCCGCCGTCGCCCCGGATCTCTTCCCGGCGTCGTTCCGCACCCACGGCGGCCAGGTCGGCCTCTACTTCGAGGTGGCGGCGGTCATCACCGTCCTGGTCCTGCTCGGCCAGGTGCTCGAGCTGCGCGCGCGCAGCCGGACCAGCGATGCGATCCGGCAGCTCCTGCGGCTGGCGCCGAAGACCGCCCGGCGCCTGTCGGAGGCCGGGCAGGAAGAGGACGTGCCGCTCGATCGCGTTCGCCCCGGAGACCGGCTGCGGATCCGGCCCGGCGAGAGCATCCCGGTGGATGGCGTCGTGATCGAGGGGGCGAGCGCCGTCGACGAGTCGATGGTCACCGGCGAGTCGATCCCGGTCGAGAAGCAGCCCGGCGACCGGGTGACCGGCGGCACCGTGAACACGACCGGCGCCTTCGTCATGCGCGCCGAGCGGGTGGGGAGCGACACGCTGCTGGCCCGGATCGTGCGCCTGGTGAGCGAAGCGCAGCGGAGCCGGGCCCCCATCCAGCGCCTGGCCGACGCGATCTCCGCCTGGTTCGTCCCCGCGGTCGTGGTCGTCGCTCTCCTGGCTTTCGTGGGCTGGGCCCGGTTCGGGCCCGAGCCTCGACTGGCCTACGCGCTGGTCAACGCGGTGGCGGTGCTCATCATCGCCTGTCCCTGCGCCCTCGGGCTCGCCACCCCGATGTCCATCATGGTCGGGACCGGCCGCGGGGCCACCGCCGGCGTGCTGGTCCGGAACGCCGAGGTCCTGGAGGTGCTGGAGAAGGTCGACACCCTGGTGGTGGACAAGACCGGCACGCTCACCGAGGGCAAGCCGAGGCTCGTGTCGGTGGAGACGCGGCCCGGGTTCGAGGAGGCCGAGCTGCTGCGCCTGGCCGCGGGCCTCGAGCGGGCGAGCGAGCATCCGCTGGCCGCCGCCATCGTGGCCGGCGCCCGCGACCGGGGTGTGCCGCCGGGGGCGGCGCGCGAGTTCCGCTCCCTGACCGGGAAGGGCGTGACGGGCACCGTCGAGGGTCGGGCGGTGGCGGTGGGCACCGCCGCGCTCTTCGCCGAGCTGGGCGTCGCGGCCGGCGACCTCGTCGAGCGGGCCGAAGCGCGGCGCCGCGAGGGCCAGACGATCGTGTTCGTCGCGGTGGATGGTCGGGCGGCGGGATTCCTCGGGGTGGCGGACCCGATCAAGGCGTCCACGCCCGAGGCGATCCGCCAGCTCCGCGCGGAGGGGGTCCGCCTGGTCATGCTGACCGGCGACAGCCGAACCACGGCCGCGGCGGTGGCCACGCGGCTCGGTATCGAGGAGGTGGAAGCCGAGGTGCTGCCGGAGCAGAAGACCGAAGTGGTGAAGCGACTCCAGGCCGAGGGGCGGCTGGTGGCCATGGCGGGCGACGGGATCAACGACGCGCCCGCCCTCGCCCAGGCCCACGTCGGGATCGCGATGGGCACCGGGACCGACGTGGCGATGGAGAGCGCCGACGTGATCCTCGTGAAGGGGGACCTCGGGGGCATCGTCCGCGCCCGGCGGCTCAGTCGCGCGACGATGCGGAACATCCGGCAGAACCTCTTCTTCGCGTTCGTCTACAACGCGCTCGGGGTCCCCGTCGCGGCCGGCGTCCTCTACCCGTTCACGGGCGTGCTCCTGAGCCCGATCTTCGCCAGCGCCGCGATGACCTTCAGCTCGGTGTCGGTGATCGCCAACGCCCTCCGGCTCCGCCGGGTCCGGCTGGAGGCCTGACCGCCGCCGCCTCGCGGCCCGGCGGCTCGATCAGTTCGCGACCAGCTCGCGGGGGGCGTGAGTGACGGGGGAGGCGCCGCGGGGCGTGATGATGGAGGTCTCGCCGAGGGACATCGTCAAGCCGGCGCGGGGGTCGAGCAGGATCATGTGGATGAAGAACACCATGCCGGGCGCGAGGACCTGGGGGTTGCCGGTGTAGAGCATCGGCCAGTCCATCCAGGTCGGGGGGTAGGTGGCGCCCATCGTGTAGCCGCACGCGTTCAGGAACTTTCCCTTGTAGCCGGCCTTCGTCAGCCGCCGGGCGTGGGTGTCGTAGACCTCGCCCACGGTGCGGCCGGGGCGAAGGACGTCGTTGCAGCCATCGAGCGCGTCGCGGCAGGCACGGAACATCTCGCGGTGCCGCCGGTCCACGCGACCCGTCACCACGACGTGCATCAACGCCGCGTGGTAGTGGCGGTAGGCGGCGGCGAACTCGAAGGTCACCTGGTCGCGCGCCGCCACCCGGGCGTGGCCGGTGTGGTAGCGGACCAGGAGCGCCTCCTTGCCCGATCCCGTCGGCCAGCGGCTGGCCGACGGATCGCCGTCGCCGCTCAGGATGGCCTTCTGCATGTCGGCGTACACGAGACCCAGGGGCACCCCCGGCCGGGTGAGGCGGTTGGCGACCGCGAGCGCCTCGTCGGCGAGCCGACCGGCCTGGCGGACGTAGACCAGCTCGGCCGGGCTCTTCACCAGCCGCAGCAGCCGGACCAGGTCGGAGGCATCCTCGGTTCGGCAGAAGCCCTCCAGCGCGGCGTCCACCATCTTGCCCCGCTGGGCGGTGAGCCCGTAGGCGTGGTATTCGACGCCGAGGCGCTTGCCGCGGCAGCCGTAGTCCGCGAGCATGTCGCGCAGATCCACGGCCGGGGTCGCGCCCTCGCGGTCACGCCAGACGCGCACGTCCTCGACCACCGAGGTGAGCCGCGCCTGGCGGAGATCCGCCGAGCGCGTGCAGAGGGCGAGCCGGCCGTCGGCGCCGAGGTACATCCCCTGGAACATGCTGTAGCCGCTGGTGTCGTAGCCGGTCAGGTAGTACATGCTCTCCTGGCGGAAGAGCAGGAGCCCGTCGAGCCCGGCCTCGGCCATCCGGACGCCGGCGCGGCGGCGGCGGCCGGCCAGCTCGCGGCGACTGAAGTGGAGCGCCATAGTCACTCCGCGCCCGGGCGTGGTTTGCGACCGACTCGCCTCCCCGCCCATCTGCTTCTTGCGGTCATGCTCGATCTCCCACGGTTTGTGTTCCGCTTCGAGCCGCGGCTTTGCCGCGGCACACTCCTCCTGGGGGAGGATCCGGAGGGGGCCGTCGAGGCCCCCTCCGGTGATCAGCCGCAGAGGTCGGCGATGAGGCCGCCGAAGACGCGCGTGCAGGTCACGATCTGCGCGACCGATGTCCAGCGGTCCGAGCGCCCCTCGTCGTAGCCGCCGGCCGGACCGTAGAGGCAGCAGGGGATGCCGGCCCGATAGAGGTGTGAGGTGTCGTTGCCGGCGTAGCTGTAGGGCGGGACGGCGCCGATGGTCGGCTCGAGCTTGGCGATCGCCCGCACGTTGGCGGCGAGGGTCCGGACCAGCGGGTGGTCGGGCGGCACCGAGAGCGGGGTCATGACCTCGCGCATGATCCGGCGCTCGGGCCGGGCCGGCCACTCGATCTCGTAGCGGAAGTCGCGGTCGGCGGCGGCCAGCGCCTCCAGACCGCCGCGGACGTCGGTCAGGATGGATTCCGCGGTCATGCTGGCCGGGAAGCGGACGTCCACGAACGCCGAGCAGACGTCGGGGACGATGTTGGGGCCACGCAGCTCCCACTCGCGGCCGCGGCCGCCGATGATCGAGCCGACACAGAGCCGCGGCAGCCCCGGCAGGTCGGGGTCCGCCTCGCCGTGGAGCTTCAGCGCCTCCAGCGCCTGGATCGCCCGGGCCATCTTGCCGATCGCGTTGAGGCCGTGCTCGGCCCGCGAGATGTGGGCCGAGCGGCCCAGCACGTGGAGCACGAACTCCACGACGCCGGTGTGCTTGGTGATGATGTTCTGGGTGCTGTAGGGCTCGGGGACGACCGCCAGATCGGCGCGGACGCCGCTCTTCAGCATGTGCACCGTCCCCACGCCGCCCTGGAGCTCGCCGACCACGCAGGCCAGCAGCACGTCGCCCCGGAGCCGGACGCCGGCCCGCCGCGCGGCGACCGCGGCCATGACCATGGCGGCGTCGCCGCCCTTCATGTTGTAGATCCCGGCGCCGTAGAAGCGGTCGCCTTCGATGGTCGGCGTCCACGGGTCCCGCACCCAGCCGCCCGGGATGGGATCGATGTCGATGTGGCCGTCGAACATGAGCGACGTCCCGCCGCCGGCGCCGGGCAGGCGGGCGAGGGTCTGGAAGCGGCCCGGGTCCACCTCCTGGAGGCGGGACTCGAGCCCCTCCTTCTGGAGGAAGCGGTGGAG
>DASYUM010000318.1:0-6360 GCA_036001225.1 Candidatus Methylomirabilota bacterium | reverse complement strand
GACCGCCGCGCGGTCGCTCCCGTCCAGGAGGCGCGCGGCCGTGAGCAGCGTGAACCGCGGCGCTGGTGACGTCATCGCTGAGCCTCCCATGCTGGCGCTCGTCCGCGCCCCACACTAGCACGAGCCGCGTGCTAGCATAGGCGCGCTCGCACAACCCCGACCCGAGGGAGGTCCGCGATGCGCCGCTCGACCCTCGCCACGCTCCTCGCGCTCGGCCTCGCCGTCACGCTCGCCCAGCCGGCCGCCGCCCAGAGCTGGGACTGGAAGTAGCACGCCGGCAAGACCCTCCGCTACGTCGCCCACAACTTCGCCCCCACCCGGGCGATCGAGAAGCAGCTCCTGCGCTTCGAGCAGGAGACCGGGATCAGGGTCAAGCTCGAGACCCTCCCCGACGACCCCTACCGCCAGAAGCTCCGCAGCGAGTTCACCGCCGGCAACTCGACCGTGGACCTCTTCCAGACCCTGGTGCCGTTCGACGGCCTCCAGTTCTCGTCGGCCGGCTGGTACGCGCCGCTCGACGAGTTCATGCGGCTGGTCCCGCCCGGCTACGACTGGGACGACTACGAGCCGAGCACCACCGCGCTCCTCAAGATCGGCGGCAAGATGGTCGGCGTGCCGCTCCACTCCGAGACCCAGCTCCTCATGTACAACAAGGAGCTCTTCCAGAAGGCCGGCCTGGCCGGGCCGCCCCGCACCTTCGAGGAGGCGCTCGCCGCCGCCGCCAAGCTCCACGACCCGAAGGACAAGATCTACGGCGCGGTCAACCGCGCCAAGCGCGTGAGCAGCTCCTACACGCTGGCTCCGGTCCTCTACGGCTACGGCGGGCGCTGGCAGGACGACTCCGGCCGCATCACCTGGAACACGCCGGCCGCCCACCAGGCGATCCGCGTCTACGCCGAGCTGATCGCGAAGTACGGCCCGCCCGGCGTGGTCAACTACCACTACCAGGAGACGTGGGGCCTCTTCGCCCAGGGCCGGGCCGGCTTCTTCTGGGACTCCAGCAGCACGCCGCCGCTCCTCGAGGACCCGAAGACCTCCCAGGTGAAGGGGAAGGTCGGCTACGCGCCGCTGCCCGCCGGCCCCCAGGGCGCCAACCCGGTCGTCCTGGCCTGGGGCTGGTCCATTCCCGCCCAGGCCCCGAACAAGGAAGCGGCCTGGTACCTGATCACGTGGCTCTCGCAGAAGCCGCAGGTCACCGAGCGCGCGGTCAAGGACATGATCTTCCCGGCCCGCAAGTCCACCTGGGAGGACCCGGCCTTCAAGCAGGCCCTCACCACCCAGTACCCGGCCGACTTCGTCAGCGCGTTCCGCGAGGGGCTCAGGACGAAGGCGGCCGGCCAGGCCAACCCGTGGGTCAAGGCGACCTCGCAGGTGCGCGATCTCATCTCCCAGGTCATCATCGCCGCCATCGAGGAGATCGGCGCCGGGCGCGATCCCATGCCGGTCATCCGCGCCAAGGCCGCCGAGACCGAGGCCGAGGCCAACCGCATCCGCGATCAGGACCCCAAGTAGCCCGGTGGGGCGGGTGGGGGTGACGGCGCCGCCGCGCGCCGTCACCGCGCCGGCGGTGGGCGAGGGGGCCGGCCGGCGGCTCCTCGATCGCCTCGATCCCCACGCCTGGTGGTTGTTTCCGCTGCCGGTCGTCGTCTTCTGCGCCTTCATCGCGCTCTTCCCGGTCGGCTACACGCTCTATCTCTCCGTCCACCACTGGATCAGCACCGACGTCGTCCGCTTCGTCGGCTTCCGCAACTACTGGCAGGACGTCTTCACCAGCCCGGCCTTCTACCGGGCCGCCGGGCTGACGGCCTACTTCAGCGTGGTGGCGCTCGGGATCCAGATGGTGCTGGGCGTGGCGATCGCCGTCGTCATCAACCGCGGCTTCCCGGGGAAGGGGCTCGTCCGGACGATCTATCTCTTCCCGATGATGGCCACGCCCGTCGCCGTCGCCATGATCTGGATGATGATGTACAACCCGACCTCCGGCGTCCTGAACTATCTCCTGGAGGCGGTCGGCCTGCCGCCCCAGCTCTGGCTCTCCGACCGCCGCTCGGTGATCCCGGCGCTGATCCTGCTCGACACCTGGCAGTGGACGCCGCTCGTCGTCCTCATCACGCTGGCCGGGCTGGCCGCGCTGCCGCTCGAGCCCTTCGAGTCGGCGCTCATCGACGGGGCGACGCCCGCCCAGGTCTTCCGGTACGTGACGCTGCCGCTCTTGCGACCCACGCTCGTCGTCGCCGCGCTGTTCCGGTCGATCGACCTCCTGAAGACCTTCGACATCATCTACGCGACCACCGGCGGCGGCCCGGGGACGGCCAGCCAGACGCTCAACCTCTTCATCTACCAGACCTCGTTCCGGGACAACCTGTTCGGCCAGGGCGCGGCCATGGTCACGATCTTCGTCGCGCTGGTGCTCGGGGTGGCGCTGATCTTCGGGCGCTTCCGGCGGGCGGCAGGGGACCTGGCGTGAGAAGTCGCGGGGTGCGTCGCGCTTTGCGGTGGGCCGGCTTCTACGCCTTCATCGCGTTCACCTGGGTGCCGATCTTCTTCGTCTTCTACTGGATGGTGGCGACCTCGGTGAAGACGTTCCTCCAGAACGCCAGCATCCCGCCGCTCCTGTTCCCGTGGTGGGGTTTCGAGCCGACGGCCGAGAACTGGACCGCGATGTTCGCCGAGACCGAGTTCTGGGGGACCGCCTGGAACTCGCTCGTCGTCGCCGCCGGCTGCACGGCGCTGGCGCTGGGGCTGGGGATCCCGTGCGCCTACGGGGTCGCCAGGTGGCGCTACCGTGGGTTGGCCGCGAGCTTGCTGCTGCTCCGGATCGCTCCCGGCGTCGTGTTCCTGGTTCCCTGGTTCATCCTGTTCACCAAGCTCGGCTGGGTGGACAGCTACCGGGCGCTCATTCTCACCCACGCCATCGTCAGCCTGCCGCTGGTCACGTGGCTCCTGGTCGGCTTCTTCGAGGATCTGCCGCGCGACCTCGACGACGCGGCCCGGGTGGACGGCTGCTCGGTCTACGACCACTTCTGGCGGATCGCCCTCCCGCTGGTCAAGCCGGGCCTCATCACCGCCGCCATCCTGAGCTTCATCGCCTCCTGGAACAATTTCCTCTTCTCGCTCATCCTGGCCCAGAGCCGCACCCGGACCCTGCCCGTCATCCTGCTCAACTACATGAGCTTCGAGGCCACCCAGTGGGGCAAGCTCGCCGCCGCCTCCACGGTCGTCACCCTCCCCGTCCTCCTCCTCACCCTCCTCGTCCAGCGCCACATCATCTCCGGCCTCACCACCGGCGCCGTCAAGGGCTGAGGGAGAGCGGCGCGGCCTGGGAGCGGCCGGGTAAGCCGAATCTCCCAGGCCGCGGCTTCAGGCTTGCGGGCTAGACTCGTCTCGGCCAGCGCCCCGCGACGAGCGACACCGCGAACAGGATCGTTCGTCACCACGCTCGAGACCTACCTGCGCGCCGCGTTCGGGGGGATCGGCGCCGGCCTGGTCGGGATCTACCTGATCATCTGGCCAATCGCGACATCTCGTTCGACGTGGCCGCGGGCGAGCTGGTCGGCGTCGCTCACGCGGACGCGCGAGGTCGCCGACGCGCGACGGCAGGCCGCGGAGATCCTGGAGCGCGTGGGACTGGCGGACAAGCGCGACGCGTTCGCGCGGACGCTCTCCACCGGGCAGCGTAAGCGCCTCGAGCTGGCCCGCGCCCTCGCGACCCGGCCGCGGCTCCTCCTGCTCGACGAGGTCACGGGCGGTGTGGACCAGGGGAGCATCCCGGGGCTGGTGCGCCTGGTCCAGGACGTCCACCGGTCCGGGGTGACGCTCCTGGTGATCGAGCACAACATGCGGGTGATCACCGCGGTGGCCCAGCGCATCCTGGCGCTCTACCTCGGCGAGCTGATCGCCGACGGGCCGACCGATCAGGTGAGCCGGCAAGTCCACGCTCATGAACACGATCTCCGGCCTGCTCCGCCCCCGGGACGGGCAGGTGACCTTCCTCGGCGAGCGGATCGACGGCCGACCCCCGCACGAGATCGTCGCGACCGGGGTGGCGCACGTCCTGGAGCGGCGCCGGCTCTTCCCGTTCCTCACCGTCCGCGACAACCTCCTGCTCGGCGCCCACACGCTGTCGGGCGGCGAGCAGCAGATGGTGGCGATCGCCCGGGGCCTCATGGCGCGGCCGCGGCGGCACGCTGTACTTCAGCACGCCGGACGGGCGGCCGATTCCGGACGTTCCGGGCCGCCGGCGGTACCCCGCGACCCGACCGGCGCCCTCGTCGCGGCTCACCGGGCGCGCGGTCTCGTGATCGACGGGTGGACAGGGTGCCCCGCCTGGCTCGGCGAGCGCCTCGATCTCGGCTGGGCGATCGCCGTTCTGCACCCCGCGGCCACGGACGATTGTTGCTCGTGATGGAGATTCGCGAGCGGGGCGCGCGCCCGCGGAGGTTCTCAGAAGAGCGGGCCGGCGACCGCCAGATAGACGAGGCCGCCGAACACCACAAGGGCGACGAGGAGGAGGAGCACGACCCCGGCCTTTTGCTCCGGCGTCAGCTCGCGCTGGTCATTCCCGCCGGACGCAACCTCGGGGAGGGACTGGGCCATCCGATGCAGCTCGAGGTCGTCGAGTGGGGCCAGATGGGTCTGGATCGCTTCGGGCGTGAGCCCGAGCGTGCGCAGATGCGCGGCGATGAGCCGGGTCTCGAGCGCTCGCGCGATCGCCGCCAGATCGGCGCCGCCCGCCGCCGAGTCGGAAAGCGCCGGCGGAATGGGCGCGGCCGTCGCCACTGACGATGCAGCCAGGATGATCGCCAGCGCGAGGACACCCGCGGTTCGCATGCCCGTCCACCACGCCGGCCCGGGCCGACTCATGATTCGCAGTATAGCCCGGGCGAGGATCGGCCGAATCCCGACCGCTGAGGTCGCGCACCGGGTCCGGGGCTGGCCGGCGGGTCAGGGCGCGGATCGCGAGGCGGACGGCCTCGGACTTCGTACACCGGTGCTGGCGCGCCCATTTTCGTGGTCTCATGTCGTCGGGCCAGGAAGATCGGACCGGGCGGCCCTCGTGTCAAGGGGCGGCTCAACTGATCCAGCTTTCCGGCCTGTGCGCCCGCCGCTCTTGCGCCTTCTCCTTCGGGAGCGTAGTGTACCGGCGTCGGGACACGCTGTTTCGCCGGTGGGACCGTCCTCGACGCGTCGGCCACCCCCGAACCCGTGCCGCACGAAACACCCGCTGGCCGGGAAAGGAAGGGCGCCGTGGCGACGCGAAACCGGATTTGCCTCATCTGCCTGCCGCCGCCGATGCTGTCCAGGCATGCGCCGCCGCGCGCCGGGGTGATGCGCGGCAGCCGCGCGGGCTCCCCCCGGCCGCGCCGACGGAGCGGCCGGTGGCGCCGGTGGCTCGGGCAAGTCTGGAAGCGGCTCTGGGGGAGCCCGCCCACCTGGCGCACCCGCTGGATCTGAGCGCGCGCCGCCCGCCGATCTCTGATCGGCGAGCCGTGGAGGAGGGCACATGGCCGAGTCCAAGTTCATTCAGATCGCGGCGGCCCAGGTCTCGGAGAGCTTCGCTCGGATCTATGCGCTCGATGACACGGGGCGGGTCTGGGAGTACGACTTCAACCACCGGCGGTGGCATGCGCTGGAGATGACCCGAGAGCCGATGTTCACGCGGTGATGCGGGCCGGAGGAGAGTAGAAACAGCGCGGGCGCCGAGTTCTGACACCCCTCGGCGCCCGCGGGCCGGATTTCTTGCCGTGCCTGCTGCCTTCACACCACCGGGACTTACCTCCGGCCCCGGTCGGCACGCCCGTATCGGCCTGACCTCCAGGCTCTCCCGGCCCGAACCCCACCGATACGGTCCGCACCCACTCTAGCACCGTGGCGCCCGAACGCAAGGGCCCCTCGCCCGCGCCCGCGGCGCAGGATCAGGGGCCCGCGGGATCAGGGGCCTTGACGGTGCCCCGACCACTGTAGTAGTGTACTAGCACACCATGGCTATCCAGATGCCCCTGCGGATCGACCAGCACAGCCCCATCCCGATCCGCCGCCAGCTGACGGAGCAGCTCAAGCACGTCCTCGAGCGGGGCAGCGTTCCCCCGGACCAGCCGCTGCCGAGCATCCGCGAGCTCGCCGGCTTCCTCGGCATCAATCCCAATACGGTCGCGCGCGCCATCGAGGATCTGAAGCGGAGCGGCTACGTCGAGGCCCGCCGGGGCAGCGGCGTGTTCGTGGCCCCCGACCTCCCCGCTCGCCCGGCCGTTCATCTCCGCGCGCCCTTCCTGAAGGAAGTGGTCATACGGGGCGCCGCGCTGGGGATGACCGCCGAGGACGTGGCGATAGGTGTCCTGAGTCTGATCGGCGTCCGGCCGG
>DASYUM010000317.1:0-21520 GCA_036001225.1 Candidatus Methylomirabilota bacterium | reverse complement strand
ATCGAGAAGCTCGCCGGCGAGCACATCGCGCGCCTCGCCGGCCACTCCTGGGACGAAGCCGACAAGAAGGGCCTGGAGGCGCTGAAGAAGTCGGGCGTCAAGATCGTCAACGCCGACGCCGCCCTCGTCGCCGAGGTGAAGAAGCGCTCCGCGCCGATCATCGAGGACTGGATCCAGAAGGCCAACGCCAAGGGGGTGGACGCCGCCCGGATCCTCGCCGAGTTCCGGGAGGAGCTGAAGAAGGTCGCCGCCGGCCAGTGAGCGGTCCGGGGTCACCCGCGGGGGGCGAGCGCCGAGATGGCGTGGGCCCCCCCTCCCCCCTCGGGGTGGGAGGGGGCGGGGGTGAAGGGGGGACCCGAATGAAGCGGCACGCCGAGGCGATTCTCGGCGTCGCCGCGTCGGCCATCCTCCTCGCCATGATGCTCCTCACCGTCGTGGACGTGGTCGCCCGCTACGTCTTCAGCCGCCCGCTGCGGGGCGCCTTCGAGGTGACCGAGCTGATGCTGGTGGTGCTGATCTTCGCCGGGCTGCCGCTGGTGTCGTACGCCGACGAGCACGCGCTCATGGACTTCATCGACCGCCTGCTCGGCGGGGGCGCGCAGCTCCGGCTCCAGCGCGCGGTCCACGTGGTGTGCGCGGCGGTCATGTTCGGGCTCGCCTGGCTGGTCTGGCTCAAGGCCGACCGGATCTGGGCCTACCGCGACGCCACCGACGTGCTGCGCATCGTGTACGGCCCCTTCGTCTACTTCATGGCGGTCATGATCGGGCTGGCCGGCGTGATCCACCTGTACAAGGCGGTGCCGGGGCGGTGATCGAGGGGCTGGTCGGCCTCACCCTGATGATGCTGATCGCCAGCCTGCGGGTGCCCATCTCATTCGCGATGGGCCTCGTCGGCGTCGTCGGCTACGCCTACATGCGCGACTGGAACTGGACGGTCGCGTTCGCCATGACCCAGACCAAGGTCTACGAGACCGGGCGCAACTACACCCTGTCGGTGGTGCCCCTGTTCATCCTGATGGGCAACTTCGTGACGCGGGCGGGCATGTCGCAGGAGCTGTTCCGGGCCGCCTACACGTTCATCGGCCACCTGCGCGGCGGGCTGGCCATGGCCACCATCTGGGCCTCGGCCGGCTTCGGCGGCATCTGCGGCTCCTCCATCGCCACCGCGGCCACCATGGCCAAGGTGGCCTACCCCTCGATGAAGCGCTTCCGCTACTCCGATCGGCTGGCGGCCGGCGTGATCGCCGGGGGCGGCACCCTCGGCATCATGATCCCGCCGTCCACCATCATGGTGATCTACGGCGTCTTCACCGAGACCAACATCGGGAAGCTGTTCGCGGCCGGCATCGTGCCCGGGATCCTCGGCGCCATCCTGCTCTGTTTCGCCGTCCTGTACATGACCTGGCGCGATCCGGCCTCCGGCCCGCCCGGCGAGCGCTCGACCTGGCGCCAGCGCTGGCTCGCCCTCCGGGACGTGTGGGCGGTGGCGGCGCTGTTCCTGTTCGTGATGGGCGGCATCTACGGCGGCTTCTTCACCGCCACCGAGGGCGCGGGCATGGGTGCCTTCGGGGCCATGGTCTTCGCGCTGCGGCGCCGCGCGCTGACGTTGCGGACCCTCTACGCCGCCCTCCTCGAGAGCGCGCGCACCACGGCCATGCTGTTCCTGATCCTGATCGGCGCCCTGATGTTCGCGGAGTTCGTCAACATCACCACGATGCCGAGCGACCTCAAGGCGTTCGTCACGCGGTTCCAGCTGAACCCGATCCTGGTGGTGTCGGCGATCTCCGCGATCTACGTGGTGCTCGGCACCGCCATGGAGGAGCTGTCGATGGTGCTCCTCACCCTGCCGGTATTCTTCCCGGTGATCGTGCACCTGGGGTTCGACCCGGTCTGGTTCGGCATCATCATCGTGTGCGTGGTCGAGATCGGCCTGATCAGCCCGCCGGTGGGGATGAACATGTTCGTGCTCAAGACCCTGCTCCCCCAGGTGCCGACCGGGACGGTGTTCAGCGGCGTGCTGCCGTTCATGTGGGCCGACGTCCTGCGCCTGGCGATCCTGATCGCCTTTCCCTGGCTCAGCCTGTGGCTGCCGAGCCTGATGCGCTGAAAATCGGAGGGGGTGTCGGAACACCCCCTCCGAGACCTCCCCCAAGTCAGGTTGCGCGGGCAAAGCCCGCGCTCGGAGGGGAGCACCACCAGTCAGCGGTGGATTTTACCTAGGGCATGCGGTGAGGGCGAGGGCGACGCGTCGGCCGCCGCCGAGCATGGGGCTGTCGAGGTAACCATGCGCCGAGAGCCGGGCTCGATCGGTTCCGCCGGCTCGCTCCGAGCGGCGGCTCCGCCGCCGCAATCCTGGGGGGGCATCGGGGGGGTCTTCCGAGACCCCCCCGAAGAGCTAGGGGAGGAGCTGGCGGAGGGTGTTGATCGCCTCGTCGCTCGCCCAATCGAACTCGCCGACCACCGTGTAGCGAGGCCGACCATCCGCGGCGACGACGAAGCTCACCGGCAACACGCGGACGCGCCAAGCCTTGGCCGCGTCCTGATTCGGATCCAGAACGACCGGGAAGTCCACCGCCAGGCTCTTGACGTACTCCCGCACCTTGGGGGGGGACTCCGCGAAGTTCACCGCGACGATCTCGAAGGGCTGGCCGGCCAGCCGCTGCTTGAGCTGCTGCATGGCCAGCATCTGCTCGCGGCAGAACTCGCACCACGTCGCCCAGAAGCTGACCAGGACGACCTTGCCGCGGTAGTCGGCCATCGCCGACGGCCGGCCGGCGAGGTCATTGAGGACGACGGCGGGCGGCGGCGTGTCCGTCCACGGGATGAAGCGCGTGGCCTCGGCCGCCGTGGCCGCGCGAACGGCGAGCGTCGCGCAGATGCCCACGACGGCCATCGCGACGGCGCGCCGGGCGGCGGTCCGGGTCATCCCGCGAGTTCGCGGGTCGTGATCGTGTACTTGAAACTGTCGGGATCGAGGCTGTCCCGACGCCCCTCGGCCGTCTCCGCCTGCGGGTACATCAGGAAGCCGAGCCTACCGCCCTTGGTCGCGTTCGGCAGGGCGACGTCGTGCGCGGTGTTGAAGGCGAGCCAGTTGCCCTCCCAGCCGCCGAAGAGCTTGGGCCGCACCGCCTGCACGAGGGGATGGTCCATCTTCAGCCACTCGCTGGTCTCCTCGCGCGCGACCTTGCCGACGTCGGCGGGATCCATCGCCACCCAGCCGTAGTCGCTCAGGAAGACCTCGGCTCGGCAGTGCTGCGCCTTGCTGATGGTCGCGCTGCCCGCGCCGAGGGCCTTGTAGCCGAACGCCGACGGCGCGACCCGGATCCCATAGATGTCGCGCGCCGGCACACCGACCGCCCGCACGAGACCGACGAACAGGGCGTTGATGTCGCCGCACTTGCCGCCGAAGTTCCGGGTCTCCAGCATGGTCTTGATGTCGCCCACGCCACAGCCCCGCACCGTGGGCTCGCGATACGTGTTGGCGAGGATCCAGTCGTAGACCGCCTTCACCGTGCCGAGGTCGGTCGTCTGGCCGTGGGTGATCTCCTCGGCCGTCTTCTTGACGATGCCGTCGGTCGGAATCAGCTCGGTGGGTTCCGTCCACGATCGCAGGATGGCCGGGTCCTCGGCGACGGCCACCTTCCGCGACCAGTCGAGCGCTCGACTCTGCGTGCGAACCCGGCTCGTCAGCTCGACGACGGGCGCCGTCTCGCCGTCGGCGAACTCGGCATACAGCATGCCGGCGCCGTACCTCGCCTCCGTGATCGCCTGCATGACCCTGGCGTTGCCCGACCACCGATCGCCCAGCGTGCGCTGGTAGTCCGCGTTGACGACGGGGATGGGCAGCCAGACGCGGGTCACTCCGGTCGGCTGCAGCACCTCGACCCGGGTCGTGATCTCGAACGTCCGCCACGTTCCGGGCTGGGGGTTGAACTCCTTCTGGTCGGCTCGAGCCGGAGGAGCGGCGCGCGACCACGTCGAGGCCGCGGCGACCGCGGTGAAGGTCGTGGAGGTCTTCAGGAACGTGCGTCGGTTCATCGGCAGGTCTCCTTCCGGGAACGTGAGTCGCGGACGAGAGCGCTCGCGCCTCACGAAGCGACGCGAGTCACCGAGCACGCAAAAAACTGTACCGGTCGTTCCCGGAGGACGCAAGCGGCAACTGCGCGCGCGGATCAGAATTTCGGGCGCGCATCGCCTGCGCATCGATGACACCGATTGGTCCGCGTGTCGAACATCGGCGGCGGCGATTCCTCGACCGGCGCCGGGGCGGCCGGCGGACCACGGGCCCGGGATCCGGCCCGTGGCCCCCCGGCCAGGAGGGCCTACTTCAGGATCTCGTCGACCCGCTTCTGGCCCTCGGCCTGGATCTCCTTGAGCGGCTGGGTGGTCGTCAGCGCCGTCTGGTATGCGTTCACGATCGCCCGCTTGACCTCGATGATGTTCTTCACCGGCAGCTCGGCCAGCGCGTAGGGGAGCTGGTCACGCGCGGTCAACGCCTGGGGATACTTGGCGGTGTACTCTTTCATGCGCGGCGTCTCCCACGAGGACTTGCGCGGCGCCACGTAGCCGGAGTCGATCGACCACCGGGCCAGCAGGTCGGTCGAGGTCATCCACTTGGCGAATTCCCACGCGGCCTTCTTTCGATCGGGGGGCGTCGCCTTGAAGAGGTAGAAGTTACCGCCGCCGGTCGGCGCCCCGAACCGCTCCTTCTTGGGTAGGAAGGCCGTCCCGAACTCGAAGGGTGCGTTGGTGCGGACGAAGGTCAGGGAGCCGGTCGAGTGGTACATCATGGCCGTCTTGCCGGCCGCGAAATCGTTGGGCGCCGTCCCCCAGTCGATCGGACCGGGCGGGCTGACCTGGTGCTTGCCGCCCAGGTCGCGAAGGAGCTGGAGCGCCGCCTCCACGGGCGGAGTGTTGAACAGAACCTTGCAGCAGTTGTTGTTCGCGTCGTAGAGCAGGCCGCCGGCCGCGATGGTCAGCGCCTCGAAGAGCCAGGTATCCACGGTGCCGCCGCTCGGGATGACCAGCCCCCACCGCGACACCCGCCCCGACGCGTCCCGCTTGGTCAGCTTCTGGGCCATGCTGATCATCTCGGTCCAGCTCTGGGGCGGCTTGGCGGGATCGAGCCCGGCCTCCTTGAACGCCTCCTTGTTGTAGTACATGACGGGGGTCGAGCGCTGGAAGGGGATCGACCACGTCTTCCCGCCCTGCTGGGAGTTCAGCATGAAGGCCGGGAAGAAATCCTGGATGTTCACCTGGGCGGCATCGGCCTGGATGTACTCGTCCAGCGGCACCACGATGTCCTGCTGGAGGATGTCGTTCAGGTTCTGGGAGAGCATGATCGCGGTGTCGGGCGGGTTGCCGCCGCGGATGGCGGCCAGGATCTTGGAGTACGACTCGGTGTAATTCCCGGAGAACACCGGCTCGACCTGGATCGCGGGGTGGCTCTGGTTGAACTCCTTGACGTAGCCCTCGATGATGCGGGCCAGCGGTCCGGCCACACCCACCGGGTAGTAGAACTGGAGCTTGGTCTGAGCCGCGGCCGGCATCGCGAGCGCGCCGACGACAGCCAGCGCCAGCACCAGAACGGGGACCCGTCGCGCCATGGTCTGCCTCCTTCCGGGAGTGCGCGGGCCTCAGCCCTTGAGGCCCGACTGGGTGAACGAGGAGATGAACGCTCGCTGGAACAAGAGGAACACCAGCATCAGGGGCGCGATGACGATCAGCGTCCCGGCCGAGATCAGCCCCCACTCGGCGCCCGACTCCGAGGCCCGGGTGAAGGACTGGAGCCCCACCGCCAGGACGCGCACCGAGTTGCTGGTGGTCGCCACCAGCGGCCACAGGAATTCGTTCCAGTGGTAAATCACGCTGACCACCGAGAAGGCGGCCAGGTGCGGGCGGACCATCGGGAGCAGCACGTACCAGAGCGTCCGCAGCGGGCCGGCGCCGTCCAGCATGGCCGCCTCGTCGTACTCGCGGGGGACGCTCCGAAAGCCCTGCCGGAGGAGAAAGGTGCCGTAGGCGCTCCCCACGTACGGCAGGGCCAGCCCGACCAGGGTATCGGCCAGGCCGAGCGAGCGGAGGGTCAGGAAGTTCGGGAGGATCAGCACGACCGGCGGCAGGAACAGCTGGAGGAGGATCAGGTAGAAGGCGAGCTGGCGGCCCGGAAAGCGCAGGCGAGCCAGGGCGTAGCCGGCCAGGGTGACGGTGACGAGCTGCACGAGGAGGAGCCCGAAGGAGTAGAGGACCGTGTTCCGGTAGTACACCACGAACGGGGCCGACTCCCAGGCCAGCGCGAAGTTGGCGAGCGTCGGCGGAAAGCTCCAGTAGCGCCCCTGCCCGAACTCCCGCTGGGGCGTGAGGGCGGCCACGACCAGAAACACCACCGTCCCCAGGAACGGGAGACTCAGGACGGCGGCGAGCCCGGCGAGCCGATCACGCCTCGTAGTGAACCCCCCTTTCCAGGCGCGGCATCGCCAGCGCGGCGACGGCGAGGAGGACGGCCACCAGCATCACCGTGAGCGCGGAGGCGCGGCCGATGTCCCAGAACTCGAAGGCCTTCAGGTACGTCTCGTACAGGAGCACGTTGGTCGCGTTGGCCGGCCCCCCGCGGGTGAGCACGAAGATGTGATCGACGTTCCGCAGCCCGTCGAGGACCGCCGTGATCAGCACGTAGAGGGCGACGGGGCCCAGCAGCGGCCAGGTGACGTGCCGGAACACGCGCCACTCGGTGGCGCCCTCGACCCGCGCCGCGTCCTCTAGCTCGCGCGGGATGGCCTGGAGGCCGGCCAGGAAGAACAACATGTAGAGCCCGCAGTTCTTGTAGGCGGCCACCACGGCGACGGTGACCAGCGCGGACAGGGGCCCGCCGAGCACGTTCGGCGCCGAGCCCGAGAGGCGGCTCACCAGGTCGGCCACCGGTCCCGACACCGGGTTCAGGAGGAAGAGCCAGATGGCGGCGACCGCCACCGTGGGCAGGAGGACCGGGTGGAAGATCAGCGCGCGGGCGAGGAGCCGCAGCCGGCCGGAGCCGTTGACGGCGATGGCGGCCAGCAGGCCGACCAGCACGGCCAGGGGCACCTCGATCACCACGTACAGGGCCGTGTTGGCGAGGACGTGGCGGAACAGCTGGTCGCGCAGGAGGGCCGCATAGTTGTCGAGCCCGACCCACGCGTAACCGGGGGCGGCCAGACTCCAGCGCTCGAAGGAGCCGAGGACCGAGCGGACGAGCGGCCAGTACGTGAAGGCGGCCAGGGAGATGAGGGTGGGGGCGAGGAAGGTCGCGGCCAGACCCGTCGCGGTGCGTTCCCGCCGGCGGGCGACCCGCGGCCGCGCGGCGGGCTGGGCGGCCGCGCGGACGCCGGGCGAGGTCACGCTCGCCTGCCCACCGCGGCTTCCTCCATCCACAGACTCGCTCCCGTTCAGTCAGGCTGGACGTGCCTCGGGATCTCACGCTGGCCGACGGCCGGACGAGGCAGCCGGACTCTAGCATCGGGGCGCGACGGGCGTCAATTGAGCCGCGGCCGTCGCGCGCATATGCTATGAGGGTGCGCGTCGCTCAGGAACCGAGCACCATGCCGCCGCGCGCCCTGATCCTCGACTACGGTGACGTGCTGACCCACCCGCAGCGGCCGGCATGCGTCGAAGCCATGGCGACGCGCCTCCGGGTCACCCTCGACGCCTTCCGGACCGCCTACTGGCAGCATCGCCTCCCGTACGACGGAGGACAACCGGCCGTCGATTACTGGCGTCGGGTGCTGCTCGCGCTGGGTCACCAGCCGGGGGACACGACCCGTAGCGAGACCCTCGACTGGCTCGTGGAGATGGACGTGGCCTCGTGGAGCGACTACCGGGAGGAGGTCTGGGCGCTCGCGCGCGCCTTCAAAGCGCGCGGGGGGCGGACCGGCTTCCTCTCGAACGGGATCCCGGAAGTCGTGGCCCGGCTGCGCGCCGAGCGGGCCCTGGACGCGACCTTCGACGCGATCGTCGTCTCCAGTCAGGTCGGGCTCTGCAAGCCGGACCCCCGGATCTTTCAGCTCTGTCTCGACCGTCTCGAGATCGCCGCCGGCGACGCCCTCTTCGTCGACGACAAGGCGGCGAACGTCGAGGCAGCGGCTCGCCTCGGCCTCCGGGTGCTGCACTTCAGCAGTGCCGACGCCGTGGACCGCCTGGCCGCGTTGCTCTGACTCCCGCCTCGAGTCGTCCGCTCACGCCGCCCGCGTACGCCCCCGACGCCGGAGTACAATCGAGGCCGGGGCCGGCGCGATGAACATCTTCAAAGCCGGGGCGGTGACGGATCTCGAGGCGGCCACGCAATCGATCCCGCTGATCGATTTCGGGCCGGTCTTCCGAAACGACTCGGGCGGTCTCGAAGCCGTGGCGCGATCCGTGCGGCAGGCCAGCGAGCGCGTCGGCTTCTTCTACCTGGCGGGACACGGCGTGTCCCCGGCCACGATCGAGGCCGCCTTCGCGGCCTCGCGGGAGTTCCACGCCCTGCCGCTCGACGACAAGATGCGGCTCAAGATCAACGAGAACAACATCGGCTACCTGGCGCTGAACCAGAGCATGCAGCGGGCCTCGACTGTCCACAACGCCACCCGACCGAACTACAACGAGAGCTTCTTCATCAGCCACGACCGGGGAGCCGATCACCCGGACGTCGTCGCCGGCATCCCGCTGCGTGGCCGCAACCAGTGGCCTGACGGACACGCCGCGATGCGCTCGGCGATGGTCGCCTACTTCAAGGCGCTGGAGGCGGTGGGCGAGCGGATGCTGCCGGTGCTGGCCCGCGCGCTCGACATGCCGGCCGACTACTTCGCGCGGTTCTTCGCCAACGAGGCGCACATCAATCTCCGCTTCCTGCATTATCCGCCGCAGGACACGGACGACGACGAGCAGTTCGGCCAGGGGCCCCACACCGACAACTCGTTCCTCACCATGCTCGCGCGGGAGGAGGGGCCCGGCCTCGCCGTGCGACTGCCGAGCGGGGAGTGGCTGGCCCCGCCGGTGATTCCGGGGACGTTCCTGGTCAACCTCGGCAACATGATGAAGCGGTGGTCGAACGACCGGTTTCTCTCGACGCCCCACGGCGTGCTGAACGATTCGGGGCGGGACCGCTACTCGATCGCGTTCTTCTACAGTCCCAACCCGGACGCGGCCATCGAGTGCCTGCCGAGCTGCGTCACCCCCGACAATCCGCCGCGCTACCCGCCGGCCGTCTACCGCGACCTGGTGCTCGACTTCTACAACGCGAATTACTTCCACCGGAAGGACTACGCCGGCCACGACGCGGCTGATGGAGAGGGAGCGCGCACCTAGAGCCCGCCCCAGACCTCGCGCGCCACCTCCACGCAGAGCGAGAGCTTCGCCTTCTGCTGGTCCACCGTCAGCTCGTTGCCCTCGAGGGTCGAGGAGAAGCCGCACTGCGGGCTCAGGCCGAGCTGCTCGATCGGCACGTAGCGGGCCGCCTCGTCCAGCCGCCGCTTGAGGTCGTCCTTCCGCTCCAGCGTGCCGACCTTGCTGGTGACGAGGCCCAGGACCACGCGGGGGTGCTTGGGCACGAAGCGGAGCGGCGAGAAGTCGCCCGAGCGCGCGTCGTCGAACTCCAGGAAGAAGCCGTCGTAGGGCAGCTCGTTGAAGAGCGTCTCGGCGATCCGGGCGTAGCCGCCCTGGGCGCGCCAGCTCGAGCGGAAGTTGCCGCGGCAGAGGTGCGTGCAGACCGTCAGATCGGCCGGCTTGTCCCGCAGCGTCGCCCGGATCAGGTCGACCGATAACCGGAGCTGAGCGTCAGGGTCGTCGCCGCGGGCCCGCCCCTGGGCCCGCATCTCCTCGTCGCAGAGATAGGCCAGGCTCACGTCGTCGAGCTGCAGGTACCGGCAGCCGGCGGCGTAGAGGTCGGCGATCTCGGCGCGATAGGCCGCCGCGGTGTCGGCGACGAACGCCCGGAGGTCGGGGTAGACCGCGGGATCGATGTTGGCCCGGCCGACCTGCATGTAGAGCATGCAGGGCGAGGGGAGGGTGAGCTTCGGCGTGCGCGAGACCACCGAGGCCAGGAACTCGAAGGCCTCCACGAAGATCGGCCGCGGCCGCGTGACGCGGCCGGTGATCGCCAGGTCCGGCCGCGTGAAGTGCACCTCTCCGGCCCGGCCGTGAAAGGTGACGGGGATCGTCTTCCCCTGGCTCGACCATCCGCCGAGCTGCAGGAGGAAGTCCATGTGCCAGGACTGCCGTCGCAGCTCGCCGTCGGTGATGCCGTGCAGGCCCGCCGCCTCCTGGAGGGCGACCACGTCCCGGATGGCGGCGTCCTCGGCGGCACGCAGCTCGGCCTCGCCGGCGCGGCCGGCCTCCCGGTCGCGCCGGAGCGCCTTCAGCGCCGGCGGGCGCAGGAGGCTCCCGACGTGGTCGGCCCGGAACGGCGGCCGCGCGGTCGAGGCCATCAGCGGGCGACCCAGCCGTAGCACCGGTGGCTGGGAGCGGTGCCGTTGTGCGCCGCCGTCCGCGGGAGCGGCGGAAACTCCTCGTTGGACACCAGCCGCGTCAGCAGTGGCAGCTCGGTGCTACCCTCCGGCGGTGTTACTGGATTCGTCCGCGCATGGAGGCCGGGTGTCCCGGCAGCGAGAGCCGCTTGCCGGTGTCCGTGACCGTCGTGCCGTCCACCTTCAGAATGGACACGTCGCTATCCAGGAAGTTGCCGACATAGAGATGCGTGCCGTCCGGGCTGAAGACTACGCCCTCCGGCAGCCCGCGCACCTCGACCTCGCCGACCTTCGTGACCTTCTTGCCGTCGATCTTGAGGACGGCCACGCGACCATTGCGGTTGTAGAACCAGGCATTCTTCGGTCCGTCGTTGCCGCTCAGGAGAATCGCCACCGCGATCTCGCCGGTGGGGCTGACGGCGAACCCCTCAGGCGCGTCGCCGACGACCACGCGATCAATCACGCGGGGCGGATTCGCCTCCAGATCGATCACGCTCACCGTATCGACGTGGCCGTCGGAGCGACCGGCGTTGCCGTTGTCCGCCGTGAGGGCGAGCTTACCGTTGGGGGTGACGCCGATGTTGTAGGGCCAGAGCCCCACCGGCACGTCGTACTTGTTGTAGGCGACTTTCTGGCCCTCGACCTCCAGCACCGCCACCTTGTGAGCCGGGAACTTCACGGCCAGCGCGCGCTTCCCGTCCGGGGTGAAGACCACGTGGGCCACGGAATCTCCCATCGGGACCGTGTCAATGAGCTTCACCTCGTCGCCCTGGATGGAGAGCACGCTGATCGACTTGTCCTCCCGGTTGGCCACCAGGGCGAGATCGCCCCGCGGGTTGATCGAGAGACCCGACGGCTGTTTGCCCACCTCCACGGTCGCGAGGTGCTTCGGCGGCTGCGCCTTCAGGTCGATCACGTAGAGCTTGTTGTCGGGCGCCGGCTTCCACGCGGTCCCTTCCTGAACCCAGTTCAGCGAGTTGGCAACGATCGCCAGCCGCTCATCCGGCGTGATCGCCAGGTTCACGGGCGGGCCGACGATCGAGTTCATCAGCGGCAGGTTGGCGATGATCTTCGGCGACTCCGGATTGGCCCCAATGTCCACGATCGAGATCGTGTCTTTCCCCGGCGCGCTGAAGACGAGGTTGCCGGCGTCGCCGAAGGTGACCTTCTCGTCGTTCCCGACGACCATCAGCTGCGCCGCGGCGGCGTGCGGGAACGTCAGAAGCGCCATGACCAGGAACAGCGTCAGCTGGAACTGGAGGTATTTCCGCCTCTCTGGTCTCATGTCTGCCTCCTTTTGTCGTTGCCTTCGTCCGCGATGATCGGGAGCTTTCGGGGGAGCTGATGGTGAGATGCCCCGCAGCATATCAAGGCGCCCGGCGACGATCAACGAGGAGGAACCCACGAACCAACCGGAGACCCGCCGATGGCTGAGATGAGCGCGAGACGGGTGGTCATCGAGCTTGTGAAGACGACGTGGTCGGCCCGGAAGGGGGTCGCCCGATCGAGCCCATCATCCGGCGACCCAGCCGTACCAGCGGTGGCTGGGCGTCGCCCCCTCGTCGAGATACGCCATCTTCATCCGGCTCAGGTAGTCCCGGGGCACCTCGTTGCGCGTGGCGCTCACGTCCACGCCGAAGACCCGCGCGGCGTTCAGCCCGAAGATCTGCTCCTTCGCCGGCCGCGTGAGCGGCGCGTACTTGTGCTTTTCCATCAGGGCCGCGGGGATCTCGAAGCGCCGGAACGCCTCGATCTGCCACTGCGGCGTGCCATACCAGATCGAGTCCGTCCCCCACAGCACGTGGTCGGCGCCGAAGGCCTCGACGACCTGGCCGAGCACGTGGGCGCAGGCGGCGGGATAGGTCGTGACGAGCTGCCCGAAGGTGGAGCCCAGCTCCATGTAGATGTTTCGGATGCCCGGCGCCTTCTTCTTCATCCGGCAGAACTCGCTGGTCCAGGGGACCTCTCCCGACGGCTTGGCCGCCGCGACGCCGAGCAGCCCCGAGTGGTAGACGAGGAAGTCGAGGTCCGGGAAATCCCTGGCCGCCTTGATCAGGTCGCGCGGATGGTTGTAGTCGGCGACGGGCCCGAGGGGCAGTCCCTTGTGCAGGCACACGCGCCGCACCCCGAGCTTGCGGGCTCGCTCGAGCATGGGGTAGGCGATCTTCTCGTCGTCCACGAACCAGCCGCGATCGAACCCCTTGGGGGCGGCGCCGGTGTACCCCTTCCAGGCATCGACCTTCAGCGCGGCCGCCTGCTGGTCCATGAAGTCGAGGTCGGCCTGGCCGAGCTGGGGCGTGATCAGGCCGTGGGCCAGCATCCGGCGGGACTGCGTGATGCGGTTGATCTCGTCCCGGATGTGGGTCATCTCCGTCGGCGGCACCACCGCGTCCTGGGGGTACGGCCCGGGCGGCGTCGAGATGAGCCCGATCGCCGTCTCGCTGTCGAAGAAGACCTCCTTGACGAAGTTCTCCCACGAGAGGTCGGCCATGGTGCCGCGGTCGGACGCCAGCTTCGGGTTCAGCCGCCGCGACCCCCGGCGGAGCCCGAGCAGCCCCTGCTTCGTGATCCCGCCCGGGCGCCTCGCCTCGGCGTCGTGGGGATCGTACCCCGCGCTGACGTAGTGGAGCTGCAGGTCGAAGATGAAGAAGGGGTTGCCCGTGCGCGCCTGGAACGCCGCCGGATCGGCCGCCTCGACGGGGAGCACGTCGAAGAACCGGCCGAAGACGGTATTCATGGCGAGGAGCGATACCGCCATCCCGCCGCTGCTCCTGAGGAACTCCCGGCGGCTCAGGCCCAGTCGCGGCGCCAGCCGTCCGGCCTCGGCGAGGATCCGGTGTTCGACCGCCTGCTGCGCGGGCGTCTGCGGGAGCGGCGGGAACTCCTCGTTGGACACGAGCCGTGCCGGGAGCGGCAGCTCGGTGGAACACCCCCGGCGCAGGCCGGGGCGGAGACGGAAGGCGTAGCGATGCTCAGCCACCATGCTGACTCCTCGGTCGTGAGGGGGGCACCTCGGCCATCCCCGGCCAGTATAGGCCGCCCGCGGCTCGTGTAGAATCGCGTCATCCCATGGCTGAGATGAGCGCCGGACGCGCGGTCATCGAGCTGCTCAGGGCCGAGGCCGTGCGCCACGTCTTCGGCATCGTCGGGGCCACCTTCCTCGACGTCCTCGATGTCCTCTACGACGACAAGAGCGTGGAGTACGTCAACGTGCGCCACGAGCAGGGCGCGGCGTTCATGGCCGACGGCCTGGCCCGGGTCACCGGCGCGCCGGCGGTGTGTCTGGTCACCAGCGGGCCGGGGGCGACGAACCTGCTCACCGGGATCGCGGCCGCGTACGTCGCCTACTCGCCGGTCGTGGCCATCGCGGGCGGGCCTCCCCTCGGCCATTACTTCCGGGACGCGTTCCAGGACTTCGACCTGGTCGGCATCTTCAAGCCGGTGACGAAGCTGTCGGTCCAGGTCAACAAGCCGGAGCGCATTCCCGAGCTCCTCCACCACGCTTTCCGGACCGCCATGACGGGGCGCAAGGGGCCGGTGTTCGTCGACATCCCGCGCGACGTACTGGGCGGCCAGGTGCCCCGGGCGGAGATGGCCCCGCCGTCCAGCTATCGCCCCACGCACCCGCCGCCGCCGCATCCGCAGGCCATCGGCGACGCCGTCCGCTGGCTGCAACGAGCCGAGCGCCCGCTGCTGCTCGTGGGGGGCGGCGTCACCTGGGCCGGGGCCGGCGAGCTGGTGGTGCGCCTGAGCGCGCAGCAGTCCCTGCCGATGGTCAGTGCCTACGGGCGCAACGACGCCGTGCCCAACGGGCATCCGCTCTACATCGGGCCGCTGGGCCGGGCCGGGTCCCCCGAGGCGGCGGCGGCCTGTCGCCGGGCCGACCTCCTGCTGGTCGTCGGCTCGCGCCTGGGGCAGTTCACGAGCTTCTACGACGACCGCTACATCCAACCCGGCACGCCCATCGTCCAGATCGACATCGACCCTCGCGACATCGGCCGCCACTATCCCGTGACCGTCGGCATCCAGGCCGATGCCGGCCTGGCCCTGGCCGCGCTGCTGGATGCCCTCGGATCGGAGACGGCCCCAAAGACCCGCGAGGCCTGGCGGCGGGAAGCCGAGGCGCTGCGCGCCCAGCGCCAGGCGCGCCTGGCCGGGGAAGCCCGCCTCGATGCGCGGCCGATCAAGCCCCAGCGCGTCTACGCGGAGCTGCGCCGGGTGCTCGCCCCCGACACGATCATCACGCTGGACGCCGGCGCGGCCCCGGCCTACGGCTACGATCGGCTGCACTTCTCCCAGCCGCGGACGTTCCTGACCCCGCTCGATCTGGGCGGCCTGGGCTTTGCCCTGCCGGTGGCGCTGGGGGCGAAGCTCGGCCGTCCGGAGGCGCCGGTGCTCGCCATCCACGGGGACGGCGGCTTCCTGATGAACGCGCAGGAGCTGGAGACGGCGGTGCGGCACGGCATCAACGTCGTGACCCTGGTGCTGAACAACAACTGCTGGGGCTCGGAGAAGGCCTACCAGAAGCACTTCTACAACGCGCGCTACGTCGGCGTCGACCTCGGCAACCCGCGCTACGACCGGTTCGCCGAGCTCTTCGGGGCCCGGGGGTACTACGTGGAGCAGCCGGACCAGATCGGCGACGCGATGCGCGCGGCGCTCGGATGCGGCAGTCCGGCGGTTGTCGAGATCCCCATCGATCCCGAGGAGTTCCCGGCGCCGGCCACCGTGGCGGGCCGTCGCCGGGACGGCTGAGCGCGGCGTGTCGAAGCCCGTCGTCGCGTTCCTCGACCCGCACGGGCCCGAAGTCCGGGCCGCCATCCAGGCCGAATGCCCGCCCGAGGTGGTCCTGCGCCTGGCGACATCATCGGACCCGGCCGAGCGGGCGTCGCTGGTCGGTGACGCCGAGTTCCTGGTCGGGGGCATCACCCCGATTCCCGCCAGCCTCATCCAGGCGGCGCCGCGGTTGCGCCTGATCCACAAGTGGGGCATCGGCGTGGACAAGATCGACCTCGCAGCGGCCCAGGCGCGGGGGGTCCCCGTCGCCATCACCGCCGGCGCCAACGCGGTGCCGGTCGCGGAGTTCACGCTCCTGCTGGTGCTGGCCGTCCTGCGCCGCCTCTCCCATCGGGAGGCGCAGCTCCGGGCGGGGGAGTGGCAGCGGGCGCGCGAGGAGACCCGCGCCCAGGCGCGGCAGCTCCGCGGAAAGCTCGTCGCGCTGATCGGCATGGGCGCGATCGGCCGGGAGGTCGCCCGGCGCCTGCGGGCGTTCGACGCGGAGGTCCGGTACTTCGACGTGCGGCGCCTCGCGCCTGACGAGGAGCGGGCCCTCGGCGTCCGCTTCGGCGATCTCGAGGCGCTCCTGTCGGAGGCGGACATCGTCAGCCTGCACGTGCCGCTGCTGCCGTCGACCCGGCGGCTCCTGTCCCGGGAGCGGATCGCGCGCCTCCGGCCGCAGGCGGTGGTGATCAACACCGCCCGGGGCGAGCTGGTGGACGAAGCGGCGCTGGCCGAGGCCCTCGACGCCGGCCGGCTCGCCGGCGCCGGCCTCGACGTCTTCGGCACCGAGCCGCCCCCGGCCGACCATCCGCTGCTGCGGGTGAAGGCGCCCGGCCTCGTGCTGGCGCCGCACCTGGCGGGCTCGGTCATCGACAACGTGGGCAACATGGCCCGCCACGTGTTCGCCAACATCCGGCGCGTGCTCGACGGCGAGCCGATTCCGGCGCGTGACCTGGTGTTCTTCGGGGGGGTCTCGGGAGACCCCCCCGATGCCCCCCCTTGATTGCGGCGGCGGAGCCGCCGCTCGGAGTGGAACACCAACCGTCGGCGGCCCCGCAATCCGAGGCGCCTGGTTGGTTCGCGAGGCTTCCGGCGGTCTCTCCGCGGGGCAGGCGACCCGGCGAGCTGATTGCCGAAAATCGCTCTCGTCCGCAATACTGACGCCGCCATGCGGCGCGTGAACGTGCTGGCCGGCTGCGTGCTCCTCGGGCTCGGCGCCCTCGCGCTCGTCGAAGCCCTCCGCATCCGGGACGACTGGCCCGGCGCCCGGCTCCTCCCCGCCGTGATCGGCCTCGCCCTCGCCGGGCTGGGCGCCGCCCACCTCGCGGGGCGGGCGGCCGATCGCCCGGCGTGGCCCGATGCCGCGGGTCGGCGTCGCGTCGGGTTCGTGTTCGGCCTCCTCGTGCTCTACGTGGCCGGGCTGCCGTCGCTCGGCTTCCTGCCGGCGACCGCGGTCTTCGCGCTGGTCCTCCTGCGCGCGCTCGGCCCGTTCTCGTGGACGATGACGGGTGTCCTGGCGGCGACGATCGCGCTCGCCAGCCACGTCGTCTTCGCACGCTGGCTCGGCATGCCGCTGCCGCCGGGCCTGCTCGGCCCCTGAGCCCGCCGTGGACACCCTCGGGTTCCTGCTCCACGGCTTCGCCCAGGCTCTCACGCCGCAGAACCTCCTCTTCGCGCTGATCGGGTCGGTGCTCGGGACCCTGGTGGGCGTCCTCCCGGGGATCGGCCCGACCTCGGGGATCGCGATCCTCCTGCCCCTGACGTCCGTGCTCCCCCCCGCGCCGGCGATCATCATGCTGGCCGCCATCTACTACGGCGCCATGTACGGGGGCTCGACCACGGCGATCCTCGTGAACATCCCGGGCGAGGTCGCCTCCGTGGTGACGACGCTCGACGGCTACCAGATGGCCCGGCAGGGACGCGCGGGTCCGGCGCTGGCCATCGCGGCCATCTCGTCCTTCGTGGCGGGGACGCTCGGCCTCGTCGGCCTCACGTTCTTCGCCCCGCCGCTGGCGGAGGTGGCGCTTCGCGTCGGCCCGCCCGAGTACGTCGGGCTGGTGGTCCTCGCGTTCAGCGTCGTCGTGAGCCTGTCGGGCGCCTCGCTGGTGAAGGGCCTGAGCGCGGCCGCGCTCGGGGCCCTCGTGGCCCTGGTGGGCCTGGACCCGATGTCGGGGGTGCGTCGCTTCACGTTCGGGACCACGACGCTCCTCTCCGGCATCGACTTCATCGCGGTCATCATCGGGCTGTTCGCGATCACGGAGGTCCTCGTCGGCGTCGAGGCGGCCGCCAGCGCGGTCTCGGCGGCCCCGCTCGGCAAGCTGATGCCGGAGTGGGGCGAGATCAAGGGCTGCGTGGGGACGATGCTGCGGGCGACCGGCGTCGGCTTCGGGCTCGGCCTGCTCCCGGGCTGCACGCCGGGAGCGATCTCCTTCCTGTCGTACGACCTCGAGCGGCGGGTCTCCCGGACGCCGGAGCGATTCGGCCGCGGCGCGATCGAGGGCGTGGCCGCCCCCGAGGGGGCCAACAACGCCACGACCAGCGGCGGCTTCGTCCCCCTCTTCGCGCTCGGCATCCCCGCCACGCCGGCCCTGGCCGTGCTCCTGAGCGGCTTGATGATCTACGGGCTCCAGCCGGGGCCGCTCCTCTTCGAGAAGCGGCCGGAGTTCGTGTGGACCGTGATCGCGAGCATGTACGTCGGCAACGTGATGCTCCTGATCCTCAACCTGCCCCTGGTCGGCCTGTGGGCGCGGCTGGTCAGGGTCCCGTATGCGGTGATGGCGCCGCTCATCCTCCTCTTCAGCGTGCTCGGCGCGTTCAGCGTCCGGAACAACTTCGTCGACGTCGGGATGGCGCTCGCCTTCGGCGCCGTGGGATACCTGATGGTGAAGCTCGGCTACCCGACGGCCCCGCTCGTGCTGGCGCTGATCCTGACGCCGATGCTCGAGAGCGCGCTCCGGCAGTCGCTCAGCATGGCCGCCGGGAGCCCGTTGATCTTCCTCACACGTCCCATCGCGGTGACCCTGATCGGCGCCGGCCTCGCGCTCACCGCGTGGTCCCTGCTCGCGAGGCCAAGGAGGCGAACGGCATGATCGCAGCGCGACGGCGGTGGTGGTGGCTGATGGTGGTGATGGTGATGCTCGGCGCCGGAGTGGCGGGCCCGGGCCTCGAGGCCCAGGCGCCGTACCCGAGCCGCCCGGTCGAGCTGGTCGTCGGCTTTCCGCCCGGCGGGGGCGCGGACGTGGCGGCGCGGCTGACCGCCGTCTACGCGTCGAAGCACTGGGGCCAGCCGGTGAACGTCGTCAACATGCCGGGGGCCTCGGGCATCACGGGGACCCTCCACGTCCTCGGCGCCCGGCCCGACGGCTACACCCTCCTCTTCGACAACCACGCGGTCAGCTCCATGCTCTTCGCCGTCCAGAGCGACGTCCCCTACAAGATGGAGACGAAGACCGCGATCGCGCTCGTGACCCTGGACCCCGTGGTCTACACGGTCAAGTCCGATTCGCCGTGGAAGAGCCTCGCCGACGTCGCCGCCGCCGCCAAGGCGAACCCGAAAGGGTTTCGCTACGGGCTCGGCGGGATCGCGGGAGTGGCGAGCTTCTCGGTCTCGCAGTTCCTCTACGCCGCCGGCGTCCCGGTGGCCGAGACCAACCGGGTGGTGTTTGCCGGCGGCGCCCCGACCCTCACCGCGCTCGCCGGCGGGCACATCGATTTCGCCGGTCAGCAGTGGAGCGAGTCGGGCGGCCTGATCCAGGGCGGCAAGCTCCGGGGCCTGGCCGTCGTCCATCCGGCCCGGCTGCCGGGGCTGCCCGACGTGCCCACCGCGAAGGAGGCCGGGTTTCCCGACCTCGACGTCGTCGGCTGGCAGGGGCTCTCGGGCCCGCCCCGGCTCCCGGGCGAGGTGGTGGCGCGGTGGGCCGGGCTCCTCGAGGAGGCTTCGAAGGACCCGGCCTTCCTCGAGCAGGCGCTGAGGGTCAACAAGGTCGTCGCCTACAAGGGCCCCGACGCGTTCCGCCAGTTCCAGGAGGAGGAGCTGAAGAGGTACCTGCCCCTCGCCGTGAAGATGGGCATCCGGAAGTAGGCGTCAAGCGATCTCGATGATGCCGGGCTCGACCGGCTTCGGACGCTAGCGGTCGAGCCAGACGTTCCAGAAGTGCATGTACCGCCCGGGGCGGAAGCCCTGCAGCTCCTTCCGCCGGGCGTCGACCCGGAAGTAGTAGCCCGGTGGATCGGATTTCGTCCGGACGCCCTCGCGGCCGCGGTCTCAGCCGAGGCGGTCTCAGCCGAGAATGTCGTCGACCGAAAGGTTGAGGTCGGGGAACGCGGTCGGAGTCAGCCGCTCGCCCCGCCTGGCGGTTCGCACGTCTCGATAGCCCTCGGCCGAATGGCGGCGATGGATCTCCAGTGAAGGCCCGGCCACGTCCAGGATCCACATCTCTGGAATTCCTAGCCGGCTGTAGAGAGGCGCCTTCACCGCCCGGTCGAACTCGAGCGAGGTATCGGCCACCTCGATCACGAGGAGCACGTCGGGAGGCTCGGGGTGCGCGTGCGCGTAAAAATCTTCGCGACGTCGTAGCACGGTCACATCCGGCTGAGGCTCGGAGCGGGGCCCGATCCCGATCGGGCTCTGGACTCGGACGATTGCCCGTCGTCCGATGCGAGACGTCAGGAGGTCAGTCAGGCGATCCACGAACGCCGCGTGGAGACTGCCGACCGGTGTCATCTCGACGATCTCCCCCTCGATGAGCTCGACGCGGTCATCTTCGGTGAAGATGCCGGCCTCGCCCATCCGGTGGTACTCGCCGACCGTGAACAGGTGTCGCACGACTGGAGTGGCCATCAAGTCGCTCCTGCCGGCATTGTAGCAGGCTCTGTCCATCCCACCCGCCTCGTGTAGCCGAAGCAGAGGTGGACGCAGGTGGACTTGACGAGCCCGGCGAGCGCGCGGTCGATGGCCGGGATCGCGCAAGCTGAAGGCGGCCTGGCGCGATGGGACGACGCACCTCGTGTTTGAGCCCCTCGAGTTCCTCGCGAAGCTGGCCGCGCTAACGCCGCGGCCCGAGATCAACCTGCTGCTCGACCACGGCGTGCTCGCGCCGCATGCGCGCTGGCGCCCACCGGTCGTGAGCTATGGTCGGGCGGCGCCCGAGGCCGCCGCCCTTGACCCCGCCGAGGCCCGCCAGGTCCCGCCGCCCCCCGCCCCCCCGCGCAACTGGACCTGGGCGGCCCTCATGCGGCGGGCGTTCGCGATCGACGTGTTGGCGTGCCCCCGCTGTGGCGGGCGGCTGCGCGTGATCGCCACGGTCGAGGACCCGGTCGCGGTGCGCCAGCTCCTGGCCGCCCGGCGGCCGGCCGAGCCGCTCGGTCCTGGCCCGGCGGCGGCGCCGGCCGGTGCCCTCCCCATCGCCAACTGACCTCCACCCTGACCTCCCCCGGCTGATCTCCCAGGAGGAACCGGTCTCCCGAGTCCGCCGCGGCGGGTCCGGCCAGCCGCGTCTCCCTGCCCTCTCGAGTGACGGCGCCTGCGTCTGGGGCGCGGCAGGTGCCGCCAGGTGCCGCGCCCTTGACACCGCCCGCGCCGGTCGCGCACCATCGGGGCGGAGGGGGCTTGGTCCGCCAGCCCCCTGGGGGAAGACGACCGAGAGGGGGCTTTATGTTGATCATCCCCCGAAGGCGGGGAACTCGATCCGAGCGATCACCTCGATGACGCCATCCATTTTGGCGCGCGCCGTGGCATCAGAAAGCCCTTCACCTCCGACGCGCTGATCGAGGCCGTGAACGAGGCGCTCGCAACGTAACCCGCTCCGAGTCGCCCAGGATGACCGCGGCCAGGTCGGCGCGCTCACCCTTGCCCCCGCACGTCAGAGGAGTCGAGTGACGAAGAACCGGCACCCGATCGTGAGCGCATCGGGATGAGACTCCTGTTTCGGCTGCTCGCCATGCTGGTGGTGGTTCCTGCCACATACTACTTCGTCTACTGGGTCCCGTTTTCGCTCGTTCCGTTCCTCGAGCAACGTTGGATACCGAGCATCATCTCTCTCCTCTGTGCGATGGGTGTTGGCCGGTACGTCTGGAGACTCCTCGGCTCTGCGCCAACGGGGTTGATCTCGAGCACATTGTTTGGAGCTGTCGTGCTTGGTGCGATCGGCTTCTGCGCCGGATTCTTCGGCCCCATGATTTTCACCCCCGGAGCGAATCAAGGCCCGTTGCTCGGCATTTTCATCACCGGGCCCTTGGGTTTCGTCCTCGGAGGCGTGGGCGGCTTC
>DASYUM010000316.1:0-18596 GCA_036001225.1 Candidatus Methylomirabilota bacterium | reverse complement strand
CGGCAACGGCTTCGGCTATGCGACGCCGATCCCCGTCATGGCCAAGTGGTTCCCCGACAGGCGCGGTCTGGCGGTCGGGCTCGCGGTGGCGGGCTACGGCGGGGGATCGGCCATCTTCGGCCCGCTGGCCGGGAACTGGCTGATCCCGACTTACGGGTGGCGGGCGACCTTTCAGATCCTGGGGGTCATCTTCCTGATCATGACGCTGGTCGGGGCGTACCTCTTGAAGAACCCGCCGATGGGCTACCGGCCGCCCGGCTGGACCCCGGCCCCGGCGGCCAAGGCCGCTGCGACGACATACGACTTCTCCCCGAGTGAGGCGCTCAGGACACCCGCCATGTACTTCATGTGGATCGCCTACGCCCTCGGGACCTCTGCGGGCCTCATGGTGATCAGCCAGCTCGTGCCGTTCGCTCGCAGCGTGGGGCTGGCCGCACTCGGAACCACGGCCATCTTCATCGGGGCCGTCGGTAACGCCTCGGGGCGCATCTTCTCCGGCTGGCTGTCCGACACCCTCGGCCGTCTCAACACCTTGCGGCTGATGATCGCCATCTCGGCCGTGGCCATGCCAATCCTGTACCACGTCGGCGGCCACGGCCTGTTGTTCTTCGTCATGGTGTTCATCGTGTACTACTGTTACGGCACCCAGCTCTCGGTGAACGCCTCGACGACCTCGGATTTCTGGGGGACGAAGAATGCCGGGATCAACTACGGCATTCTCTTCACCGCGTGGGGGGTCGCCGGCATCATCGGCCCGCGGATCGGCGGCGTGCTGTACGACAAGTACCAGAACTATCAGGCCGCCTTCTACACCGCGGCAGTGCTGGCGGGGGTCGCGCTGGTAGCGGAGCTCATGGCGCGGCGCCCGGTGGTGCCGGAGGGGGCACCGGTCAAGGCGACCGCGTAGGGCGGCGCGAGGTCAATTCGCGAAGAGAGATTCGCTGCTGAGCGCGGTCGGCAGGGCCGACTCGCCCCGTTGATCGTAGCGCAGGCCCCTGAGCCCGGCACCGATCCCCCGCCGGCGCGGCGGCCGGGGCCCGCACCTCCCCGGCCGCCCGTTTCTCCGCCGCCGCCGAATCCTCGGCCCCGCGGCCCCCCCGCCCCGCCCACCGGCGACGGGCGCCCTCTTCCAGCCACGAGCGATGCGGGTTAGAGTCGGGACGACAGGGGTTCGCGGACACCCAGTCGTGAGCCGTCCCTCGGCGAGCGCGATAGGGCGCCCGGGACCGTGGACGATGTCACCGACAATCGTTGATCGCTTGAACGAACTCCTCGAGTGCGAGCGCGCCGGGGTCGAGGCGGCCCTGGACCTGGCCGCCTCGGACGCCGCCGGGCTCACCCATGGCGAGATGAAGAAGTTCGCCGAGGATGAAGGGTGGGCCTGCGGCGGCCTGCGGAAGGCGATCCTCCGACTTGACGGGATGCCGTCGGAGCGCACCGGAGATTTCGCCCAGAAAGTGATGGCCCTGGCGAGCGAAGGAGAGCGGGTGAGTCTCCTGGCCCGGGGCCAGGCGTGGGTCGTCAAACGCATCGAGGCGCTGCTCGCGAAGAAACTCGATCCCGAGACGAAGGCCTTCCTCGTCGAGATGCGGGAACAGCACCTGGAAAACATCGAGGCCTGCCACCGGCGCGCCGAAGAACTGCAAGCGCCGCCCGGTTCACCCTACCGCGGCCGGCCCTTCGCGCATCTGCGGGAGGCGCACGACCGACTCTACTATGGGGCCTGGCGCAGCCCGGCCGCCACCGTGTTGGATCTTCGGCGGGCCTACCGCCAGATCGGACGCTACCTCGACGCCCTCTCGCGGGAGATCGAGCGCTCGCGATCGGCGGAGGGGCGGAAATCCCTCGAGAAGGCGCAGAAGGCGTTCGCCCGCCTCGATCCCGAGCTTTCCGCGTCCGACGCGGTCGTCACCCTGGACAACGCGCTCGCGCACGCACACCGTGCTCTGGACGCGCTACTGCGCCAGTACCGGATGCCCATCCATGACCCCGCCGACTTCGGCGCGTTCTACGACGTCACAGAGGTTCCGTTTCGCGAGATCATGTAACTGACCTCGGTTCAAAGGCTCCCATCCTGGTGACCGGTGGGGAGCCCACCACTCCGCCACCGAGACCGGAGCGCGCATGTGATTGTCGGCGTTGACCTGGGCGGGACGAATGTCCGGGCCGCGGTCGCGGGGCCGGACGGCCGACTCCTCGGTGATGCGGTCGAGCACTCGTCGCAGGCCACCGCCGGCGTGGACGCCACGGTGGGCGCGATCGCGAAGGCGATCCGGGAGGCAGCGCGGCGGGCCGGGGGAGCCGCCGTCCGCGCGGTCGGGATGGCCGTCCCCGGCCATGTAGACGGGGAGCGCGGGGTCGTCCGCTGGACGCCGAACTTCGGCGAGATGCGCGATGGCGTTCTCGAGCCGTGGCCCGAGGTGGCGCTGGGCGCGGCCGTCGAGCGAGAGCTCGGCTGCCCGGTCGTCATGGGCAACGACGCCAACCTCGCCGCCCTCGGCGAGTACCGCTTCGGGAGCGGCGGCGACCGCGCCGACGGGTTCGTGCTGCTCACGCTGGGCACCGGCATCGGGGGCGGCGTCGTCCTGACCCGACGGCAGGTGCAGGGGGCGGCGACGTGGGCCCACGGCGTCCTGCTGGTCGGCGCGACCGGCGGCGGCGCCGAGCTCGGCCACACGATCGTCCTGGCCGGCGGCCCCCGCTGCGGCTGCGGAGCGAGTGGCTGCCTGGAAGCCCTCGCCAACCGCGACGCGATCGTGGCTCGGGCTCGCGGCAAGCTTCAGCGCGCTCCCCAGAGCCGGCTTCACGCGCTGTGTGGCGGCGACCCCGCCCGCCTCACCCCGCAGCTCCTCGCGGAGGCGGCGGCGGCTGGCGATGCCCTGGCCCGGGAGGTATGGGAGGAGACCGGCACCTACGTCGGCATCGGCGTGGCCAACTTCATCAACGTCTTCAACCCGGAGGTAATCGCCATCGGCGGCCAGATCGCGAAGGCCGGCGAGCCGCTGTTCGCGGCGATCCGCCGGGCCGCCCGCGACCACGCGATCCGGACCTTGTTCGAGGAGTGCCGGATCGCCCCGGCCGAGCGACTGGAGGAGGCCGGCATCCTCGGTGCCGCCGCCCTGGCCACCGCGCTCGTCCACCCCGCCGCCTGAGACGTCCCCATGACGACTGTCGCTCGCGCGCTCGCGGACTTCGCCGTCGGCCTCCGCTACGAAACCGTGCCCGAGCCCGTGCGGGCCCGCGCGCGCGAGCTGGCGCTGCACTTCCTCGCCGTGGCCGCCCGGGGAACCCGGACCGCGTCGAGCGGCATGGCCCGCCGCGCCGCCCGCGCCCTCTCCGGGCCCGGCCCGGCCACCGTCATCGGCGGCGATGCCAGCCTGGCCCCGCAGTACGCGGCGCTGGCCAACGGCGCCACGGCCCATGCCCTCGAGCTGGACGACGTGACCGAGGTCTCCTCGCTCCACCCCGGCGTCGTCGTCTTCCCGGCGGCGCTGGCGATGGCCGAGGCGCGCCAGGTCGACACCCGAGAGTTCCTCGTGGCCGCCGTGGTCGGCTACGAGGTGATGGGTCGGCTCGGCAACGCGCTCCACGTCAAGGCGCACTACGCGCGCGGCTTCCATCCGACGGCGACCTGCGGCGCCTTCGCCGCGGCGGCCGTCGCCGCCCGCTTGGCCGGCCTCGACGCCACACGCACCGCGCACGCCCTCGGCATCGCCGGCAGCCTGGCCGCGGGCTCGATGGCGTACCTGGACGGCGGCGCGCTGACCAAGCGGACGCATCCGGGGCTAGCCGCCCACGCCGGCATTCTGGCCGCCCACCTGGCGGCCGAGGGCGTGACCGGCCCGGCTCGGGTCTTCGAGGGCGAGCAGGGATTCTTCCGCGCGTACGCCGACGGCGGCGAGCCGGAGCGGGCGGTGGCCGGTCTCGGCCGCGACTGGGAGACGCTCGACGTCGCCATCAAGCCCCACGCCTGCTGCCGTCACAACCACGCCGCCATCGACGCGGTGCTCGCGATCGTCGGGCGCCACGACCTGGCGCCCCGCGACGTCGCCGCGATCGTCGCCGACATCCCGAGCACCGGCATGCCCATCGTGGCCGAGCCGCGGGCGGCCAAGCGCGCGCCCGACAACGTCGTGGACGCCCAGTTCAGCCTGCCCTACGCCCTGGCGGTCGCGGTGCGATACCGGCGGGCATTCCTCACCGAGTACACCGAGGCCGTCCTCGGCGATCCCGAGGTGCGGCGGCTCATGGCCGTCGTCGAGTGTCGGGGCGATGCCGAGCTGGAGGCGCGCTTTCCCGCCGCCTGGCCGGCCCGGGTGACCGTGCGCACCGCCGCCGGGGCCACTCACACCGTGGAGGTCCGCGACCCCAAGGGGAGCCCGAAGCACGCGCTGACCCGGGAGGAGCTGACCGCACAGGTTCGGACGCTGCTCGCCGACGTGCTGGCGCCGGCCGACGCCGAGGCGCTCATCGCGGCGGCCGGACGGCTCGACGGGCTCCCCGACGTGGCGAGCCTCCTCAAGCCCCTCCGCGCCCTCCGCGGGTGACTGCCGGTGCGCCGGGAGAGGAAGACACCGGAGATTCTGAAGCACCACGGCAAGGTCTACTTGACTTCCCCCGGAGCCTCGTGGTGTCGTGGACCTAATAAGCCGCCCCATGCATACGCGCATCCAAAGCACCCCGCTCGCAGCGAGCGCGCGTCGTCGTCCAAGAAGCCGGCCGGGTCGTCGCCCGCCCCGACCCACCCAAGGCGCTCCGAAGCCCCGGCAGCATGCCAAGGCCACGGCCAAGCCACTGAGGAACCTGGTCGTGCTGGTCATCGAGGATCACCCGGACACCCGAGAGCTGCTGAGACAGATGCTGGCGCCGCTCGGTGCTCGCGTCCTCCTGGCGGAGGATGCGCGGGCAGGACTGCAGGTGCTCGAAAGGCAACAGCCACATATCATCCTGCTCGATCTCATGCTCCCCGGGATGGATGGGCTGACCTTCGCGCATCATGTTCACGGCGATCCCCGCCTGACGAACATTCCGATCCTGGCCGTCACCGCTCTCGCCAGCATGGCGGATTACATCCAGACCTGGAGCCGAGGCTTCGCCGGTCACCTCACCAAGCCCGTCGACCAGGCACAGCTTGCCGACGCGATCCGCCGCGTCATCCGAGGCAGCCGCCGGCGGGGCTAACCGCGCTCCATGGGGTGATGCGGGCCCTGGCCGTCGTGATGTTCGTCGAGAAGACCGTGGGCTGGGGCCGGCGGATCACCACGCCGGTGGGCGCGGGGCTGGATCTCTGGGGGCTGGGGCTTCCCCTCGGGCTGCCGGGGGTGCCGCAGCCCTGAGCAGACCGGTGACGACTCGCGCCTCAGCGTTCGTCGCGATCTGCCCTGTCTTCCGCGAGGGGAGAGGACACCTTCAGCGCATCAGCGGCCACTTCGTCTCGATGGTCAGGCCTGCCCGGGCGATCTGGGCGCGGGCCAGCGCCTCCACCCGGTCGTAGATCGCCCGCTCGTCCACGGTGGTCACGCGCCCCGCGTCGAGGACGACACGGCCGTCGATCAGCACGGTCTTGACGCTGGCCCCGGTCGCCGCGTAGACGAGGTTGTTCAGCGGGTTCAGGAGCGGCCGCCACTCCGGCGTGTCGAGATCGAAGAGGACCAGATCGGCCCGCTTGCCGGCCTCGATCGATCCGATCTCGCCGGCGAGCCCCAGCGCTTCCGCCCCCCGGATCGTCGCCATCTCGAGCGCCCGTTCAGGCGGCATGACGCCGACGTCGAGGCGGCTGTCCTTGTAGATCGTCGCCACCAGGTACATGAGCCGCAGCATGTCGAAGTGATTGGAGCCGTTGCCACTGTCGCCGCCCAGCGACACGCACACGCCGCGATCGAGCATCTCGACGAAGCGGCCGTGGGCGGCCAGCCCTTTGGTGTGCTTGAGCCCGGCCGACGGGCAGTGGGAGATCTTCACCCCGCGCCGGGCCAGCAGCGCGACATCGGCGTCGTCCACGTACACCATGTGGGCGAGCTTGGTGGTGGGCGCCAGGACGCCCCAGGCGTCCAGGGTGGCCAGCGGGAGGCGGTCGGCGGTCTGGCGCGCGGGGTGGGAGGCGAACTGCATCATGCCCCAGCCGACGCCGTGGCGGTCGGCGAGCGCCTTGGCGCCCCGGACGAGCGCCTCCGAGCAGGTGCCGAAGCCGAGAAGGAGCGGCCACGCCTGGATGCGCCCGCCCGCCCGCCCGTGAACCTCGGCGAGCATCGCCTCGTTGGCGCGGAGTCCCTCGGCCGTGGTCTGGGTGAGCCGGCCTGGCCCCTCGACGAGGTCCCAGGTCCAGCGGCCGAGAACGGCCCGCACGCCGATCTGCTCGACGGCGTCAGCCACCGCGGCGACGTCGAAGAGGGTGCCGGCTTCGCAGAAGGTGGTGGTGCCGGTGCGCAGCATCTCCAGGCAGGCGAGGAGTGCCGAGGCCTGCTCCTCTTCGGGCGTGATCACCGAGTAGAGCGGCAGCAGCCAGTCGGGCAGGTACCGGTCCACCGGGACGTCGTCGAGGAGCAGGCCGCGGTTCACGTGCTCGGAGAGGTGGATGTGGGTGTCCACGAAGCCCGGCAGCACCACCGCGCGGCCGGCGTCGATCACCCGGTCGGGCGGCCGCGGCGGGCGGACGTCGCGGGCGGGCCCGACCTGCACGATGTCGCGCCCCTCCACGAGGATGGAGCCGTCGGCGAGGATCCGTCGCTCGCGGTCGACGGTAATGATGGTGCCGTGCTCGATCAGGATCACGACGGGTCTCCCCCGAGGGGAGAGGGAACGCTCATGAGGACGGGGCGCAGCCGGTCAGGGTGCTCGGTGGCGATCCCGGCCACCCCCCAGGCCGCCAGTTCGCGGGCGATCGCCGGCTCGTCCACCACGCCGACATAGCAGTCGAGCCCGGCGTCCCGCGCCGCCGCGACGTCCGCGGCCGTCGCGAGGCCGGCCGGCATCCCGACGCCGCGCAGGACGCCGGGCGGGGCCAGCGCGGCCGGCGCCAGCACGCGGCCGGCCACCAGCGCCACGGTCGGCGTCTCGGGGTCGAGGTCGTGGCACTTGCGGAGGGCGTGGTGATCGACAGAGGCGATCAGCGTCCGCTCGCCCACCGCGTAGATCTGGAGGAGCGTGAGCAGCCGCTCCTCGATCCCCGGGAACAGAGTGGAGCCGCCCGGGAGGACGACGGCGAAGCCGACGCGCTCGCGGAAGCGCTCGAGGACTTCGCTCAGCGTCTGGAGCCGCTGGCCCCGAAACCGGCGCCCGAACCAGCCGCCGGCGTCGAGCCGCTTCAACTCGCGGGCGGTGTGCTCGCGGACGGCGCCGCGGCCATCGGTGATGCGTTCGAGCCGGGGATTCCCGATGACGACGAGCTGGTCGTCAGCCGAGACGTGGACCTCGAGGCCGAGCGCGTCGGCACCCATGGCGATCGCCGCCTCGTAGGCGGGAATGGTGTGGGCGGGGGCAACCGCGGTCGCGCCGCGCCAGGCGATCAGCAGCGGCGGGGCGCGCCGGGTCGTTGTCACCGCGCGCGGGCCCGTGCCAAGATTACACCGTGCCACACGCTCCGCTCTGGTTTTTCGAGGTGTGCCGGCCGTTCGTGTGGCTCACGGCCCGCATGCTCTTCCGAATCCGGTTCGAAGGGGTCGCCCACGTGCCGCTGACGGGGGCGGTCCTCATCGCCCCCAACCACGTCTCCTTCATGGACCCCGTCCTGATCACCATCCCGATCCACCGGCCGCTCCACTACATGACCCTCGAACCGTTCTTGCGCGTCCGCGGCCTCGGACCGATGATCCGCTGGTGCCGCGCATTCCCGGTCCGGGAGGACGAGGTGGACCGCCCGGCCGTCCGGACGGCGATCCGGGTGCTGCGAGCGGGGGAGCCGCTGGTGATCTTCCCCGAGGGCGGCCGTTCGCCCGACGGTCACTTGCAGCCGTTCCGGCCGGGCGCCTTCCGGATCGCGCTCCAGACCGGGGCGCCAGTGGTGCCGGTCTCGATCGCCGGGGGCTTCGAGGCGTGGCCGGTCCACCGCCGGCTGCCGCGGCCGGGCCGGATCACCATCACCTACCACCCGCCGGTCACGGCCAAGGACTTGCCGCCGACCGCGGATCGCAAGGCCCGACCGGAGCTCTTGGCCGAGCTGGTGCGGGACCGGATCGCCTCCGCGCTCTCCCCCTCGCCCGCGGCGGGGGAGAGGGCAGGGTGAATGCGCGCCGCCGGCCGTCGCGGGGCTGGGGCCCCGCCGGCCGAGGCGCGCGATCCCAAAAGTCGCGCCGTCGGCCGTCGCGGGGCTGGGGCCCCGCCGGCCGGGGCGCGCGATCCCAAAAATTCCTCAGCCGCGGCGCCCGCCGGCGGTCAGCTCCTCGACCACGTAGCCGGCCGCGCGCACCGCGGCCACGACGGCGTCGATGTGCTCTCGCCCCGAGGTCTCCAGCGTGAGCACGACCTCGGTCTGGCCGATGGCGGCGGCGGTGAAGGCGCGGTTGTGACCGATGTCGAGGACGTTGGCCCGCTGAGCGGCGACCACCGCCGTGAGGCGGGCCAGCGCGCCCGGCCGGTCGGTGAGGAGCACGGCCAGGCGCACCAGCCGGCCGTCCTTCACCAGCCCCCGCTCGATCACACGGGAGACGATGTTGACGTCGATGTTCCCCCCGGAGAGGACGAGGACGACCCGCTTGCCGGCCAGCGCGATCTTCTTGTTGAGGAGCGCGGCCAGCGTGGTCGCGCCCGCCCCCTCGACGACCGTCTTCTCGATCTCGAGGAGCAGCAGGATGGCGTTGGCGATCTCCGCCTCGTCCACCGCCACCACGTCGTCCACGTAGCGCCGGCACAGCTCGTAGGTGAGCGCCCCCACCCGGCGGACGGCGATCCCGTCGGCGATCGTCGGGGCCGGGCCGAGGGCGGCCGGCCCGCCCTGCTCGAGCGCCGCGCGCATCGCCGCCAGCGCGGCGGCCTGGACGCCGATCACCTCGACGGCCGGGCGGCGCGCCTTCACCGCCACCGCCACGCCCCCGATGAGGCCGCCGCCGCCCACCGGCACGATGACGGCGTCGAGGTCGGGGACCTGGTCGACCAGCTCGAGCCCGAGCGTACCCTGGCCGGCGATGACGGCCGGGTCGTCGAACGGATGGACGAAGACGGCGCCGGTCTCGGCCTCCCGGCGGCGGGCTCCGGCGTACGCCTCGTCGTAGTCCTGGCCGGCCAGGACGACGGTCGCGCCGTGACGCCGGCACTGGGTCACCTTGATGAGCGGGGCCCACTCGGGCATCACGATGGTGGCGGCGATGCCGAGGCGCTCGGCGTGGTAGGCGACGGCCAGCCCGTGGTTGCCGGCGCTGGCCGCGATGACCCCGCGGGCGCGCTCCTCGGCGTTCAGGGTGAGGAGCTTCGAGAGCGCGCCGCGCTCCTTGAAGGAGCCGGTCATCTGGAGGTTCTCGAGCTTGACGTGGCAGCGGGTGCCGGTCAGCTCGCCCAACGTCTCCGAGGCGGGACACGGCGAGCAGTAGATGGCGTCCCGGATGCGTGCGCGGGCGGCTTCGACGTCGGCGATACCGATCACGCAGGCACCGTAGCGAACGCCGCCCGGGCTGTCAATGCGCCCGGCTCGCCCTCCGGGCTATACTGCGGAGCATGAGCAGCGGGGGGCGGCGCCGGTACCCGCGGCCATCGGGCGTGGTCGCGCTGGTCATCGTGCTGGCGGCGGCGTCGGTGGCGACGGCAGCGCCGATCCCGCCCGGCTTCGTCGAGCCGGTGGCCGGGGAGGTCGAGATGACGCGCCTCGTGCGTCTCCTCGAATCCCGGGTGGCCGGGTCCAGGCTGGAGGCGCTCGGGCTCAGCCGCGAGGCCGTGCGGGCGCGGCTGGCCGCCCTCGACGACCGCGAGCTGCACGAGCTGGTGCGGACGCTGCCCGAGCTCGGGGCGGGCGCCGACGACCGCGGGTGGGAAGAGCGGCTCGGCACGGTGCTGCTCTACACCGTCGCCATCATCCTCTTCGCCGGCGTCCTCTACCTCGCCATCGCGGGGTTCTGATGCTGGACCCGGCGCTCCGCGATCGCCTGGGGAAGATCCACACCGGGGCCCTCAGCGACGCCCTGGGCTCGATCGGCGTGCTCGCCGCCGGCGTGCGGCCGGTCACGCCCCACGTCCGACTGGTGGGGCCGGCATTCACGGTCAAGTGCTATCCGGGCAGCATCATCACCGTCCACAAGGCCCTCATGGAGGCCCCGGCCGGCGTGGTGCTGGTGGCCGACGACGAGGGGGACACGCGGGGCGCGCTGTGGGGCGAGGTGATGACCCAGCAGGCGATGGTCCGCGGGATCCGGGGGTTCATCACCGACGGGCCCGTCCGCGACACGGCGGAGATCGCTGCCCTCGGCTTCCCGGTCTTCGCCGGCTCCGTCACTCCCCGGGTCGGTACCAACCGTCGGGTCGGGTTCACCCAGATTCCGATCGCCTGCGCAGGCGTGCCGGTGCATCCCGATGACATCGTGGTGGCCGACGCCGACGGGGTGGCCGTCATCCCCCGCGAGCAGGCCCTGGCGGTCGCCGAGCGCGCGGAGGCCATTGTCCAGCGCGATGCGGACCTCGTGCGCCAGATCGGGGAGGGGAAGCTCCTGGTGGACCTGCTCGACTTCCGTCGGCTGATCACCGGCGCCGGATGAAGGAGGCGCGCATGCGGACGGTGCGGGTTCTGGCGGCTCTGGCGCTCGCGATGGCGGCCGGATCGGCGGCGGCCCAGCCGCGGGAGATCGTCTTCTCGGGCTACGGTGGCGATTACGGCGAGCTCATGAAGAAGCTCGTCATCGAGCCGTTCGAGAAGCGCCTCAACGCCAAGGTGGTCTACGATGCCACCGGCAGCTCGGCCCAGAAGCTGGCCAAGCTGCGGGCGAGCCGGGACGCCTACATCTACGACGTCACCGTGTTCACCGGCTACGACCTCCTCGCCGCCGGCCGCGAGGGACTCATGGAGCCGATCGCGCCCACCCAGGTGCCCAACCTGCCGCGCCTCTACGACTTCGCCCAGCGGGAAGGCCAGGGCTGGGGGCCGATCACCTCGGTAGACCCGCTGATCCTCCTCTACAACCGGGACCGGGTGAAGCCGGCCCCCGACTCCTGGGCGGTCCTGTGGGATCCCCGCTACAAGGGCAAGGTCGCCATCTCTCACGTCTCGGAGGGCAAGGGCCTCTACCTCCTGCTGGTCGCCGCCTACATGGCCGGCGGCGACGAGAAGCGGATCGACGGCGGCTTCGCCAAGATCCGCGAGCTGGTGCCGAATGTGGGGGCCTGGCTGACCCTCTCGCCCCAGTACGTCCCCTACTTCCAGCGTGAGGACGTCTGGCTGGCGCCCTACTGGAGTGGGCGCGCCCAGCTCATGATCGACCAGGGCCTGCCCCTCGGCGCGGTCATTCCCAAGGAAGGGACGCTCGCCATCAGCAATGCGTTCGGGGTGCCGAAGAGCGCGCGCAACAAGGCGCTGGCCTACGAGTTCGTCAACTTCTATCTCGACGCGCCCCAGCAAGAGGCGTGGGCGCGAAAGATCTACTACACGCCGACCAACCGCGAGGTGACGTTGCCGCCCGAGTATGCCGGACGGGTCGCCGTCGGCGCCGAGGCCATCGGCCGCCTCCGCTTCCCCGACGAGGACCACCTGGCCCGGGCGCGCGGCGCCTGGGTCGAGCGCTGGAACAAGGAGATCTACGACGCCCTGAAGTATCAGAAGTGAGGGCGACGCCCCCTCACCCTGACCCTCTCCCCAGAGGGGAGAGGGGACAGACGGTACCGGCCTGGCTCGGCCTGGCGGCGCCGCTGGTGCTCCTCCTCGGCGTCTATTTCCTGCTGCCGCTGGCGCTCCTCCTGGCCCAGAGCTTCCGCCCGCTGGTGATCGGCCAGCCCGCGCCGCCCGGCCTCACCCTGGCCAACTACGTCCGCTTTCTCGGCGACCCCTTCTACCTCGGCACGCTCCGCGCCACCCTCGGCCTCGGGATCTTCGTCACGGTGCTGGCCATGACGGTCGGCTACCCGGTCGCCTACGGACTGGCCCGCGGCCGCCACCGCGGCAAGGCGCTCCTCCGCCTCTGCGTGGTGGCGCCCTTGCTCGTCAGCGTGGTGATCCGCACCTACGGCTGGATCGTCCTCCTCGCCAACAACGGCGTGGTGAACCAGACGCTGCTGGCCCTCGGTCTGATCGGCGAGCCGGTGAGGTTCATGTTCACCTACACCGGCGTCACGATCGGCCTCGTCCACTTCGCGCTGCCGGTGGCGATCCTGTCCCTGGTCGGCGTCATCGAGGCGGTGGACCCGGCCCTCGAGGAGGCCGCCCGGAGCCTCGGGGCCGGCCCCGGCCGGACCTTCCTCCGGATCACGCTGCCCCTGACCCTGCCCGGCCTCGCCGCCGGCTCCATGCTCGTGTTCGCGCTGACGGTGGCCGCGTTCGTCACGCCCGCGCTGATGGGCGGGCCGTCGCTGATCGTGCTCTCCACGCTGATCTACCAGCAAATGACGGTCACCCTCGAGTGGGGGTTCGGCGCCGCGGTGGCGACGATCCTGCTCGTGGTGGCGACCGGGCTCTTCCTCCTCTACCAGCGACTGCTGTCGCTGGCGCCGGGCGTCGAGCAACCGGGATGAGCGTCCAGGGGCGGCTCGTTCTGGGCACGGTGAACGCGCTGATCTACGTCTTTCTGCTGGCCCCCATCCTGGTCGTCGTCATCGTCTCGTTCGGGGACGCCGCCTTCCTCCAGTTCCCGCCCCGGCGGCTCTCGCTCCGCTGGTACACGAACCTCGGCGAGTACCCCGACTTCGTGGCGTCCTTCTGGCTGAGCCTCCTGCTGGCGGCGGCCACCGCGGCCACCGCGACCGCCATCGGGACGCCGGCGGCCTTCGCGCTCGCCCGCCATCGGTTCCGCGGGCGCGCGCTCCTGAGCGCGCTGGTGATGTCGCCCCTCGTCCTTCCGGGGCTCGTCACCGGGATCGCGCTGCTGCAGTTCTTCAGCCTCTTCCGGACCGAGCCCTCGTTCGGGCGGCTGCTGATCGGCCACGTGGTGGTCACCGTGCCCTACGTCGTCCGGTCGGTGGGGGCCGTCCTGGTCGGCTTCGACCGGTCGCTGGAAGAGGCGGCTCGGGGCCTGGGGGCCAATGCCTGGACGGCGACCCGGCTGATCACACTGCCGCTCATCAAGCCGGGCCTCCTGGCCGGCGCCATCTTCGCGTTCATCCTCTCCTTCGACAACGTGGTGGTCTCGATCTTCCTCACCACGCCGCGCCTGGTCCCGCTGCCGATCCAGATCTACAACTACGTGGAGTCGAGCGCGCGGCCGATCATCGCTTCCATCTCGACCCTCCAGATCGCGGTCATCGTGCTCCTGCTGGCCGCGGCCGAGCGGGTGGTGGGCTTCAGCCGCTATGTCGGTGGCGGTGAGCGATGACGGTGCCGGGCACGGTATGACGCCGGCGCTCGAGCTGCGCGGCGTGCGGAAGCGCTACGGGACCGTGATCGCGCTCCACGAGACCTCGCTGGCCGTGGCCGAAGGCCGGCTGGTCTTCCTCCTCGGGCCCTCGGGCTGCGGGAAGACCACCACGCTCCGCATCGTGGCCGGCTTCGTCGAGCCGGACGCCGGCGAGGTGCGGATCCGGGGCACCCGCGTGGACGGGCTGCCGCCGGAGCGCCGTGGCCTCGGCATGGTCTTCCAGCACTACGCCCTGTTCCCGCACCTCACCGTCGCCGAGAACGTCGCCTTCGGCCTCCGCATGCGCCGGGTTTCCGGCGCCGCCGTGCGGGCTCGCGTGGCCCGGGCGCTCGAGCTGGTGCAGCTCCAGGGCTTCGAGGCCCGGTATCCGCGGGCGCTCTCCGGCGGCCAGCAGCAACGGGTGGCGCTGGCCCGGGCCATCGTGATCGAGCCGAGCCTCCTCCTCCTCGACGAGCCGCTCTCCAACCTCGATCTCAAGCTCCGGACCGAGATGCGGAGCGAGATCCGGGCCCTCCAGCGGACGCTCGGCGTGCCCACCGTCTTCGTCACCCACGACCAGGAGGAAGCCCTCACCATGGCCGACGAGGTGGCGGTGATGGCCGCGGGCCGCATCGTCCAGACGGGGACGCCGAGCGCGCTCTACGAGCAGCCGGCCAACCGGTTCGTCGCCCAGTTCATCGGCGAGGCGAACGTCGAAACGGGCCGAGTGACGGCGGCCGGTGCGCCCGGCGCCTGGCAGGTGGACGCCGGCGGGCTGGCCATCCTTGGGACCGGCGCCGGGCCCTGGAAGCCCGGCGACCCGGTGGCGGTGGTCATCCGGCCTGAGCGAATCCGCCTGACGGCACCGGCGCCCGGCGCGGGAGTCGGCCCGGCCGACGGCGTCGCCGGCACCGTGGAAGAATGCATCTTCCGGGGTCAGCTGCGCCGCTATCGCGTGCGCCTGGGCCAGGGGCGCGTGTGGAGCGTCGACGAGGCGGCCACTGGTGGTTCGCCGGCGGCTGCGGTCGGCGCCACCGTCCGGCTCACGTGGCGCGCCGAGGATTGCCTGGTGATCCCCGACGCCTGACTTTCCGTAGCTGGCTGGCTCAACATCAGGCCGGGAGCTCGGTCGCGGGGTGCAGAACCCCGATCGCCCAGCCGAGGTCGAGCCGCTCGCCGAGCCAGCTCGGGCACGCCGTCCGCGCGTCGATCGCGAGGCCGCGCGCCCGGTGGGCCGCGGCCAGTGCGTCAGTCGGGTCGCGCGGGACCGCGGGCGGCGCCGGCACGTCGGGAATCGGCTGCCCGGTTGGCGTGCTGAAGGAGAGCGTGCCCTCGGCGTCGCGCTCGACGCGGTAGCCCTCCTCGTGGACGGCGCGGTGATGGCGCCGGCAGAGGAGCGCCAGGTTGTCGAGCCGGGTCGGGCCGCCGTTCGCCCAGTGGTGGAAGTGCGCGCCTCCGGGCGTCGCGGGGCTGGGGCCCCGCCGCCCGGGGCGCGCGAACCCGATGTGATGGCCCTGGGCGTGGCGCACCCCGCAGCCCGGGAAGCGGCAGCCGAGGTCGCGGGCCTGGAGCGCCCGCCGGAGCGCCGGCGGGATCGTCCGCGTCCGGCGCCCCACGTCGAGCACCGCGCCGTCTTCTGCGTGCCGCATGACGACCCGAGTGGCATCACACCCCAGGCGCCACGACGTTTCCGCGGGAACGTGAAGGCCGTCCTCCAGCGCGGACTGGCCGGGCTGGTCGGGGTCGGCCAGCGCGCCGCCGTCCACGTGGACGACCACCTGGTAGCGCTCGCTCCCCGGGCCGGGATCGAGCCCCTGCGCAAGGGCCGTCTCCGCGACCAGCGCGAGGGCGTCGGCCTGCTGCTGGCCATGCGTCGGCGGCTCCGCCTCGGCCTCCTCCGCCGCTGTGGCCCACCTCCGCTGGTGCAGTGCCTCGCGCCCCGCCTCGAGCGCCCGGAGCAGCATCGCCCCCACTTCCGGCTCGAGCCGACCGCGCACGACGACGAGATGCGTCCCAGTGGTGGGTGCGAGCGGCATGGCGGTGCTCCTCCTGCCCAGACCCTATCATGCGAATTTCGAGCCGCTCGGGAGGGCGCAGGACGGCAGATCGTGAGCGCGCGAATCATTTTGGGTTCGCCGCGAGTCGCTCGCAGGGCCGCGGGGCGTTCCGCTTCGCAGGGTACGGCTGGCGGTCGAGGCCGCGGTGGCGGTCCGGGTCCGGCCGGAGGAGCTGTCAAGCAGAAAATGCGGCGCGCCGGGGCCGCGCGCCGCCTTGCGCGAACCGGCCGACTCTGCCAGGATACTGCCGCACGCTGACACGACGGAGGTCGACCCATGCGCACGCGCACCGCCCCGCTGCTGATGGTGGCGGCCGTTCTCGTCGCCCTGACGCCGCTCGCGGCGACGCCCGCGGCGCGGCCGGGCGGCGTCCTGAAGCTCGCCTTGCTGCGCGATCCGACCGGGTGGGACCCCCAGATCAACTACGGCGCCACCACCTACTCCTTCCAGGCCAACATCTACGAAGGCCTCGTGCGCCACTCGCTCAAGGGCACCCTCGAGCCCGGCCTCGCCCTCCGCTGGGAGACGCCGGACCCCACCACCTACGTGCTGAGTCTCCGCAAGAACGTGCGCTTCCACAGCGGCAACCCCTTCACCGCCGACGACGTGAAGTACAGCCTCGAGCGGATCCTCGACCCCAACACCAACGCCACCCGGGCCAGGGAGTTCGGGGTCATCCAGGCCGTCACGGTCACCGACCCGAGCACCGTTCGCATCGCGCTCAAGCAGCCCACCGCCTCCTTCCTCGAGCTGCTCGCGGCCGGGGAGGCGATGATGGTGGACAGTCAGTGGGCGAAGGCGGGCGGTGACGTCAAGAAGGCGACCAGCGGAACCGGGCCGTTCAAGCTGGGGCCGTTCGAGACCGGGGTCCGTTACACGCTGGTGAAGAACCCCGACTACTGGGACCAGCCGCTGCCCTATCTCGACCGGATCGAGCTGGCCTCGATCGGCAAGGACGAGCAGCGGGTCTCGGCGCTCAAGACCGGCGCGGTGGACATGGCCGAGTACATCCCGTGGCAGGCGATCCGGGACCTCGAGAAGGATCCCGCCCTACGGGTCTACGTGGGCTACGACACCTTCAACGTGATCCGGCTCAACCCCAAGCGGCAGCCCTTCGACCAGGTCAAGGTGCGCCAGGCCTTCAACTACCTGGTGGACCGCAAGGAGATCATCGACCTCGCCTGGGGCGGGATCGGCCGACCCTTCGGGGCCGGCCTCATTCCCGAGGGCCACTGGGCCTTCCCCCGCCAGCTCCAGACGACCTGGAGCTACGACGTGCCGCGGGCGAAGAAGCTCCTGGCCGAGGCCGGCGTCAACCCGGCCGCCACCCGGCTCGTCTTCGACTCCACCACGCTCTCGGTCCACATGGACGAGGCCCAGATCATCGTGACCCAGCTCCAGCGGGCGGGCTTCACCGGGATCGAGCTCAAGCCGATGGACGTGCCGACCCAGCAGCGGAAGCGGGTCACCGGCGAGTACCAGATGATGATGGACGGCTTCAGCCTGCCCTGGCCCGACCCCGACTTCTACACGGCCTTCTTCGGCACCGGGGGGGCTTCTTACGCGCGGGCGGTCGAGTTCAGCGACGCGACCCTGGACAAGCTCCTCGATCAGGGTCGGAGCGCCCTCGACCAGGCCAAACGCGCCGGCATCTACGCCCAGGTCGAGCAGCGGCTCCTCGAGCTGGCCCCGTGGGTGTTCCTCCATTGGCGGCCGCAGGCCGAGGCGAGCCGGGCCACCGTCGGGGGCTATACGCGCTTGCCGGGGGCGCTCGGGAACAAGAGCCTGGGCGGGCTCCGGTACGTCTACAAGGAGGGGTGAGCCGATGGCGTTCGACGGGGAGAAATTCGTCGAGCAGTTCAACACGGTGTGGAACGGCCACGCTCTCGACGGCATCATGGCCATGATGACGGATGACGTCGTCTTCGAGGCGTCGTTCGGGAAGGAGCCGTGGGGCACGCGGGCGGTGGGCCGGGCGGCGGTGCGCGGGCAGGTGGCGGCGATCCTCGAGCGGATCCCCGACGTGCGGTGGGACGAGCTGCGCCACTTCGTCTGCCCCGACCACGCGGTGGTGGAGTGGGTGACGACCGGAACCCCGCGGGGCGGCCCCCGCTTCGAGGTCCACGGCTGCGACGTCCTGACGCTGCGAGACGGGAAGATCGCGGCCAAGCGCTCCTACCGCAAAGCCCAGCTCTGAGGCTCGCGCGGAGATCGGTTCCCTCTCCCCTCGAGGGTGAGGGGCGGGGTGAGGGGCCTCGATAGAGTAGCGCGGTGGGGACGTACCTCTTTCGCCGGCTCCTCCTCTCCGCCCTCCTCGTCTTCCTGGTCGCCACCTTCCTCTTCTTCTCCATCCACCTGCTGCCCGGTGACCCCGCCCTCCTGATCCTCGGCGGCGACAGCGCCCAGGCCACCCCCGAGCAGCTCGCCCGGGTGCGGGCCCGGCTCGGCCTCGACCGCCCGCTCGCTGTTCAGTACGCGACCTGGCTCGCCCGGGTCAGCCGCGGCGACCTCGGCACCTCGCTGGTGGACGACCGTCCGGTCGCGACCGACCTCGCCAACCGCCTGCCGCGCACGCTCCAGCTCGTCGTCCCGGCCACGCTGGTCTCGCTGGCCCTCGGGGTCCCGCTGGGGATGTTCGCCGCCCGGCGGCGAGGCCGGCTGGCCGACCCGGCCGCCTCGACCGCGGCGCTGGTCGGTTTCTCGATGCCGGTCTTCGTGGTCGGCATGCTGCTGGTGCTCCTCTTCTCGCTGACCCTCCGCTGGCTCCCCCCGACGGGCTACGTCCCCTTCGGCGAGGACCCCGGCGGCTTCCTCCGCCACCTGATCCTGCCCGTCCTCGCCCTCGCGGCGGCGCCGATGGCGACGACCATGCGAATGACGCGGTCGAGCTATCTCGAGCAGGCCTCGCTCGAGTACGTCCGGACGGCGCGGGCCAAGGGGCTGGGCGAGCGGGCGGTGGCCTGGCGGCACGTGCTGCGGAACGCGCTGCTGCCGGTGGTGACGGTGGTCGGGCTCCAGGTCGGCTCGATGTTCGCTGGCGCGGTGCTTGTCGAGTACATCTTCAGCTGGCCCGGGCTCAACA
>DASYUM010000315.1:0-19357 GCA_036001225.1 Candidatus Methylomirabilota bacterium | reverse complement strand
GTCGCTCGACTGAGCCGCCGGTCCCCGCGTAGGAGCCTGTCGGGCAAATCGGGCGCCGACCGTCGGCAGTACCGCCGACCGCCAGGTGGTCCGCTCCGCCCGCGGGCTTTGCCCGCGCAATCTTTGGGTTCGCGCGCCTCGTCGCGCCCTCCAGCCCCGCGACGTCCTGCGGCGCGGTCTTCTCCTGGGGAGGCCTCGGAGGGTGTTCCGACACCCCTCCGAGGTAACTAGACGACGCCGGCCAGCCCGCCGTCGAAGTTGATGGCGACGCCCGTGATGTAGGCGGCCTGGTCGGAGGCGAGAAAGGCGACCACCGCCGCGAGCTCGCTGGCCTCGCCGACCCGCCCGACCGGCACCCCGCGCTCACGGGCCAGCTCCGCGTAGAACTCGTCGAGCGTGCCCGGTCGGGCCTGTCGCTCCCAGCGCCGCTCCCACTGCCCGCTCTTGACGAGCCCGATGCAGACCGCGTTCACCAGGATGCCGTCGCCAGCCAGCTCCTTCGACAGCGCCTTGGTCACCGCCAGGCCGGCCGCGCGGCTGGCGGCGGTCGGCAGCGAGCGGGCCGCCGGCTCCTTGGCTCCGATGTTGAGGATGTTGATGACGCGCCCGCCGCCGGCCCGCCGCAGGGCGGGCAGGCAAAGGCGGGTGCAGCGGATGGCGGCGAAGAGCTTGAGGTCGAGGTCGGCCTGCCAGGCGGCGTCGTCCACGGTCTCGAACGGATGGGCGGCCGAGGTGCCGGCGTTGTTGACCAGGATGTCGATCCGGCCGAAGCGCTCCAGCGTGGCGTGGACGAACCGCTCGAGGTCGGCCGGCCGGCTGACGTCGGCCGGGCAATCGAGCGCCTGACCGCCGGCCTTGCGGATCGCCTCGGCCACCCGGGCCAGCCGCTCGGCCCCCCGCGCGCAGAGCGCGACCGCCGCGCCCTCCTCGGCCAGCCGCTCGGCCGTGGCGCGCCCGAGCCCGTCGCTGGCGCCCGTAATGACGGCGACCTTCCCCGCCAGTCCGAGATTCATCCGGCGGTCGGGTCGCGCGGCGCGTCGATCACCGGCAGCACGATGTGCGAGGGATGGGCGGCGTCGTGGTAGACGGTCTGGGTGGCCGGCGAGAGCTCGGCGTCCAGCGCGAAGGCGTGGCCGGTGTTGGGGTTCCGGTCGAACTGGGGGAAGTTCGAGGACGCGATCTCCACGCGGATGCGGTGCCCCGGGAGGAAGCAGTTCGACGAGGACCAGCAGTCGATCTCGTAGCGGTAGATCCGCCCCGGCTCCAGGAGAGTCGGCGCCTCCCACGACTCCCGGAAGCGCGCCCGGATGATCCCCTGGGCGACGTTCATGGCGAATCCGGTCGGCGAGACGTCCACGACCTTGGCGGTGAAATCGGTGTCGGACGCCGTGGAGGCGGCCCACAGCACGACCTTGATGGGCCCGGTCACCTCGACGTCGGCCGGGAGCGGCGGCGTCGTGTAGCAGAGGACGTCCGGGCGCCACTCGGCCGGTCGCTGGTCGCGGGGTCCCATCGGTACCGGCGTGATGTCCTCGCCGCAGCAGGTGCTGCCGCCGAGGGTCGGGACCGGGTCGCGCGGGTCGTATCCGAAGCGGTCGGGCGGCTCGGCCTCGGGCCGGCGCCGGTCCAGCCGGCCGTCGCCGAAGAGCGAGTTGGCGCGCCCGCCGCTGTGGAAGTAGTGCTCGACGTAGCGGGTACCGGGGATCGGCCACTCGTCGGCCGTCCGCCAGCGGTTGGCGCCCATCACGAAGACGCGCACCGCGGGCTCCCGCGTGATGCCGGTGTCGATCCCCCGCAGCCAGTAGTCGAACCAGCGCAGCTCCTCCTCGCGCAGATTCACCAGCGCGGCCGGGCCGAAATCGACGTCCCCGGTCCGGCTGCAGGTGCCGCGGGCGCCGAGGTCGTGGATCCAGGGGCCGACCAGGACCTTCTGACCCCGGCGGGCGCGGTCGGAGTACCCGCGGGCCCGGACGCCCATGAAGTTGTTGAGCGTGGACTGCAGGAACACGTCGTACCAGCCGCCGACGCCGTAGGCGGGCACGTCGATCTGGTCGTAGTCTCGCTCGATGTTGCCGAGCTTCTCCCAGTACGAGTCGTAGGCCGGATGGCGCATCCACTCCCGGTAGAACTCGCACCGGCGGCCGGCGTTCTCGTCGCTGGTGATGAGCGGCAGGTGCCAGAAGAGCGTGGAGAGGTGCTGCTCGGGCGGCATCCACAGGTACTGGACCTGGTTGGTCCGCGTGTGCATCTGGATGGCGCCCCAGCGGAGATTGAAGCCGAGCTGGAACGCCCCGCCGGTGTACACCCAGTTGTGATAGAGGTTCGAGAAGCCGACCCGGGGCGCCATCGCGGCCAGGTGCGGGTTGCGGAGCGGGGCCGGCAGCCACTGGGTCAACGCGACGTAGGAGGCCCCGCTGGTTCCCACCTTCCCGGTGGACCACGGCTGGGTGCCACACCACTCCTGGGTGTCGTAGCCGTCCTGGGCCTCATGGACGAACGGCGACCACTCGCCCTCCGAGTCGAAGCGGCCGCGGACGTCCTGGATCGCGACCGCATAGCCGCGCTGGGCGAAGTAGACGGCGTCCTGGACCTGCGCCTCCAGGTTGTTGTTGTACGGGGTCCGGATCAGGATGACCGGAAACGGCCCCGGGTCCTCCGGCAGGTAGACGTCGGTCGAGAGCCGGACGCCGTCCCGCATGGGGACGGCGAGGCCGAGCCTGGTCCGGACGCGGTGGAGCGGGCGGGCGCCGGACGCTGCGGGTGCCACGTGGCGCGCCCGCCTATTTCCGCGGGCGGCGCGCCCCCCGCCGGCTCGCGGGTCGCCCTCCGGCGTCGCTCCCTCGCCGCGCCGGCCGGCGGCCCGCCGGCCCCACCGGTGTCAGGTCGGGCAGCGCGTGCAGCTTGAGGACGACGAACCCGAGCCCGGTCCACGTCCGCACGCCGTCGGCGTCCAGCGGCTGGCGCAGGCTCAGGGCCCGGCGGTCGTCGAAGCCGATCGGAGCGTGGCGCAGTCGCCGCTCGCGCCGCCGGCGTTCGAGGAGCACCGCTACCAGCCCCGGCTTGGCGACCAGCCGCCGGAGGGCGCGGAAGAGCGCCGGTCGGGACCGCTTGACGACGAACAGGATTGGCATCCGGTCGCTCGCCAGGTCGAATCAGCCCGGCCACTCTAGCAGGATGCCTCACACGCGTCCAGCGGGCCCCCGGACGCCCGGGGGGAGGCCGGCCCGCGAGGCCGCCCAAAGGGGCGGGCCCCGCTGCGAAGCTTCTCATCCGGCAGGACAGGCCAAGCCACGGTACACTGGAAACGAGGTCCGGAAGACCTGGCGACCGCCATCCCCGCGGCGGCCGGCCCCGAGATCGATATCGGAGTCCCCGCATTGACCAGCGAGCGCGAGCCGCTCCCGAGCCTGCCCCGCCCCGGCCTGCCGTGGGCGACCTACCGGCTGCAGTTCAACCACCGCTTCACCTTCCGCGACGCCGCCGCCATCACGCCCTATCTGCGCCGACTCGGGGTCACCACCGTCTACGCCTCGCCGTACTTCAAGGCGCGGCCGGGAAGCCTCCACGGCTACGACGTCAGCGACCACAACGCGCTCAATCCCGAGATCGGCTCCGAGGCGGACTACGAGGCGTTCGTCGCCGCCCTCGGCGAGAACGACCTCGGCCAGCTCCTCGACGTCATCCCCAACCACATGGGGGTCGGCGAGGGGAACGTCTGGTGGATGGACGTCCTCACCCACGGGCCGGGCTCCTATTTCGCGCGCGCCTTCGACATCGACTGGCAGCCGGTCAAGGCCGACCTCCGCGACCGGATGTTGCTGCCGATCCTGGGGGACCAGTACGGGCTGGTGCTGGAGAAGGGTGAGCTGACACTGGCCTACGAGGGGGGCGTTTTCTTCGTCCGCTATTACGACTTCGTCCTTCCCATCGACCCCCACTCGGCGACCGCGATCCTCGAGCTGGACCTCGATCGCCTCGACGCCACCCTGGGCCGGGAACACGCCGACGTGATGGAGCTGCGGAGCATCATCACCGCGCTCCGGAACCTGCCGACCCAGCGCGATCCCGACGTCGAGAAGTACCGGGAACGGCGGCGGGAGGCGGAAGTCGTGCGGCGCCGGCTCCAGCGCCTCCGCGACACCTCGCCGGCGATCCACGAGTTTCTCGAGGAGAACGTGCGGATCTTCAACGGGCAGAAGGGCGACCCCCGCAGCTTCGACCGGCTGGACAACCTCCTGGAGCGACAGGCCTACCGGCTCGCCGACTGGCGGGTGGCGGCCGAGGAGATCAACTACCGCCGGTTCTTCGACCAGAACCAGCTGGCCGCCATCCGGGTCGAGGACCCGGTCGTGTTCGAGGAGACGCACCGGCTGGTCGGCCGGCTCCTCCGGGAGGGCAAGGTGACCGGGCTCCGGGTCGATCACCTCGACGGGCTTTACGACCCGACGGCCTACCTCCAACGGTTGGTCAAGCTGGAACAGCGACCGGCCGCCCCGCCCCGGTACCTCGTCGTCGAGAAGATCCTGCTCGGCTCCGAGCGGCTTCGCGAGGAGTGGCCGATCCACGGGACCACCGGCTACACCTTCGCGAACCTCGTCAACGGCATCCTGGTCGACCGCCGCCACTTCCGGGTCATGGACCGGATCTATCGCACCTACACCGGGCGGACCATCGCCTACGCCGACGAGGTCTACGACAAGAAGCGCCTGATCATGCGGGTGAGCCTGGCCAGCGAGCTCCAGGTCCTGGGACACCGCCTCGACCGGCTCTCGGAGCGGCACCGGCGGACGCGCGATTTCACGCTGGCCAGCCTCACCGAAGCGCTGCGGGAGGTCGTCGCGGCCTTCCCGGTCTACCGCACCTACGTCCGGGACTTCGAGGTCCACCCGGCCGACCGGGCGGTGATCGAGCACGCCATCCGGATCGCCCGCCAGCGCAATCCCACGACCAACGTCACCGTCTACGACTTCGTCCGCGACACCCTCCTCCTCCGGCATCTGCCGGGCACCGACGAGGGCTACCGCCAGGCCCAGCTGGAGTTCGTCATGAAGCTCCAGCAGTTCACGGGCCCGGTGATAGCCAAGGCGGTGGAAGACACCGTCTTCTACACCTTCAACCGGCTGATGTCGCTGAACGAGGTCGGCGCCGATCCCGAGCGCTTCGGGCTTCCCCTGGAGGCGTTCCACCAGCGGAACGCCGAGCGCGCCGAGCGCTGGGCCCACACGATGTGCGCCACCGCCACCCACGACACCAAGCGGGGGGAGGACGTGCGGGCCCGGATCACCGTGCTGTCGGAAATCCCCCGGGAGTGGCAGGCGCGGCTCTCCCGCTGGCGGCGGCTGAACCGGCGCCGCCGGCAGCCGGTCGGCGAGCGACTGGCCCCCAGCCGGAACGAGGAGTACCTCTTCTACCAGACCCTGGTCGGGGCCTGGCCGCTGGGCCCGCTCGGCAGCCAGGAGCAGGCGACGCTCGTCGAGCGGCTCAACGCCTACATGCTGAAAGCAGTGCGGGAGGCCAAGGTCAACACGAGCTGGATCAACCCCGACGCGGCCTATGAGCGCGCCGTCCAGCGCTTCGTCACCAGCGTGCTCGACCCGGACGAAGGCGCGGCCTTCATCGACGACCTGCGGGATTTCCTCGGCCAGGTCGGGCACACCGGCCTGTTCGCGGCGCTCTCCCAGGCGCTGCTCAAGCTGACCTGCCCCGGGGTGGCCGATCTCTACCAGGGCACCGAGCTGTGGGACCTGTCACTGGTCGATCCGGACAACCGCCAGCCGGTGGACTACGAGCGACGCTCGGCGCTGCTCGCCGAGCTGGAGGCGCGCTGCGCCGATCCACAGGCCGACCTCCGGGCCTTGGCCGCCGAGCTGCTGGCCGCCCGCGTCGACGGCCGGGTCAAGCTCTACCTCATCTGGCAGGCCCTGCGGGCCCGCGCCCACCACCCGGCGCTCCAGCCCGGCGGCGGCTACCGGCCCCTGGCAGCGACCGGCACCCGGGCCGATCACCTCTGCGCCTTCGCCCGCCTGGCCGGCAGCAACCACGTGGTCGTGCTCGCGCCGCGCTGGTTCACGCGGTTGGCCCGGGCCGACGGGCTCCCGCTCGGGGCCGAAGCGTGGGAGGACACCGAGGTCAGCCTCGGCGGCCTCCCCGCCCCTGCCGCCTACCGCCAGCTCTTCACCGGCGAGATCGTACCGGCTCGCACGGCCGGCGGCCGGGTGGCGGTCGGCCTGGCCGCGGCGCTGGCGACGTTTCCGGTCGCGATCCTCGAGCCGGTCTAATTCTTCGGAGGGGGCCTCGACGGCCCCCTCCGAGACCTCCCCCGGGAAATAATTGCGGCGGCAAAAGCCGCCGCTCGGACAGCCTCTTAGCCGACCTCGATCACGACGTAGCGCTCCGACCCCTGGCGCTCGACCCGCAAGAGCACGTTGCCGTCGGTCGCCCGGGCCATGCCCTTCTCCACGTCCTTGAGGCCGCGGATCGGCGTTCGGTTGACCTCGCGGATCACGTCGCCCTCGGCGATGCCGGCCTGGGCCGCCGGCGAGTCGGGCCGCACGTCGCTCACGACCACGCCCGTCTCGCTCGACACGCCGAGCCGACGGGCCAGGTCGGGCGTCAACTCCCGCAGCTCGAGGCCCAGCCGGGCGGCGACGCGGCTTTCGGTCGCCGGGGCCGCCGGCCCGCGAGCTTCGCGGGCGTCGGCGAGGTTGCCGACCATGACCCGGAGCAAGCGCGGCTTTCCCTCCCGCAAGACGGTCAGCTCGACACCCTTGCCGACTTCGGTGTTGGCGACGAGCCCCGGCAGGACGCGGGGCGTGTCCACCGGCTTCCCGTTGTAGGCGACGATCACGTCACCGGGCTTGACCCCGGCCCGCTCGGCCGGCGAGCCCGGGCTCACCGAGGCGATCAGCGCGCCCTTCGATTCGCCGAGCCCGAACGACTTCGCCAGCTCCGGCGTGAGCGGCTGGATGGAGACCCCGAGCCAGCCCCGCGTCACCCGCCCCGCCGTCCGCAACTGCTGGAGGATCGGCTTGGCCAGGTCGATGGGGATCGCGAACCCGACCCCCTGGAAGCCGCCGCTCCGGCTCACGATGGCGGTCGCGATGCCGACCACTTCCCCGCGCGTGTTGATGAGGGGGCCGCCGGAGTTGCCGGGATTGATCGCGGCGTCGGTCTGGAGGAAGTCGTCGTAGCGCCCGGCGCCGATCACACGGCCGGTGCCGCTGATGATCCCGACCGTCACCGTGTGGTCGAGACCGAAGGGGTTGCCGATGGCCATTACCGGCTCGGCCACCCGGAGCGCGCCGGAGTCGCCGAGGGGAATGGTCGGTAGGCCGGTGGCCTCGACCTTGAGGAGGGCGATGTCGGTCTCGGGATCGCTGCCGACGACCTTGGCCGGCAGCTTCCGGCCGTCGTTCAGGGTCACCTCGACGGACTTGGCGCCATCGACGACGTGATGATTCGTCACGACGTACCCGCCGGCGTCGATCACGAACCCCGAGCCGAGCCCGCGCATCGGCCGCGAGGGCCGCTCCGACCGGAACGGCTCCGGCACGGCTTCTTCGCCGGGCTCGCGGCCCCGGGCGGCCTCGCCGGTGGTGCGGACGTTGACAACGGCCGGCGTCAGACTCTCGGCCAGACGCATCCAGGGATAGGACTCGGGAAGTGGCCCGGGAATGGCGGGCGCGGGCCGGGCCGGGGCGAGTTGGGCGACCGAGGTCAGGGCTCCGAGCGGCAGGGTGAGCAGCACGACCAGGAGCACGAGCCCCGCTCGGGCGGGCCAGGTAGAGACAGCTCTCATGCTGAGGACCTCCTCCTGAGGGTGATGACGGTTAGGCGCGCAGACTCCAGCGCCGTCCTGTAGGACGGAAGGAGGGCCCTCGTTCTTCGCCAGCCGGGCGGAGGTCTCGGAGGGGCCGTCGAGCCCCTTCGTCCGATGCCCTAGGAGCCCCTCGGGACGACCGCACGCAGCGTTGGGCTGCACGCCGCGTGATTGATGGTCCGCTCCGCGCGGCGACTTTGCCGCCGCAATTTTTGGGTTCGCGTGCCTCGGACGGCGGGGCCCCAGCCCCGCGACGTCCTGCGGCGCGCCGCTCCTGGGGGAGGTCTCGGAGGGGGCCGTCGAGGCCCCCTCCGAATTTCTAGAAGTTCGCCTCGAAGAAGCGGATCGTCCAGCCGGGTGCCCGCGGGTCCACGGCCAGGATCTGGTCGAAGGTCCCCACCAGCCGCCGCCCGAACTGCGTGTCCACGAAGGCCTGGGCGACGATCCGGTGCTGGCCGATGTCGAGGTTGACCGGCGCGCTCAGGCCCGGGCGCAGGACGAGCGGCCCCGGCGTCCCCGGCGGCGCGTCCACGAAGACGTGAATTTCCCACGGCGTGCTGTTGGTGATGACCCCGCGGGTCGGATCCGGCGGCGGCACCGGCGTCCCCGCTGGCGGCGGCGGCGCCGCCACCACCGCCCACTGGCCGCCAGGCGGCGGCGGGGGACCGGCGCTGATCGGGGTCGGACCCGGGGGCGGAGGGGGGCCGACGGCGGCCGCGGTCTGCCGGTGAGCAACGTTCTCCCCGACCAGGGCGCCGAGCAGGCCCCCGATGACCGCGCCGAGGACGGCGCCGGTGCCGGCGGAGTGGCGGCCGCCGGCGACGGCGCCGGCGATGGCGCCGGTGCCGGCCCCGACCACCGCGCCCTTGGCCGTCTGCTCGGCGCAGCCCCCGAGCACGACGAGGGCGAGGACGACCGCGATGAGACGTGTGAGCATGCGCGCACCTCCCTGGGGGCCGCGAGGGCCCGGGCCGATGACCGGCAACCTGCTCACGCAGTCTAAACCCGCCGCCCCGGAGTGTCCACGCGCCGAGGCGGCCCGAGCGAGGCCCGGCCGTCAGCCGACGGTGGCGCCGCGCTCAGTCATTCGCTTTGACCGGCGGCCTCCCCCCGCTCTTCACGTCGCTGCGAGGAGGGTAAAACGCAACGTCCCCGGCGACGGCGCCGCCGGGGACGCTCAGGACTCAGGACTCGGGCGGGCTTCCGATCAGGGCATGCGGCGGATCGCGGCGATCCGATCGTCGGTCCCCGGGTGGGTGGCGAAGAAGCCGCCCTTGCTGCCACCGCCGGTCTGCTCCTTGAGCCAGACGAGCGTGCGCTCCATCGCATCCTTCGAGGAGCCGACCCGCCGCAGGAGCTCCACGCCGTGGCGATCGGCTTCGAACTCCTCGTTGCGGCTGTACCGGAGCATGATGAGCTGGCCGGCGATTGGCGCGATTTGGCCGGTGCCCGGGAAGATCTGGTCGAGGATGGCAACGCCGAGCCCGAGGCCGGTGCCGAGCGCCTGCTGCTTGGCGACGTGGCCGAGATCGTCGTGGGCCACCTCGTGGGCCAGGACGGCCTGGAGCCGCTCGTCGTTCGCGCGGTTCAGCAGGCCGCGGGTGATGATGAACTGGCCGCTGCCGGCGCTGCCCGCGTTGATCGAGTCGTCGGGCACGATGCCCACCTTCACCTGATCGAGCGACCTCGGGTGGTTGGCCGCCTTGAGCAGCGGGATCATGAGACGGGACAGCCGTTCAACGTCTTGGGGATCGGCGCGCTGCGTGGTCTGGGTCGGTGTCGGCCGCTGTGCGGTCGGTGTCGCCGGCCCGCGCCCACCACCGGAGGGCACCGTTTCGATCGCACAGCCCGCCAGCATCAGCATGCCCGCCGGAATCACCGTGCGCCATCGCCAGTCGCGTCGCATTGCCGTCCTCGCTTTCCTTGTCGTACCCGGGTCACGGGGCCCCGCCCACGTCGCGCGGGGCGGGGTCCCGGACCGGGAACGTCGAGCTACACCGACCGCCGCGCCAACATCCGATACAGCGCCAACAGGGCGATCGACCCCAGGACCGCCATCAGGAAACCGACCGGATCGCCTTCCTGGTACCAGCCGATCGCCCGCCCGAGGTATCCACCCACGAGCGCGCCCGCGATGCCGAGGAGAATCGTCACGATGAATCCGCCCGGATCGCGCCCCGGCATGAGCAGCTTCGCCACGATCCCGACGATCAGCCCGAAGAGGATCCAGCCCAGTACACTCATGTCATCCTCCTGCGGTCGGCGCCCGCCTCTACGTCATGGCGGCCCGAGCGCGCGCGTGTGAGAGAACCCCTGCCCTTCCAGCCGGCCGCGGACACGGGGGCGCCCGCGGCTACTCTGAGCCGGCAAATTGTGCAAAGCGGATGCCGCCCTTGCGGGCTCGGGCGAGGATCAAGCAGCCCGGTGGGGCAGGGAGCGGACAGCCGCGCCGACGCCGGCCGCCAGGGTGGCCCAATCGGCGGCGACCCTGCGCGACCCCCGACGCGAGGGCCGCGGCCCGGCGAGGCGAAGGGACCGAGGGCGGTCGGGACGAGTCGGGGCGATCCGGTCGGACGGGGGAACGAGGAGGCGAGCCGGCTCGGCCATGCTACTCGGCAACCCGCGTCTGGCCCGGGAACCCGGGCTCTTGGGGGATGGCGCCGACCGTGATGGTGCGCCGCACCCGCCCGTCGGCCGTATGGACGACGACGAGGGCCGGCGAGACGGTTTCGGCGAGGTCGAGCGCGGCCTCGACCGCGCGTCCACGCCCTCGCGCATTGAAGCGCAGATCGTCGCGTCCTTCGAGCTGCACGACCCACCGCCGACGCTGGTTGAACACCCTGATCACCGCCACGTCCGCCATCGGCATGCGACCCGCTTGGGCAAATTCGCGCGGCTTGCCCCCCGCGCCGCGCCGCCAATAGTGAGGTATAGCAAGAACGATACCGTTATTCCTGTAGTTGGGCGCGCGGGGCGGGTCAGGCGGCCGCTTCGAAGCGCGACCGCCACTGCTCGATGGCGTGGCCGAGCGGTTCGAGTCGGGCGCCGATCAACCGCTCGGCGAGCGGGAAGACCCGGCCCTCCTCTTCGCGCAGGTGCTGGAGGACGAGCCGGTCCAGCTGGGTCACCCCGCGGTCGAACTCCGAGTCCCGTCCGTCCATGCCGATGAGGCACTCGACGAGGTCTTCGACGCGGGCATGCTCGAAGCGCGCTTCGGCTAGGAGTCGCTCCGTTTCGCCATCGCCGACGTCCTCGAGCGCGGGGTAGAGGAACCGCTCCTCGGCCTGGGCGTGGAGGATGAGGCTGGCCGCCAGCTCGCGGAAGCGCTCCAGCCGCGACTCGGCCCCGCTCTGATCGCGGAGCCGGCTGAAGAGTCTCCGCAACTCGTCGTGATCCCGCCGGAGGAGGAAGGTCGCGCGCATCAGGCGGGTAGCAGAGCAAACCCGCGGCCGGGCGGGCCGGCGGGGGTTGAGAGGCCCGGTTGAGGCCAGCCGTCGGCGCCCGAGACACCGAGGCCGGCGCTTTCGGCACCCGGGTCGAGTGGGCGACATGGCGCCCGCGCCGGGGGCCGATCGGCGGCGTCGTGCCTCTCGCCGCGGCCCCTGGCCAGCGGCCGTCGGCGCTACGGCTTGAACACGAAGCCCGGGGTGATCCCGGCGGCGGCCGGGATCGGCGGAAGGTCGGCGAAGAGGTCGGGGTGCTGCTGCATGACCTTGAGGATCGGCCGTGGCTCGACATGCTTGTTGACGTCGAACGTGCCCTTGATGAACCCGAGGCGATGCAGCCGATCCATCGCGCTCCAGAGCGCCCGGTAGTTGTGCGCGGAGAGGCGCCGGTCCACCTGCTGAATGTTGTACTGCATGGCGGCCTCGGCGACCTCGGGCTTGAGGCCGGGAATCCAGCGGGTGGCGACCTGGGCGGCGCCCCGGGGGTTGCCCCGCATCCACTTGTCGGCCTCGGCGCAGGCGGCCAGGAACCGGGCCACCGTGTCCTCGTTCTGGGCCACCCAGTTGCGGAGCGCCACGTTGAAGCCCAGGAAGCTGATCACCTCGCCGCCGCGGATCACCTCGTAGGCGCCGGGCACGTCGCGGGTCGCCACGATCGGCCACGGATCCCACGCGCTGAAGGCGTCGATGCCCTTGGCCAGCAGCGCCACCGTCATGTCGGGGGGCGGCGTGTTGACCAGCGTCACGTCCTGGAGGGTGAGGCCGGCCTTCTCGAGGAGCGCCAGGGCGTAGAGGTGGTTGACCGTCCCGAACGAGGCGGCAACCCGCTTGCCCCGGAGGTCCGTGAGGTTCCCCCTGGTGATCCCCGATCCCTCGCGGGCGACCAGCGCCATGGTGGCGTCGGAGCCGAGGCGGGCGGCGCTGCCGGTGTAGTTGCCGAGGACGACCAGGTCCATGCCGCGGAGGACGGCGCCGATCATCGGGACCCCCACCTGGCCCAGCTCGATCTCACCGGCCTGCAGCGCGTTGAGCTGGTCCACGCCGGTCGCGTAGGGGCGCGCGATGGCGACGTCGAGCCCCCACTTCTCGAAGACCCCGCGCTCGAGCGCGATCGGGACCCCGAGCTGGTCGATGGCGGCCACGATCCCGGCCCGCACCTTGACCGGCGCCGGCTTGGTCTGAGCGGGGAGGCCGGCCGGCCAGGCGGTCATCAGCACGAGACCGAACACCGCGAACAATCGCCCCATGGGGCACCCCCTTCTCACTTTGCCAGCGGCGCCACCCGGCGAACCCAGTACGGCCGGGCGACGCCCCGGAGGTCCGACGGCCGCACCCCCCGCAGCTCGATCTCGTGGTCCGCGGTCCCCGACACGCGGCCGAACTGTTGGAAGGCGAGGACGTGGAAGCGCTCGGGCGGAAACGGGAGCGTCACGACCACATCCACGGGGTCACGACCGGTCCGGGGCAGCCGCGCGTCGATCTTTCCCGGGGCCACGAGCTGAAGCCAGCCCTGCCAGGCACCATAGCACGCCAGGGCGGCCAGGAAGACCCGGCCCTTGGGCGACCGGATGAGCGCGCGCCCGATCCACACGGCTACACCGGTCGGACGAGGTGCAGCACCTCGGCCACCAGCGCCTTGAACGGCCCATCCTCCACGAGGCGCGCCCAGATCCGGGGGCGCGGGACCGGCACCGTCAGCTCGGCCACCACCCGGCCCGGCGCCCGGGAGAGGACGACCACCCGGTTGGCCAGGAACACCGCTTCCTCGACGTCGTGGGTGACGAAGACGATCGTCGGCCGCCGGTCTTGCCAGATGCGGGTCAGCTCCTCCTGGAGCGTCATGCGCGTCTGGGCGTCCACGCTGGCGAACGGCTCGTCCATCAGGAGGACGTCGGGTCGGTTGGCGAGCGCTCGGGCGACCCCGACCCGCTGCTGCATCCCCCCCGACAGATCGGCCGGATACCGGCCCTCGGCGCCGGCCAGCCCGACCAGGGCCACGTACTCGCGGCCGATCCGGTCCCGCTCCCCCCGCGGCAGGCCCCGCATCTTGAGGCCGAAGGTGACGTTGTCGAGAACGGTCTTCCACGGGAAGAGCGCGAACGACTGGAAGACCACCCCCCGGTCCGGGCCCGGACCCTGGACCCGGCGGCCGTCGAGCAGGATCTCGCCGCGCGAGGGCAGGATGAAGCCGGCGATCATGTTGAGGAGGGTGGTCTTCCCGCACCCCGAGGGGCCGACCAGCGCGACGAACTCGCCGTCCTTCACCTCCAGCGAGACGTCCTCGACGGCGGTGACGTGGGCGCCAGCATACACGTCGAAGTACGTCTTGCCGAGGCCGCGGAGGACCAGGGTCTTCACCCGGCGACCAGCCCCCAGCGCTGGACGGTCGCCCGCTCGAGCGGGACCAGCAGCCAGCCGTCCACCACGGACCAGAGGAGCCCGAGCACGATCATCCCGAGCAGGATCTCGGTCACCTGACCGGCCCGGCGGGCGTCGAACATGAGGAAGCCGATCCCGCTCGTCCCCACGATCATCTCGGCCGCGATGAGGGCCCGCCAGCCGTAGCCGAGCCCGTTGCGGAGGCCGGTGAGGATGTTGGGGAGCGCGCCGGGCAGGACCACCTCGCCGACGATCCGCCAGCGCGGCGCCCCCAGGCTGGCGGCCGCCCGCGTGAGCTCGACCGGGACCGACCGGACGCCGAGGACCGTGTTCAGGACGACCGGGAACAGGACGGTGTAGACGATGACGACGGTCATGGTCGTGAGCCCGAAGCCGAACCAGAGGAGGAGGATCGGAAGCCACGCGATGTCTCCGATGGCCTGGAAGAAGAGGAGGATCGGCCAGCCGAGGGCGTGCGCCCGCCGGCTCAGCCCGACGGCGAGCCCCAGCGGAATGCCGAGCGCGGTGCCGGCCGCCGCGCCCGCGGCGAGTCGGATCAGGCTGTCCTCCAGGTACGCGGGGAGGATGCCCTTGTAGGTGAGGCTCGCGAAGGCGCGCACGACCTCGGCCGGCCCCGGGAAGAAGACGCGGGGAAACACGCCGGCCGCCGCCACCGCCGCCCACAGGAGGACGACCGGCGCGAAGGCCAGGGCGGCGCCGAGGGCCGGGTGAGTGACCGTCCAGCGGACGAGGAAACCGAGGAGCCGCCCCGGGCCGGGGCCTGTCGCATCTCGGCGTCCTCGGCGCTCGGCGCGCCTCATTTCGGGACCGCGCGCCCCGGACGGCGGGGCCCCAGCCCCGCGACGTCCGGCGGCGCGCATATGCGGTATACGCCTCGGCGCGCCTCGCGCCTGCGTCCTTGATCTGCTCGGGCCGCGGCCCGGTACCTCGCCAGGGAACGCTGGCGTGTGTGACCGGAGGGTAGGCCGAGGAGCCGCCCCGTCACGCGACCCGCCGGACCAGCCCCCACCGCTCGATGGTGGCCCGCTCCAGCGGCGCCAGGAGGAGCCGGTCGAGCAGGAGCCAGAGGGCGCCGATCAGGATCATGCCGAGGACGATGACCTCGGTCCGATAGAAGTCGCGGGCCAGGAAGAGCATGTACCCGAGGCCGGCGTTGGTGGCGATCATCTCGGCCGCGATGAGGCCCCGCCAGGCGTAGCCCATGCCGGTCCGGATCCCGGTGACGATGTTGGGCAGGGCGCCCGGCAGGAGGACCTCGACCAGCATGCGACCGGGCCCGGCCCCCAGCGAGGCGGCCGCGTAGCGGAGCGGGCGCGGGATGGACGCCACGCCGAGCAGCGTGTTGTAGGTCACCACGAAGAAGACGGCGTTGAAGATCACGAAGGTGATGGCGCCGAAGCCGTAGCCGAACCAGAGCGTGGCGATCGGGATCCAGGCGATGCCGGCCAGGACGGAGAAGAAGCGGAAGAGCGGGGTCAGGAGCGCCGACACCGGCCGGCTGACGCTCATCAGGACGCCGAGCGGCACGCTGACCACGACGGCGAGCCCGGTGCCCACCGCGACCCGGAGGAGGCTCTGGCCGACGTGGTGAAGGAGGGTGCCGTCCCGCACGCCCTGGACACCGGCCAGCGCGACGTCCTCGACCGAGGGAAACACGCGGGCGACGGCGGGGACCAGCCGGACGGCGAGCACCCACACCAGCAGCAACAGGCCGAGCGGCGCCAGAAACGCGAGGGCGGCGCGGAGGCGGCCAGGGCGGCGCACGGGGCCACCGTACCCCAAAACGCCGGCGGGCGTCCACGCGGGACGCGTGCTACTGTGCGGAACAGCGCGCCTCCGGACGTCGCGGGGCTGGGGCCCCGCCGTCCGGGGCGCGCAACCCGAAATGGGCCGGATCTATCTGATCGGCGACCGGGCCGAGCTCGACCGGCGGCGCCCGCTCGTCGACCGCGCGGTGCTGACCGAGGTCTGGCAGGACCTCCACACCGGCGACGTGGTCTGGCTCGGCCCCGAGGCGGCGCGCCGCGTGGCCTACGGGCAGCCGCGCGTCGGAGCGCCGGGCGGGCTGTTCTGGCTGGGCGAGACCACCAAGCGCGCCCTGGACGCCGTCGGCGACCACCCCTTGCCGTTCGTGCTGGCCGTGGACGAGGCTGCCGTCCCCGTCTACTACGGGCCCCATCTCGCCCACGTGGAGTCGCTCCCCGGCGAGGAGTCGCTGCGGGCGCGCGTGCTGTCAGGGCACGGGATCGGCGTGGTGTGCGTCACCTACGACCAGTTCGGGGCGCGCAACGACTACCAGCCGTCGGCGCCCACTGACCCGACCTTCCTCCTGCGTCGGCCCGGCGGGGGAATCGCCCACCGCTGGCGCCTCTTCCGGACGCAGCGGGAGGCCGTCGTGTATCTGGCCGAGTACTACGGGAAGGACGCCGAGGCCCAGGAATGGGCCGAGCGGTTGCCGGCCGGCGACTTCGACGCGCTCCTGGCGCGGTTCGGCCGGACCGCTTGAGCCGCCGGGCGCGCGCGGCGCCGCGTCAGCCGGGGTAGCCGGCCGGCTCCTCCGCCCGGGGGGCGGGCGCGGCCACGAGGCGGCGGTGCTCGACGAGCAGTCGGACCGTCTCCTGAAGCACGGTGACGGTGGGGACGGCGACGATCATGCCGAGGATGCCGAGGGCCTGGTTGCCGGCGACGACGGACGCCAGCAGCAGAGCCGGGTGGAGCTGGACGCTTCGCCCGATCGTCAGCGGCTGGATGAGGACATCGTCGAGCGCCTTGAGCCCGATGAAGACGAGCGCGACCCAGCCGACGGCGCCCAGCCCCTGCCCGTGGGCGAGCGCGACCAGCGCCGCCGCGGCGGCCGAGAGGACGGAGCCGACGACCGGAATCGGGTTGGCGAGCCCGGCCAGGGCGCCGAGCAGGAGCGGATAGGGCACGCCGAGCCCCCACAGGGCGAGCGCGACCAGCATGCCGAACACGAGCCCGTCGAGGGCCACGCCCCGCACGTACCGGCCGATCAGGCGATCGATCTCGCAGCAGAGGGCGACCGACGTCTCGACGTGGGCGGGCGGCAGGCGGTCCATGAGCCAGGCCACCAGGCGGCGGCTGTCCCGCAGCAGGAAGAAGGCGAAGAAGGGCACCATGATTCCGACCAGCAGGATCCGACCCGCGTGCTCGAGCCAGTCGCCCAGGCTCCCCGCGCGACCCTCGAGCAGCCGCTCGATCCAGCCCATGCGCGCGTCCGGGTGGGGAAGGACACGCCGAAGGGCGGGCGCCGCCTCGGTCAGCTCGCGGGCCGCCAGCTGGAGCGCCGCGTCCACCTCGTCGGCCAGCGTCGGCAGCCGGGCCGCGAGCGCGCCGACCTCGACCCGGAGGCGTGGCCCGATGACGAGCGCGCCGGCCGCCAGCACGAGGACGAGGCCGAGATAGAGTCCCGCCACGGCGAAGCTCCGGCGGATCGCGAACCCCTCCGCCCACACGACCAGCGGGTTGAGCAGGTAGGCAAGGGCCGCCGCCAGGAAGAGCGGGAGCAGCAGGCCCCGGAACAGGTAGCCGAGGGTCAGCGCCGCCGCCCCCACCAGGAGCCACGCCGGCCGCACGCCGAAGCCGGCGACCGTCACGGCCGGTCCCCGCGCCCGTCGCCGTCCGGCCGGGCCAGCGACTCGGGCTCGGCCCCCGACGGTGGCACCCGGCGGGCGTACGCCGCCAGCGTCCGGAGCAGGTTCCGCATGACGACGAGCGCGATCCGCTCGTTCCCTTCCACCAGGGCGTCGAAGTCGCTCTTGTAGAGGATGAGCAGCCGCGAGGGGGCGGTGACCCGCGCGGTGGCCGAGCGCGGAAACTCGTCGATCAGCGCCAGCTCCCCGAAGCAGGCCCCCGACGCGAGGGTCCGCAGGACGTGCTCGCCTTCTTCGCCGGCCCGGATGATCGCCACCTCGCCGTCCAACACCACGAAGAGAGCCTTGCCGGGATCCCCCTCGTGGAACACGACGTCGCCGGCGCCGTAGGTCTTCTCGAAGAACCGGGCGCCCAGCCGGCCGAGCAACCGCCGGGGGAGGCCGGCGAACACGGGCGCGCGGCCGAGGAGCGCGATCCGGTGCGTCTGCTCCGGATCCCGGGCCCAGCCGAGCCATCGGCCCCCACCGCGCGCCATGGGCCGCAATATAACACCGGGCCTGCCGGTGTCACCGGCGGCCCCGGACGGCGGAGCGGGGCCCAAAACCCCCGAAGGCCCCGATCGCTCGGGGCCCTCGGGGATCGGAATGGCGGGGTCGACGGGACTTGAACCCGCGGCCTCTGGCTTGACAGGCCAGTGTGCTAACCAGGCTGCACCACGACCCCGGTGCCCTCACTGTAGCGACCCGGCGGAATACCGTCAATCGTGGCCGCTCCAGCCGTCACAGTGTAGCAGATTCGCCATCCCCCCGCCCGCGTCATCCCGTGCGGCTTGCTTCAGGGGCCTCCCGGGCGTAGTGTGGGGGTTGCTCTCCAACCCGGGGGAGGGACGGGTGGCCAAGACCGCCGAGGGTTTCCTGAAGTCGCTGCTCGCCGAGGTGGATCTCCCCGCCGAGATTGTCGACGTCGACGCCATCAGTGACCGATCGTATGTCGTCTGGCTCAGCATTCCCGGCGAATCGGGGAAGTCGATCCGGCTCTCGCGGGCGCTGGTCCGGGAAGCGATGACCGGGCGGGAAGCCCGCCAGCACGTCCTGATCCGCCTGCGGTCGGCGGTCGCCAAGCTGTACTCGCAGCGCACCGTGTCGAGCGCCCGGGAGCTCCGGTCGTTGGGCCGGCACGGCCGGCTGTGCGTCCACTGCGGCCAGCCGATCGCCCCCGGAGCGGCCGTCGCGTTCCTGCACGGGGAGCTCTTCCACCTGGAGTGCTTCCACCGGCATCCGATCCCCTCGGCTTAGGGGCGCCGCGCGGCGCTCGCGCGCGCCGCCGGCTTGCCTGGACGCCCGACCCGCCCGCGGCTCAGGTCCGGTGCCGCTCCATCTCCCAGGCCGCCTGGCAGAAGCGGTGGAACCGATACCCCTGCAACCCGGTCCGCCCCTCCTGGAACTGGAGCTCGAACTCGGTCTCCCGATCAGTGATCGGTTCGTCGCACACCACGCACGGCTGGCCGATGCCCGGGCCGGCCCAGGCGCGGATCGACTCCGTCCGGGGGAGCCGGCCGCTCTGAATGCGCTCGCGGGCCTTCTGCCGAATCGCTTCTTCGTCCATGCGCCGCGAGGCCTCGAGGTCTGGACTGGGTTACAACCACGCCAGGGCGAGGCCAATGACCAGCAGCCAGACGCCCAGAATGAGCACCCATGCCTCGTTCCGATCGACAGACTGGGCTTCGTGAAGCAGGCTCATCGTGCTCATGAACAGGACGACGATGCCGAGGCCTTTCAGCACGGTCAGATCAGCCATCCGCACCCGGAGGCTCGGGAGCGCGAGCAGCCAGGCAACCGCCGCCAGGGCGAAGCCGACCCAGGCTACCCACCGAAAGGCGACGAACCGCTTCATCGCTCGCGCGTCATCTCACGCCTCGGCCGGGTGCGGAGTGCTAGGAGTGGTGGGCGGAGCAGGGATCGAACCTGCGACCTCAGCCTTGTAAGGGCTGCGCTCTCCCGACTGAGCTATCCGCCCGGACCCTTGCAGATTAGGGGTTTGGCCGACGCGAGTCAACCTCGGCGACGGCTAACGTGCCCGC
>DASYUM010000314.1:0-6586 GCA_036001225.1 Candidatus Methylomirabilota bacterium | reverse complement strand
CCGCGCTCCTGAACAACCAGCCGATGGGCTTCTACCACCCGGCCACGCTCGTCAAGGACGCCCAGCGACACGGGCAGCCGGTGCGGCCGGTGGACGTCGCGCGCTCGGAGTGGCTGTCCACCGTGGAGGAGGGTGCGGTGCGGCTCGGCCTCATGACGGTGAAGGGCTTCCGGGACGCGGCCGGGCACCGGCTGGTCGAGGCCCGGCGGGCCCGGCCCTTCGCGTCGGTGGACGACCTCGTCGCGCGGGCCGGGCTCGCGCGCGACGAGCTGACGCGGCTGGCCGAGATCGGGGCCCTCGCCCCACTCGGGCTCACCCGGCGGGGGGCGCTGTGGGAGGCCGAGCGGGCAGCCCGGCCGCCGGGGCCGCTGTGGGCGGGACAGGCCCCGCCGCCCGAATCCTCCCCACTCGTGGAGATGACGGTCGAGGAGTGCGTGGTGGCCGACTATCGGGGGACCGCGCTCACCGTCGGCCCCCACCCGATGGCGCTGCGCCGGGCCGACCTCGCGCGGCGCGGTGTCACCCCGGCGGCCGACCTGGCGCGGGCCCCCGACGGTGCCCGGGTCCGGGTGGCCGGCGCCGTCATCGTTCGCCAGCGCCCGGGAACGGCCAAGGGCTTCGTCTTCCTCTCGCTGGAGGACGAGACCGGGATCACCAACGCGATCATCCGGCCGCCGCTCTTCGAGCGGGATCGGGCGACGATCGTCCACGAGCCGTTCGTGCTCGTCGAGGGCGTGCTGCAGCACCAGGACGGGGTCATCTCGGTCCGCGCCGCGCGCGTGCGCCCGCTCCCGCCGCTTCCGGCGGCGGTGCCCTCCCACGACTTCCACTGACGCCGCCGTGCTATCGTAGGACGCGTTCGACGGCGTCGCTCGCCGAGGAGGAGGCGGCATGGGTCACGAGTGGTTCCACAACCTCCGAAGCGGTGGCATTCCGCGCGAGCTGGCGGCCGGCATCCGGGCCCGCGTCTTTCCCGGCGAGCACGTCATGCTCTCTGTCGTCGAGCTGGAGCCCTGGTCGGAGTCTCCGGTCCACTCGCACCCCCAGGAGCAGTGGGGTGTCTGCCTGGAAGGCGCGTGGATCCGAATCCAGGACGGCCAGGAGCACCCCGTCAAGGCCGGCGACTTCTGGCAGACGCCGCCTCACGTCCCCCACGGCGGCCGGACTCTCGGCGAGCGCTGCGTGATCCTGGACATCTTCGCGCCGCCGCGCGAGGAGTACCGGCGGTCCGGGAGCGGCCTCGGCGCGGCCACGCTGGCGCCGCGACCGGCGGGGCCGATTGACGCGTCCGCCGGTGCCCGGTAGACTGGCCGAGGATCGCGGGAGCTCGGGGAAGCCGAGCTGAGAGGGCAGCCGTAACCGACGTCGCTGCCGACCGCTCGAACCTGACCTGGGTAATGCCAGCGCAGGGAGGCCCTTCCGGCGCCCGATGCCGTGCCGCGACTCCGCGGTGCGGCGTTTTTGTTTGGGCTGCCACGACCGGACGGAGGACGCGATGACCAGACGCGGGCTGTTGACCCTGGTGGGGCTGGGGCTGGCCGCCGGGCTGGGGGCCGGCATGCCGACGGCGGACGCCCAGGCTCCGAAGAGCCTCCACCTCGTGCTCACGCCGTCCCAGAAGCCGACCGATCTCCTGGCGGCCGGCGAGGAATTTGCGACGGCGCTCGGCAAGCTGGTCGGCATCCCGATCCGGGTCACCGTGGCCTCCGACTACGCGGCCGTGGTCGAGGCGCTCCGCAACAGGACGGCCGACCTCGCCTTCGTCCACCCGGCCGGGTACGTGCTCGCCAACCGCGAGGCCAAGGCGATGATCATCGCCAAGGACCAGTGGCACGGCAACACCTCCTATACCGCCCGTATCTGGGTGCGGAAGGATTCGGGGCTCAAGACGCTGGAAGAGCTGCGGGGCAAGACGATCGCCTTCGTGGACCCCTCCAGTACCTCAGGCTACGTCTACCCCATGGTCATGCTCATCCAGCGGGGGCTGATCCAGAACCGGGACCCCAAGACGTTCTTCAAGGACATGGTCTTTTCCGGCTCACACGACGCCGGGCTGCTCGCGCTGCTCAACGGCCACGTGGACGCCTTCGCCTCTTTCGACCAGGCGCCCCAGCAGTACCTGAAGGATCCGGCCCAGCGGGAGCGCGTGACCTGGATCGCCGAGAGCCAGCCGATCCCCGAAGGTGGCATCTGCGGCCGGGAGGGACTCGAGGCGGCGGTGGTGGCCAAGGTGCGGGAGGCGCTCCTGAAGATGAAGGGGCCGCAGTACGAGCCGATCCTCAAGAAGCTCTACGACATCGACGGCTTCGAGCCGGCCGACGACCGCGAGTACGAACCGGTCCGGGCCGCCATGGATCTGCTCGGCTGGCGCCCGAAGCGATAGCGATCCGGCCCGACTCCCGGTGACCCGGAGGTGATGTTGCTCTCCCCGCGGTGACACCGATGATCGAGGTGCGGGGGCTGCGCGTGGTTCTCCCGCCCGACACCGTGGCTCTCTACGGCGTGGACCTCGTCATCGAGCCCGGCGAGCGCGTCGTGATCATCGGCCGGAGCGGCGCCGGCAAGACGACCTTCCTTCGCTCCATCAACCGGCTGGTCGAACCCACCAGCGGCACCGTTCGGGTCGCCGGCCACGCCGTCACCGGGACGGATCCCGCCACGCTCCGACAGGTGCGGCGGCAGATCGGAATGATCTTCCAGCAGTTCAACCTGATCCGGCGGACGTCCGTCCTGACGAATGTCCTGACCGGCCGCCTCGCGTACGTGCCCGTCGTCCCCAGCCTCGTCGGGCGCTTCCCCGCCCGCGACCGCGCGTTCGCCCTGGAGTGCCTGAGCCAGGTGGGGTTGGCCGACTTCGCCGAGCGGCGCGCTGACACGCTCTCCGGCGGCGAGCAGCAGCGGGTGGCGATCGCGCGGGCGCTCGCCCAGTCGCCCAGCGTCATCCTGGCCGACGAGCCGACGGCCAGCCTCGACCCCGCGCTCACCGGCAGCATCATGGGCATCCTCAAGCGCATCAATGAAGAGCGAGGGCTGACCCTGGTGGTGAGCCAGCACCAACTCGGGACCGCGCTCGAGTTCGGGACCCGGATCGTCGGCTTCCGGGCCGGCCGGATCTGCTTCGATGGGCCACCCGGGAAGGTCACCCCGGCGGTGGCGGCCGAGATCTACGGAGAGGAGGCATGACGCGCTGGCAGGCGGCGGGCCTGGTCGGCCTGGCCGCCCTCGCCTGGACGGCGTGGGACACCGGGGCCGATCCCATCCGCTTGCTGCGCGGCACGCCGTGGATGCTGGATTTCATCCGGCGCTCGGTGCCGCCCGACCTACGGGTGCTGCGGCCGGCGCTGGAGGGCGCAGTCAAGACGCTGGAAATCGCGCTGCTCGGAACCGCGGCCGCGGCGGCGGTGGCCTTGCCCCTCGGCTTCCTCTCCGCCCGCAACGTGACGCCGCCGGCCGTCTTCTACCCCGCCCGGGCCGCCCTGAACTTCCTGCGCAGCATCGACACCCTGGTCTACGCCCTGCTGTTCGTGGCCGCGGTCGGGTTGGGGCCGTTCCCGGGGGTGCTGGCGGTGGTGGCCTATACGACGACCTCGCTGGCCAAGCTCTACTCGGAGACGATCGAGGGGATCGATCCCGGGCCGGTGGCGGCCATCACCGCCACCGGCGCCACCCGCCTCCAGGTGCTGCGCTTCGGCGTCCTTCCCCAGGTGCTCCCGCTCTTTCTCTCCTACATCCTCTACCGGCTGGAATCGAACATCCGGGCCGCCACCGTCCTCGGCTTCGTCGGCGCGGGCGGGATCGGCTTCTACCTGCAGACGTATCTCCGGATGATCGACTACCCGGCGGCGTCCACCGTGCTCTTGGTGACCATCGCCATGGTCATGGTCGTGGACTTCGCCAGCTCGCGCCTTCGCGCCCGCCTCGTCTAGGGCGGCCTGCGGCCGGCGAGTCGCCGGCGTCGATCCCGCGGGCCGTCAAGTAGGCCGGCGCCGCGGGTGGCGGTGGCCGGGCACCGCCACCTCCCGGATCGCCGCCCGCAGGGCCTGGAGGAAGGCCAGGGCTTCCACGCTGAGCGGGCGGTGGCGGGGGTGGATCAGGTCGAGGCTCCGGCTCAACGGTTCGGCGTCGGTGATCTCGATCTCGACCAGCCCGCCTCGGCGGATCTCGTGGGCGACGGCGAGGTGGGGAAGGAAGGCCAGCCCGAGCCCGCGTTCCACCATCTTCTTGGCGGTCTCGATCGTCTCCACTTCCAGGACCACGTTGGGGACGCGGCCGGCGCGACGGAAGAGGCCGTGGGTCAAGGTCCAGTCGCTCGAGCCGCGGTCGAAGAAGATGAGCGGGCGGTCGGCCACCTCGGCCAGCCGGGCCCGCTGCCCGCGCACGCGCCGATGGGCACGGTGCTGGACGAGGACGAGCGGATCCTCCCGCAGGCTCAGGGTCTCGACGGCGGGATGCTGGAGCGAGCGGGCCAAGCCGATCTCGGCCTCGCCGCGCAGGACCATCTCCAGGACCTCCTTGGAGTGCCCGGAGCGGACCGTGATCATCACCCGGGGCCGGACGGTCTGGAATCGCTTGAGGACGGCCGGCAGCAGGTAGGTGCAGATGGAAAGGGCGGCCGCGATCTGCAGCGCCCCGCCACTGGCCGGCTCCTGCTGGTGGACGGCCTGGCGGGCGAGCGCCACCGCGTGCAGGAGCTGTTCGGCGTGGGGTCGGAGGGCGCGGCCAGCGGCAGAGAGTGTGAGGCCGCCCCGGCCCCGCTCGAACAACGGCGCGCCCAGCGAGGTCTCCAACGCCTTGATCCGGGCGCTCACCGCCGGCTGAGTGACCCGGAGGGCGGCGGCCGCCCGCCGGAAGCCCCCGAAGGTTCCCACGGCCAGGAACGTCTCGACCTGATCGATCTCCATGGTCACCGCCGGTGCCGATTCATCACGATTATCGGAGGGCGGGCGCGGCTGCGGAATCCATTATAGCCGGGCCCTGACCCACCGTGCAAAAGTTGCTGATCAGATTTGTCTATCGGAGCGATAAACACAATGAGCTTGCCGAAGCAGGCCCCGCCCGGCACAGTGCAAGTAGAGGGTCGCGTCGCACGATCCGGTCGGGGAACCGTGGAGTCGGAGGAATGGAGGACACGATGAACGAGCGATGCTGGTGTGGCGACGTCCTGCGCCACGCCTACGAGAGTTGGACCTGCGCGCGCTGCCAGCGCGCCTGCTGCCCGTCGTGCGCGGAGCACGATGGCGCCGGGGCGACCTGCCTGGCCTGTCATCCCGGTCGGCGCGGCCGGACGCCGGCGGCGGCCTGACCGCCGACACCGAAACTCGCCGCACCCCAAGGAGACCGTCGCATGCACAGTCAGGGGAAGGCCTTCCGCGAGCTGCTGCGGGATGAGCCGTACATCTTCACCGGCGGCATTTACTCGCCGCTCGACGCCCAGATCGCCGAGCAGGTCGGGATGAAGGCGATCTACATGAGCGGGTACTCGGTGGCCCTGCTGAATGGGTGGCCCGACATGGGCTTCCTCACCATGACCGAGATGACCCGAACGGCTTCCATGATCGCCAGCGCCGTTCAGATCCCGATCATCGCTGACGCCGACGACGGCTACGGGTCGGCCCTCAACACCATGCGGACGGTCGCCGAGTACGTGAAGAGCGGGGTGGCCGGGATCCACCTGGAGGACCAGGAGTACCCGAAGCGGTGCGGCCACATCGCGGGAAAGACCATCGTCTCCCGCGAGCAGGCCATCGGCAAGTTCCGGGCGGCGGTGGCCGAGCGTGACCGCCTCGACCGCGACTTCGTCCTCATCGCGCGGACCGACGCCTTCGGCGCCGTCGGCGGGAGCATGGAAGAGGCCGTCTGGCGCGGCCGAGCCTACGCCGACGCCGGCGTGGACCTGGTCTGGTGCGAGCTGTCGACCGCCGCCCGGAAGCCGGCCGAGGCCTTCGCCGAGGCGATGCGGAAGACCCATCCCCACATTCCCCTGGCTTTCAACTACTCCTCGTCGTTCCGGTGGCATGCGGATCCCAACCCCTTCACCTTCCGGGAGCTGGGCGAGCTCGGCTACAAGTTCATCTTCATCACGCTGTTCGGTGCCCACGCCGCCATGTACGGCGTGTGGAACGCGATGGAGGACCTGGTCAAGAACCAGGAGGCAGCCCAGTGGGGGCTGGAGCGCGCGAAGGTCGGCCACCCGACGGAGAGCCATCACGTCATGGCCCGGGTCGCCCACTTCCAGGAGCTCGAGCGCCGCTTCGTTCCCGGCGCCGCCGACCGGCACCGGGCCTCCGAGGGATTCGGCGAGACCAAGCACTGAGAGCCCGTGAAGGGATCGCTCCTTCCGGGTGAGCAGGGAGACACCCGGAGGGGGGGTCCGGGGGAGGAGCACGCAGCTCCCCCCCGGCCCGACTGAGACCCGGATCGTTGATGGTGGCCGATGGTATCCGGATGTTCGGCCATCTCTCGAAGGACGCCTTCGCTCCGCACTTCTGATGGCGCGCTCCGGTGGGTCTCACTGCAGCGTGAGCCGTCGGACCCAGTAGTAGCGGGCGATCCGGCGCACGTCCACCGGCCGCACGCGGTCGAGGAG
>DASYUM010000313.1:0-5140 GCA_036001225.1 Candidatus Methylomirabilota bacterium | reverse complement strand
CCTCGCAGGAGTGGGTCGTCGCCGCCGGGACTTGGTTGATCGAGCGGTGATCAGGGGTGGGGTCGGAGTGTCGGCGAAGGGATACGACCGTATCGTCGACGTCCGGCGACAGGCTCGTACTGGCGGAGACGCCCCGGGCCGCCGCCGCGTGCCCTCGAGGTCGCCCAGGATCGCCTCGCGGAAAAGACGTTCTTCGAACGCCGAATCCCCGTCGCGCCGTGGCGACCGGTCGACAGCCCCGCCGATCTCGGGCGGGCGCTCGACGAGGTCGGGTACCCCGCGGTCCTGACCCCGAACGGGCGAGGGAAGCCGGTCCGCCGCGTGTCGGACGACGTCACTGACGTAGTGGGCGAGCAGCCGCCGAGCCTGATCACTCGCGAACCGAATCCGCCCGTCAGATCCGAGCAGGATCACCCCGGCACCCAGCGCGTCCATTCCCTGCCGCAGTCGCGCGATCTCCTGCTCCCGCCGGGCGGCGGCTTCGGCGTTCTCGTACGCCTGGGCGAGGTGCGGGCGGAGGAGGTTCAGGACGAGCCGATCGCGCTCGGCAAGTCTCGGCGGGTTCGGTCGAGTCCGAGTACGAGGAGGGGGGAGGGGGCGAAGCGCAGGAGAGTCCCCAGCTGGTACTCCGTGCCGACGCGGCGATAGACCTCGTTGTAGAGCGCGAGGCGGTGGAAGCGCTGACGGCTCACGAAGTCGGAGATCTTGGCCGCCGCCCCGCTGCCGGTCCGGCGGAAGTGCGCCAGGACAGGATGCTGCGGCATGTACCGCGCGAAGTATTGGTCCTGATTCGCGGCATCCGTGATACCGGGGATTCGCGTCGCGTTCGCGGGCTCGTCGAGCCACAGATGGCGCATCGTCCGTGGATCGTGGCTGTTCCAGGTGACGATGTCGGCCGGGATCACCGCCGGCAGGGTTCGCAGCACGTGCCCGACGAGCGTCGGCGAGTCAACGATGGCGTAGCAGCCCCTCAAGAATTCCAGCACGGCCCGGAGATCTCTCTGCTTGAGCCGCTCCATCATCCACCCGCGCGACGATGTGCCTGACGAAGGGACCGATGGGCGGCGCTAAATTAGATAATGGCTTCTGATCCTGGTTCCTGATCCTGGGAATCCCTGGGTGGCTGATCCTGGCGCCCGACCGCGCGCGGCAGCGGCGATGGCGAAGAAGGGTTCGACAGCGACACGCTCCCCGAATCATGTCCGTCGGGACCAGGTCTGTTCGATCAGGGTTTCCCGATCAGGGCCCGATGAGACTCGGACCGGGGTTTCAGGGCACAGTGCCCGAGAGATCAGGCTCCGGTGCCGGGCTTCCTGATGAGGCGGCTCCATCGGGTTCTGCGGCGGGGAGGCGCGCTTGAGCCTCCGGTCCCGACGCGGGGCACGTCTGACGGGCGACCGGCGAGTCGGTCGATTCCCTGTACGCGAAATCGCGTATTGACCTCCGGGAACCCTCGGCGTAGTCATTGAACGCTATCGGGCGCTCTGCGTGGGTCGTGGCGGTATGACCGAGCCATAGGCGCGTCTGATGGACCGGAGTGACCGCCGGTCGGGGAGGGAACACCCATGCCGCTCCACCGGGCTGGATTCCTCGCGGCCGTGACACTCCTTGTCATCCTGGGCCTCCCAGCGGGCGCCGGCGCGGCGACGTTCCACGTGACCACGACCACGGATCTGCTCGCGGACGGCCACCGCTGCGTGGACCCGAGCGCCGAGTGCGCCCTGCGCGCCGCCATCCAGGAGGCGACCGGCCGCCCCGGGGAGCATCATGACATCACGGTGCCCACGGGGCGGTATCACCTCACCCGCTCGGGCCGCGACGAGGACGCGGGCGCGACCGGCGATCTGGACATCCATGGTGACGTGACCATCACGGGCGGCGGGGTTCCGGAGGAGCTTTGCCCGACGCCTCTGGCCGCCATATTCGCGCCGCGCGACCTGCCCCTCCCGGGCGGGTGCGGGGGAGTGCCCCGAGGAACGGTCATCGACGGCCTGGGATTCGATCGCGTCCTCGAGATCCACCCTGGTGCTCGCGTGCTGATCCAAAACCTGGCCGTCGTCAACGGCGACCCCGGCCCTCAGGGCGGGGGCGGTATCGCGAACCACGGGACTCTCCGCTTGCTCGAGGTGGCCGTGGTGGGGAACCGCGCATTCTCCGCCGGCGGGGGCATTTTCAATGGCGGCACCCTCACCCTGGACGAGGTGACGGTCGCCCGCAACTCGGCGTCCTCCTCCCCCGGAGTCGGCCGCGGCGGGGGCATCTACACGACCGCCTTCAACGCCAACTTCGGCGAGGTCAGGACCACCATCTGGCACAGCCTGATCATGGAGAACGAGACCACGGGGGCCGGGGGTGGACTCTACGGCGAGGCCTGGCAGAGCGCGGACGAAGACATCGGCACCCAGATCGTGTTCCTCGGGGCGAGCACCGTCGCCGCCAACCGCGCCATGGCCGGCGGCGGGGGCGTCTGGGTCGGCGCCGGCTCGCTAGGTGGCCCGTTGCTGTTGACCCCCCCGAGTGTCCTCGTTCTGTTCTCGGACGCGACGATCGTCGCCAATCGCACGAGAGGGCCGGGCGGCGGCATCTTCTATGGCGTGGTGGGCGAGCCCTTTCGACAGCTCACAGACTTCCCGCCGCTGGCGTTCGCGTTGGACCATGTGTTCATCGTCGGCAACACCGCTGCCGAGGCGCTCCCCGGGGCCTTCAGGGGCGATGGGGGCGGCATCTTCGCCGTGACCCACTTCGCGGCGTCGGACAGCGCCATCCGCGGGAACGCCGCGGCCGACCATGGGGGAGGCATCTATCAGCAAAGCGGGATCCTGTGGGCCTCCCGCACCGAGATCTCCCAGAACTCGGTCGATGGCGAGGGCGGGGGCATCTACGGCGGCCGGCTCGCGCTCACCAACAGCACGCTCAGCGGAAACAGCGCGCGAGGGAGGGGAGGCGCGCTGCGGGTCCCGTGTTGTCCGGCCTTCAACTGGCTCGACCGCGTCACGATCGCGGACAACCGGGCCGGCTCAGGCGCGTCCGGACTGGATGCCGACGGGGGCGAGTTCGTGCTGTCGCTGACGCTCCTCGCCCGCGGCGGCGGACAGCCGAACTGCCGGCTCGGCGAGGCCCGCCTCGTCGACGCGCCCCCGTTCTGGATCCCGGGCCTCGTCGCCACCATGCGGACCGGCTTCAACGTGGAGGATCGCCACGACTGCGGGTTCTCCGATCCTGGAAGCCTCGGGGATGCCGACCTGTCGAGGACCCGGCTTGGCCCCCTCCAGAACAACGGTGGCCCGACGTGGACCCATGCCTTGCTGCCGGGCAGCCCGGCGCTGGATCGCGCCAGCCCCACCACCGTGCCAGTCGCCGTCTGCCTGGAGGAAGGCCTCGGCGCCCTTGCCTTCGAGCGGGTCGACCAGCGCGGGGTCGCGCGTCCCCAGAACACGCTCTGCGACGCCGGGGCCTACGAGCGCCCAACCGATCTCGTCGACTGGCTGCTCGACTGCTGCCTCGACAGCTGGCTCTGGGCGGCGTTCGGGGTGCGGAGCGCGCACACGACCTCGGCGGACTTCCGCCTCCTGATGCTGCAGGTCGACGACAAGGACGGCGCCCAGCTCGCCGACGAGGTCCTCATGCAGGCCGAGGGCCTTGGCAAGGCCCTCCAGGCGGTTGCGGGGTCGCAGACCCCGGACGAGGGGGCGGCCACCCTCGGAGCCATCCAGCAGGAGTTCGCCGCGATCGACCAGACCCTCAAGGCCATCGACGCGTGCTGCGTCGCCCCGCCCGGGGCCGAAGGGCTGCGACTGCTCCTGGGCCTGCGCGTCGCGCGGGCCCGCGACGCCTTCGCGGCGCTGGCCGCCCTGGCCGCCAAGGCCGCGCTCCTGGACGCGCTCGATGAGCTGATGCAGAAGGTGCGGGCGCTCGAGCTGGGGAAGGGTCTCAGCGAGAGCCTGCTGGCGCCGCTGGAGGCCACCCGCGCCTCGCTGGGTCGCGGACAGGGCGAGATCGCCGCCGATCAGCTCGCGGCTTTCACGCGCCACGTGCAAGCGCTGGCCGGGAAGCAAATCCTCGACACGAAGCTGGCCGATGCGCTGATCGGCGACGCCCAGGCTCTTGCCGCGAAGCTGCTCGGCTCGTAGCCCTGGATACCGAGACCCCCTGACCGGGACCAGGCCCCGCGGGAGGTGCCGGCTCGAGATCCGGGGGAGTGTCGTGGCAGCGTTCCTCCATCGACGACGGGCGAGCCGGGCGCTGGAGCGAAGACTCCGCGATGCCGGCACAGCGCCGAGCGCTCCGGGATGGCGGCCGGCCGCGTCTCGGCCCGGGGCGCCAGGGTCGTCAGCAGGCGGCCCACGCGATACGGCGTGCCGTCCGGGCGGTCGGGGGGCTTCCGCTGGCGGGCACGCCGGGCACCGATCGGCGATCGGAGCCAAGCGCTGCGCGGACGGATGTGCGACCATCGCCCGGGTACGTCAGATCCGTGCTGACGGCTCGCGCGTTGCCGGCCATGGAGGACGCGAGGGGGACGTCCTCTCCAACGGGCGCATGCTGCCGGCCTTCGGCGTGGGCGTCGAGCAGGCGCGGGAGTTCGACGCGGCGGGCGTGCCCTTCCGCGAGCGCGGCCGCCGCACGGACGAGGCGCTCCTGATCATGCGCCGGTGCTGGAGCGAAGAGGAGGTGACGTTCGCCGGCGAGTTCTGGCGCCTCGACGGGGTGACGGTGCTGCCGAAGCCCGTCCAGCAGCCGATGCCGGTGTGGATCGGCGGGAACAGCGAGGCCGCCATGCGACGGGGCCGGGGCGTCAGCGCGGCCAGCTTCGCGAGGAACTCGAGGGGCTCGAACACCAGGTGCGTCGTCCCATCGCGCCAGGCCGCCTTCAGCTTGACCACGACTCGTCCGTCGGCTCGGAGCCGTACCCGGTCCTGGACCAGCGGGGGGCGGAGCAGATACCGGCAGAGATGCTCCAGCCGGGCCCGGTCGTGGGGGGGCACTCGCACGTTGGCGTGCCGATCGAAGCCGTCCAGGTGGGCCTGGCGCGGCCCGCGGGCGCCGCCGGCGAGTTCGGGCGGCTCACCACCCAGGCGGCCCACCCGTGTGCCGGCGTGCTGGCCGAGGGCGACCCGCCCCTGGACCGAGGCGCTCATGATCT
>DASYUM010000312.1:0-13701 GCA_036001225.1 Candidatus Methylomirabilota bacterium | reverse complement strand
CGAAATCGCGCGGCGACGCTTCACCGTCGAGGAGTACGAGCGGATGGGCGAGACCGGCATCCTCGGTCCCCAGGACCGCGTCGAGCTGATCGACGGTGAGGTCGTCCAGAAGGTGACGATCAGCCCGCGTCACGCCGCGTGCGTCACCGCCCTGGATCGCGTGTTTCAGTTCGCACTCGGTGATCGCGCGGTCATTCGGGTCCAGAACCCGGTTCGTCTGGGTCGCCACGACGAGCCAGAGCCCGACCTCGCGGTCCTGCGGCCGCCGCTCGTCCGCTATCGGGACCGGCATCCGGCCCCGGCGGACACGCTGCTCGTCATCGAGGTCGGCGACGCCTCGCTGACCATCGACCGCAAAGTGAAGCTCCCACGGTACGCCCACTTCGGCATCCCCGAGACGTGGATCATCGATCTCGAAGCCGACTGCATCGAGGTCTGCCGGACGCCGGGGCTCCGCGGCTACCGCGACGTCGAGCGGGTCGCGTCCCCCAGGATGGTGTCCGTCCAGGCCTTTCCCGACCTCACCCTGGCCGCCCGCGACATTCTGGGCTGAGCGCATGACCGTCGATTCGACCCCGGAGCGGGTGGGATCGGCCGGGCCACCCGGCCGGGCGCTCCGCCCGGAGGCGCTCGGGAGGCACTACGCCGTCGCCGCCGGGCACCCGCTGGCCGCGCTGGCCGCCTTCCGCATCCTCGAGGCCGGCGGCAACGCGGTGGACGCCGGCGTGGCCGGCGGCATCTGCCTCGGCGTCGTCCACTCCGACATCGTCAACTTCGCGGGCGTCGCGCCGATCATGCTCTACGACGCCGCCCGCCGCGAGGTGGCGACGGTCTCCGGGCTGGGTCCGTGGCCCCGCCGGGCGAGCGTGGAGTTCTTCCAGCGCGCGTGCGGGGGCGAGATCCCGGAGGGGATCCTCCGCACCGTCGTCCCCGGCGCGCCCGATGCCTGGCTGACGGCGCTCGAGCGCTTCGGGACGCTCGGGTTCGCCGAGGTGGCGGCGCCCGCGATCGAGCTGGCCCGCGAGGGGTTCCCCCTGGGGGCGTTCGTCGCCGGCATCATCCGCCAGAACGAGGCGAAGTACCGGCGGTGGCCGACCTCGGCGCCGATCTACCTGCCCGGCGGGCGGCCGCCCGGGCCGGGCCAGCGCTTCGTTCAGGCCGACCTCGGGCGCACGCTGCAGTACCTGGCGGACGAGGACCGGGCGGCCCGGAGCCGCGGCCGGGCGGCAGGACTCCAGGCGGCGCGCGACGCGTTCTACCGCGGCGACGTGGCGGCGTCGATCGCCGATTACCACGCGCGGGAGGGCGGACTCCTCACCCGCGAGGACCTGGCCGCCTTCCGGGCTGAGGTGGAGCCGGCCCGCTCCAGCGGGTTCCGCGGCTACCAGGTCTGGAGCTGCGGGTTCTGGTGCCAGGGCCCCGTGCTCCTCCAGATGCTGCAGCTCCTGGAGCCGCTGGACCTGTCGGCGCTCGGCCACAACTCCCCCGACTACATCCACGTGGTGACGGAGGCGATGAAGCTCGCCTTCGCCGACCGCGAGGCCTACTACGGCGACCCGCGGCACGTGAAGGTGCCCGAGCGCCTGCTCGACCCGGCCTATGCCGCCGTCCGCCGCCGTCTCCTGGACGCGCGGCGCGCATCGCCGGCGATGCCGCCCCCCGGCGATCCGTCGACCGGCCAGGCGACCGCGCCGGCCTGGACACCGCCGAGCGAGCGCGCCCGCCCGGGGTCGGCCAGCCTCGACACCTCCTACATCGCGGTGGTGGACCGGGACGGCAACGCCTTCTCGGCGACGCCGAGCGACGTCTCCACCGACACGCCGATCATCCCCGGCACCGGGCTGGCCGTCTCCTCCCGCGGCTCCCAGTCGTGGCTCGAGCCCGAGCACCCGAGCGTGGTCGCGCCGGGCAAGCGGCCGCGGCTCACGCCGAACCCGGCGATGGTATTCCACGAGGGGCGGGTCATGCCCTTCGGCACGCCGGGCGGCGACGTCCAGGCCCAGGCGATGCTCCAGGTGCTGCTCAACCTCACGGTGTTCGGCATGAGCCCGCAGAGCGCGGTGGAGGCCCCGCGCTTCGCCACCCAGTCCTTCCCCGACTCCTTCTGGCCCCACCGCTACTTCCCGGGGCGGCTCACCCTCGAGGGTCGCATCCCGCAGGCCACCGCCGACGCGCTGGCGGGGCGGGGACACCGGGTCGAGCGCTGGGGCGACTGGGAGTGGCGAGCCGGTGGCGCGTGCCTGGTGCGGGTGGACGAGGCCGGCGTCCGCTGGGGCGCCGCCGATCCGCGCCGGGACTCCTACGCGGTGGCGTGGTAAGGAACTTCGCTCGGAAGCGTTCGGATCGGGCCTGCTTCCCCCCCCGGGATCGGAACGGTCGTGATGCGGACCGGCTGCGCCGTGGAGCGGCCGGCGCTCACCCCGATGGGCCCACCGGCGCCGGCCCTGATCCCGCCGCCCATCATCTCGGGCTTGGCGATTGGCACGGGGCCGCCGGCTCACCGCGCCCGTGGCGGCACTACGGGATCGACATCCGCGCGGCGATCGGCACGCCCATCCTGGCCGCCGCCGACGGGACAGTCCTGCGCGCCCACGCCCGGCCGGTCGCGGGGCGGCTGATCGTGCTCGCCCACGCCGACGAGCTCGCCACCGTCTACTTCCACCTCTCCGAGATCTGGGTGCGAGCGGGCCAGGTGGTGCGACGGGGTGAGCCCCTCGGGCGCTCGGGGATGACCGGGAACGCGACGACGCCCCACCTCCACTTCGGGGTCTGCCGGCGCCCCGGTGGGCTGTGCGGCCCCCGCCTCCAGGCGGGCTGGGACGACCCGGCGGGCTACTGGGTGGAGGGGAATCCCTGCTACGACGCTGACCGCGCGTACCCGGCGTCGTCGCCGCGGCTCACCTATCCACTCCCCTGCGCCGGCTCAGCGTAGCGGCGCCAGGAAGGCGAGCACCTCCTCGACGAGGCGGGCGGGCGCCTCGCGCATCATGAAGTGCCCGACCCCGGGCACCCGGGTGAGCGCGAGGTCCGGGAAGTACTCGGGGAGCCGGTCGGCCCAGGCCGCGGGGAGGACGGGGTCGCCCTCGCCCCACAGGACGCGCGTCGGGACGGGCACCGCGAGCTGGGCCGGCGGAATGTCGCCCTGGGCGGTCCGGAACCGCTCGAATGCTCGGTAGTATCCGAAGCCGCCGCGCAAGGCGCCCGGCTGCGAGTACGCCTCCACCCAGTGCTCCAGCTCCGCGTCGGTGTCCCAGTCCTTCCGTCCCGACCAGTGGGTCAGGAAGTGGCGGAGGTAGAGCGCGAGCGTCCCCCGGCTGGCCCCTACCAGCTCCTCGGCCCAGGGCAGCGTGTGGAAGATCTGATACCAGACCTCGCGGACGTGTCCGGGCTCCCGCCAGCGACGCCCGATCCCCGGATACGGCGGATCGAGGAGGACCAGCCGCGCGACCAGGTCGGGATGCTTGCGGGCCAAGGGCTGCGCCACGGTGGCGCCGATGTCGTGGGCCACCAGCGCGAGGCGCGGCCAGCCGAGCTGCCGGGCGAGGGCGGCGATGTCCTCGGCCACCGTCTCGCGCAGGTAGGCCTGCTCGGGCGGAAGGTCGGGCTTCTCCGAGTAGGCGAAGCCGCGCAGGTCGGGGACGACGACGTCGTGGCGGCCGGCGAGGAGGGGGATGACCGGCGCCCACTCGTACCAGAATCCCGGCCAGCCGTGAAGGAGGACCATGGGGAAGCCGGCACCCTGCCGGACGTAATGGAGGCGAACCCCGTTGGCGGTGGCGAACTGGTGGGTCCACGGACCGGCGGGGCCCCCGAGGAAGTCGGGCACGCCTTCCTCTCACCCTGACCTCTCCCCGGGGGGAGAGGCGCGTCAGGCCGGGACGGCCTCCACGACCCGGGTGAACGTGAGCTCGTCGCCCTTGGCGTCCACGCGCACCGTATCGCCCTCGGCGAACTCGCCGGCGAGGATCTTGAGCGCCAGCGGGTCCTGGACCCGCCGCTGGATCGTCCGCTTGAGCGGCCGCGCCCCGAAGACCGGGTCGAACCCCTCCTTGGCCAGGAGCGCCTTGGCGGCGTCGGTCAGCTCGAGGCCGATGCGCTTCTCGGCCAGTCGCTTCGCGAGGTACGCGGTCTGGATGTCCACGATCTTCGCGATCTCCGCCATCCCGAGGTTCTGGAAGACGATGACCTCGTCGATCCGGTTCAAGAGCTCGGGCCGGAGATGCTGGCGCAGCTCCTGGAGGACGAGCGTCTTGACCTTCTCGGCGTCGGTCACCTCGCGGAAATAGTGGCTGCCGATGTTCGACGTCATGATGACCACGCTGTTCCGGAAGTCTACCGTCCGGCCGTGGCCGTCGGTGAGCCGGCCGTCGTCGAGGAGCTGGAGAAGCACGTTCCAGACGTCGGGGTGGGCCTTCTCCACCTCGTCGAAGAGCACCACCGAATAGGGGCGCCGCCGCACGGCTTCGGTGAGCTGTCCGCCCTCTTCGAAGCCGATGTAGCCGGGGGGGGCGCCGATGAGCCGGGCCACCGTGTGCTTCTCCATGTACTCCGACATGTCCAGGCGCACCATGGCCCGCTCGTCGTCGAAGAGGAATTCGGCCAGCGCCCGGGCCAGCTCGGTCTTCCCGACGCCGGTGGGGCCCAGGAAGAGGAACGAGCCGATCGGCCGGTTGGGGTCGGCGAGGCCGGAGCGGGCCCGGCGGACGGCGTTCGACACCGCGCGGAGCGCGGCCTCCTGGCCCACCACCCGGCGAGACAGCCGGTCCTCCATGGAGACGAGCTTCTCGACCTCACCCTCGAGGAGCCGCGTGACCGGGATGCCCGTCCACTTGGCGACGACCTCGGCCACGTCCTCCTCGTCCACCTCCTCCTTGAGGAGGCGGCCCGTCTTCTGGAACTCGGCCAGCCGCGCGTTCTCGACCTCGAGCTGGCGCTCGAGCTGGTGAAGCGTCCCGAAGCGCAGCTCGGCCGCCCGGTTCAGGTCGCCCCGCCGCTCGGCGTCGGCCATCGCGGTGCGGGCGGCCTCCATCTCCTCCTTGACCTTGCGGATGCGGCCGATGGCCGCCTTCTCCGCCTGCCAGCGGGCCTTGAGCGCGCTCGACCGCTCCTTCAGCTCGGCCAGCTCGCGATCGAGCTTCTCCAGGCGCTCCCGGGACGGCTCGTCGGTCTCCTTGGCCAGCGAGACCCGCTCGATCTGGAGCTGCATCATGCGTCGCTCGATCTCGTCCAGCTCGGCCGGCATCGAGTCGATCTCGATGCGGAGGCGGGAGGCCGCCTCGTCCATCAGGTCGATGGCCTTGTCGGGCAAGAACCGGTCGGCGATGTAGCGGTGGGAAAGCACGGCGGCGGCGACCAGCGCCGCGTCCTTGATCTTCACGCCGTGGTGGACCTCGTACTTCTCCTTGAGCCCGCGGAGGATGGCGATGGTGTCCTCGACCGACGGCTCCTTGACGAAGATCGGCTGGAAGCGCCGCTCGAGGGCGGCGTCCTTCTCGACGTGCTTCCGGTACTCGTCCAGCGTGGTGGCGCCGATGCACCGGAGCTCGCCGCGCGCCAGCGCCGGCTTGAGCATGTTGGCGGCGTCCACCGCCCCCTCGGCTCCGCCGGCGCCCACCAGGGTGTGCAGCTCGTCGATGAAGCAGATGATCTCGCCCCCGGCCTCCCCGATCTCGCGGAGGACCGCCTTCAGCCGGTCCTCGAACTCGCCGCGATACTTGGTCCCGGCGACCAGCGCGCCCAGGTCGAGCGCGATCAGCCGCTTGCCCTTGAGCCCCTCGGGGATGTCGCCGGCGATGATCCGCTGGGCGAGCCCCTCCACGATGGCGGTCTTGCCGACCCCCGGCTCGCCGATCAGCACCGGGTTGTTCTTGGTGCGCCGGGAGAGCACCTGGATGACGCGCCGGACCTCGTCGTCGCGCCCGATCACCGGGTCGAGCTTCCCCTTGCGGGCCAGCTCGGTCAGGTCGCGGCTGTAACGTTCGAGAGCCTGGTACTTCTCCTCGGGGTTGGGATCGGTGACCCGCTGGGAGCCGCGGATCTCGACCAGCGCCCGGTAGATCGCGTCCGGTGTCACCCCGGCCTGCCGGAGGAGGCGGCCGGCGGCGCCGTCCTTGTCCTGGGCCAGCGCGACCAGGAGGTGCTCGGTCGAGCAGTACTCGTCGCGCAGGCGCTCGGCCTCGGTCCAGGCGGTGTCGAGGGCGGCCTTGAGGCGCGGCCCCACGTACGGCCCGCCGCCGCCCGTGACCTTGGGGAGCCGGCGCACCTCGGCCTCCGCCTCCCGCCGGAGGGCGTCCGGACGGGCGCCCAGCTTCCCCAGGACGGGTCCGACCACGCCCTCCGACTCCCGCAGGAGGGCCACCAGGAGATGCTCGGGCTCGACCTGCTGGTGGCTCTCGCTGTCGGCCAGCGCGACCGCCGCCTGGAGGGCCTCCTGGGCCTTGAGCGTCAGCTTGTCAGCGCGAAACGCCGCCATCCTCGATCCGACCTCCTCATACGCGCGAATCCCGCGGGGCTCGCGGGATCCCCTTCAAGAAATTTAGCGGGTGGCCCGTCGGTTGTCAAAACCGTCAGTTCGTCGACACAAAAAGGCCGAGGTTGGCGAGCATCGCCTCCCTCGGCGGGTAGGACAGCCGTCGGCAGCTTCGCGGGCCCTACTGGGTCTTCTGCTCGGGCGGCTTCGAGGACGGCTCGATGCCGGTCTTGGTGGCGCCGGTCGCCTTACCGCCGATGCCGGAGTGCGGAGCCGCACCCTCCGGGGTGACCGCGGGGCTCTTCTTCGCCGCGCCGGCCGCACTCTTGTCCATCCCGGACTGGCCAGCCTCCTGGCCCGCCAAAGCGGCGAGAGAGGCGGGAGCGGACTCCCGTCTCTCTCGCCGGAAAGCCACCAGAGGCGGCTTCACGCACCGGTTACTACTGGGTCTTCGGCTGAGTGTCGGTGGACTTGGGGGCGGGCTTCCCGGACTGCGGGGCCGCGCCCTTGGGGGCGATGCCCTTGGCGCCCATGCCAGCCGCCGGCCGGATGGAGAGCTGGACCTCGACCCGATCACCCTCCTTCATACCCTGCAGCGCGCTGGGCGGGAAGTGGAGATCCAGATCGCCCTCATCCGTCTTCACCGTCACCATGCCCTTGGCCGCATCGATCTTGGTGACCTCGCCCATCATCTTGTGCGTGCCGCGCACGGCCGCGGTCTTGGCGCCGGCCTTGGTGCCGGCCGCGCTCTTCTGCTGCATCTCCGACCCTGACTTGCCGGTCGTGCCCGTCTTGGGCTGCTCGGTCGTGGACTTGCCGGTGTCGGTCGAGGAGCTACCCGCGGGCGGGGGGCTCCCCGGCGTCGTCTGGGTACCCTGGGCGAGCGCGACGCTCGCGAGGCTCAGGGCGAAGACGACGGCCACGAACAACGCGAGGACCTGTCGCATACTTCTACCTCCTCCTGTCGGTTGAGAGTGGGCCGGGGACCTCGGTAAACACTCGTAGACAGAAAGCAAAGAGGATGCCGCGGAATTGTCACCTCCTCCCGCGATGAATGCCGCGCTTTCCGGGCCGGGACGCGAGCCACTGTCGGGGGGGCGACGATGAAAAACATTCACGCGTCGCCGGAGGAGGGAATTCAGTCAGCGCGGAGCCGCGGCCGGAGGCGACGCAGCTCCTCGAACAGCTCCTTCTCCCGAGGGGTCAGCCCGGTCGGGATCACGACCTTGACTCGGACGAACTGATCGCCCTGGCCGCCGCCCCGCAGGTGGGGCACGCCGTAGCCCGGGAGGCGAAAGGCCTTGCCGCTCGAGGTCTCGGGGGGGATCTTCATCGAGACCTTGCCGCGCAGGGTCGGCACCTCGACCTCGGCGCCGAGCGCGGCCTCCCAGGGGGCCAGGGGCAGGTCCACGTAGAGGTCGTCCTCGCGTCGCTCGAAGGTGGGGTGCGGGGCGACGCGGACTTGGAGGTAGAGGTCGCCGCGGGCGCCGCCGCCCGAGCCGGACCCGCCCTCGCCGGCCGCCCGGACGCGAGCGCCGTCGCGCACGCCAGCCGGGATCTTCACCTCGACCCGCCGGGGGCGCGTCACCTCGCCGCTGCCCCGGCAGCTCGGGCAGGGCGCCTGCCCCTGCCGCCCGGTGCCGCCACAGGTGGGGCAGGGCTCGGACAGCTCGAGCTCGATCGTCCGCCGGGTGCCCTGGGCAGCCTCTTCGAGGCTGATCTCGACCGGGGTCTGGTAGTCCTGACCGCGCGGCGCGCCGCGACCCCGCCCACGGAGGACATCGCCGAGAAAGTCGTCCGCCGCCGGCGCACCCCTGCCGGAACCCCGGCCGCCGGCGCCGAGGTCGCCGAAGAGGGTCCGGAAGAAGTCGGAGAAGTCGCCGAGGTCGCCGCCCGGCTCCACCCGGACGTGGAAGTCGCCGAAGTTGCCGGGTCCCCCGCCGGCGCCGGGGAAGCCCTGGGCGTAACGCTGCCAGTCGGGGCCCAGCGTGTCGTAGCGGCGGCGCTTTTCGGGGTCGGAGAGGACCGTGTAGGCCTCGCTGATCTCCTTGAAGCGCTCGGCGGCCCCCTTGTTGCCCGGGTTCGTGTCGGGATGGTGCTTCCGGGCCAGGCGGCGATAGGCCTGCTTGATCGCCTTGGCGTCGGCGGTCTTCTCCACGCCGAGAATCTTGTAGTAGTCCTTGTACGCGACGGCCATGTCAGCTCAATTGTAGCAAAGCGAGCCACCGCGATCTCTTGGCCGGAACGGAGTTACGCGCCGGGCCGAGAACGCGCCCGACGACAGGGCGGGGCGGCGAGCGAGAGAGAGTCGGGCGGGGCTACCCCCGGCCCACCGAAAAGGCGACGAACAGGGCCGAGCTGCCGCGCTGGAGCAGGAGCGTCACCCGGTCGCCCTCCTTGAGGCCGCGGGTCACCCGATCGAAGTCGGCGATGCTCCGGATCTTCAGCCGGTTGACCTCCCGGATGACGTCGCCGGGCTGGATCCCCGCACCCTCCGCCGGCCCCCCCTCTTCGACCGCGACCACGACGACCCCGTCCCCCGTGCGGACGCCGAGCTGACGGGCGGTGTCCGGCGTGAGCGGCTTGACATCGAGCCCGAGCAGGCTCTTGGCTTTCCCCCCCGACTTCGCGGCGAGCTCGGCCTCGTCGGGCGCCTCACCGATCTTGATCTCCACGGTGCGCTCGCTCCGGTCGCGGAGGACCTTCAGCTTGGCGGTGCTGCCAGGTCCGCTGAGCCCCACCGCGCGCTGGAGATCGCCCGGCACGGTCACCCGCCGGCCGTTGAACTCCAGGATGATGTCGCCGGAGCGGAGCCCGCCCTTCTCAGCCGGGCTCGCCTCCACCACGTCGGCGACGAGGACCCCGCTCTCGTCCTTGGCCCCGAAGCTCTTGGCCAGTTCGGCGGTCAACGGCTGCACGCTCACGCCGAGCCAGCCGCGGGTCACCTTGCCGCGCGTGGTCAGCTCCGTATAGATCTTCTTGGCCAGGTTGATCGGGATGGCAAAGCCGATCCCCTGGTAGCCGCCGCTCCGGCTGGCGATCGCGGTGTTGATGCCGATGATCTCGCCTGCCATGTTGACGAGCGGCCCGCCCGAGTTGCCGGGGTTGATGGCGGCGTCGGTCTGCAGAAAGTCGGCGACCGGGCCGCCCTCGAGGACCCGGCCCTTGGCGCTGATGATGCCGGCCGTCACCGTCTGAGTGAACCCGAAGGGGCTGCCGATGGCGAGGACCCAATCGCCGACCTGGACTCCCTCCGAGTCGCCGAGCCGAGCCGCCGGGTAGTTCGAGCCGTCCTGGAGCCGGAGCACGGCCAGGTCCGACTTGGGATCGGCGCCGAGCACCTTGGCCTTGTGCTTCTTGCCATCGGCGGTGACCACCTCGATCTCGGAGGCGCCCTCCACGACATGGGCGTTGGTCAGGGCGATGCCCGAGGGATCGACGATGACGCCTGAGCCCAGGCTCCGCTGGGTGAACTCCCGGGGACCGCCGAAGAACCGGCGGAAGAACTCCTCGCCGAAGAACTCCTCCATGGGCGTCCGCGGACCGGCGAAGGGATTCTTGACGACGGTCACGGTGTTGATGTTGATGACGGCGGGACCCACGGCCGCCGCCACCTGCCGGAACGTGTTCGAGCTCTCCGGGGTGGCCACCCGGATGATCGGGGCCGCCACCGACGTCGCGCCCGGGTTCTGGGCGAAGCTCGTCACGCCCCAGGCGCCGAGGCCGGCCCCCACCAGCACCGCCACCACCAGCAGGACGCCCACCGTGCGCTGTCTGAGCTCGATCATCATGGCCCTCCCGGACGGGGTGCCGCCGCCGCGGCGGCGATCGGAATCATCTCGCCGGCCAGGAGCGCCCGCAACTCCTCGCCTTGCAGTGTCTCCCGCTGCTTGAGCGCCGCCGCCGCCCGCAGCAGCGCGTCCTTCTTCGTCGACAGGAGCGCGCGGACGCGCTCGTAGGTCTGGTCCACGATCCGGCGAACCTCCTCGTCGATCGCGCGGGCGGTTTCCTCGCTGTACTCCCGCTCACCGCCGCCCCCCCACGGCAGGGGAGGCCTCCGCAGGAAGCCGGAGCCGCCACCGTCGCCGAAGGTCTGGGGGCCGAGGCGCTGGGACATGCCGTAGCGCATGACCATGAGCCGGGCCAGCTCGGTCGCCCGCTCGAGGTCGTTGTGGGCGCCGGTCGAGAGCTCGCCGTAGACGAGCTCTTCGGCGACGTGGCCTCCCAGGAGGACCGCGATCCGATCCTCCAGCTCCGAGCGCCGGAGCAGGTAGCGGTCCTCGGTGGGGAGCTGGTAGGTCATGCCGAGCGCGGCCACCCCCCGGGGAATGATCGTGACTTTGTGCACCGGATCCGCATGGGCCACCGAGGCCGCCACCAGGGCGTGTCCCATCTCGTGATGGGCGACGATGTCGCGCTCGGTCTCGGACAACACGCGGCTCTTCCGCTCGAGGCCCGCCACCACGCGGTCGATCGCTTCCTCGAGGTCGGCCATCTCAACCGCGTCCTTCTCCTTGCGGGCAGCGAGGAGCGCGGCCTCGTTCACGATGTTGGCCAGATCGGCGCCGGCGAAGCCCGGGGTGCGGGCGGCGATGACGCGGAGGTCCACGTTGGGGCCCAGCTTGACCGCGCGGGCGTGGACCCGCAGGATGGCCTCCCGCCCCCGCACATCCGGCTTGTCCACCACCACCTGACGGTCGAATCGTCCCGGGCGGAGCAGCGCCGGGTCGAGGACCTCCGGGCGGTTGGTGGCCGCCATGATGATGACGCCCTTGGAGGAGTCGAAGCCGTCCATCTCCACCAGGAGCTGGTTCAGGGTCTGCTCGCGCTCGTCGTGGCCACCGACCATTCCGGCGACGCCGCCCCGCGTCTTCCCGATCGCGTCGAGCTCGTCGATGAAGACGATGCAGGGCGCCTTTCCCTTCGCCTGCTCGAACAGGTCCCGGACCCGGGCCGCCCCCACCCCCACGAACATCTCCACGAACTCGGAGGCGGAGAGGAAGAAAAAGGGGACGTCAGCCTCGCCGGCCACCGCCCGGGCCAGCAGGGTCTTCCCGCTGCCGGGTGCACCCACCAGGAGCACGCCCTTCGGGATGCGGCCGCCCAGGCGCTGGTATTTCTTGGGATGCTTGAGGAAGTCTACCACTTCCTCCAGCTCGGCCCGCGCCTCGTCCACGCCGGCCACGTCCTTGAAGGTCACCCGCAGCTCCTTGCGGTCGTAGATCTTCACCTTGGAGCGCCCGAACGTCAGGGCCTGAGTGCCCCCGCCCATCCGCCGCATGACGAACGCCCAGATCCCGGCCATGATGGCGATCGGCAGGACCCAGCCGAAGAACAGCTCGCGGAAGAGGGTGGACTCGATGCGCCCCGCGAACTCGACGTGATGCGCCCGCAGCTCCGTCACCAGGCCGGCCTCGTCCACGCCGGGGAGGCGGATCGTGTAGAAGAGCAGCCGCGGGTCGGCCCCGGTCAGCCGCTCCAGCCAGTCCAGCCGGTCCCCCGGGGACGCCGGCACCGCCTCTTTCTTCAGGCTTCCCCGGATCTCTTTCTCGCCGAACGAGACCCGGGCGACCTTGTCCTCGCGCACCAGGTCGAGGAGCCGGCTCATGGGGATCTCCTGGACCCGCGGGGCCAGGAACCACGACTGGACGACGACCAGCACCACGACGGCGAGGACGACGTAGAAGACGGAGAACTGAGCTTGCTTGCGCGCGTCGCGCTTCATGGAGGGATCCCTGCCTCGATGCTAACACCCCTTTGGATAACCCCCCACAGAGGATGCGGCGGCAGCGCCGCCACGCGACGCGGACCACCATGACGCGGCGGCTCGGCGGACCGTGGCGCGTGGTTCCGCGCCAGCCGAGCGGACGGTCAGGGCCCGTCAAAAGGCCAATTCCGCGGGCTGGTTAGCGCTCATCTCCGCGCGGCGCCGTTGACACCGGTCGGCCGCCCGGCGTATCGTGAACCCGTGCGCACACTTCTCGGTGTCCTCGCGCTGGCCGGTCTCCTGGCCGGCGTCACGGCCTTCGCCGAGGAGCCGGCGTCGGGCTCACCCGCGGGTGGGCTCGACCTCTCGGTCCGCGCCCGCGCGCTCGGCGTCGTACCCGAGCCCGCCGGGACGGCCACACTGGACCTTGAGACCATGAAGGCGCCGACCGGCGCCGGCGTCACGCGCATGCCCCTCGCGGCCTCGGGCGGCAAGCCCGGCGTCTACGTCGGTGTCATCGTGTGTGAACCCGACGGCACCGAGCGCTTCTACCAGGTGCGCATCGACGACGCGGGGAGCCTGCCGGAACGAGACCTGCGCGGCACGCCGGGTCCCCGCACCCTGTTCGTCCCCGGCCGCCCGTAGGACCCCGGGCCGATACCCGTCGGCCTGAGGCGTCCGCCGCACGCGCTCCGGCTACCCAGCGCGCGTCGGTTACTAATCCACACTCACCCGGTCGCTCAGCTCGTCGCGGTCGTCGGGCGCCCGGGGGAAGTGCCGACGGAGCATCTCCCCGACGTCGCGGACGGCCTGGAGCAGCCCGTCCCGCGGACGCCCCCGCCGGAGATCGGCGACCAGGGTGTCCCTGAGCCGCTCCCAGTCCGCGGGCGTCACCCGCTGGTGGATGCCGGCGTCGCCGATCACGGCGAGCTTCCGATCTTCGATCGCGAGGTAGATCAGGACCCCGTTCCGGAGCGCCGTGCGCGTCATGCCGAGGCGCTCGAAGACCGTGATCGCGCGCCGCATGGCATCGCCGGGACAGCGGGCTTCCAGGTGGACGCGGATCTCCCCCGACGTGCCGGCTTCCGCCTCGCTCACCGCGCGAGCGACGGCGTCGAGGTCGGCTCGCTCCATGAACTTGCGGACCCAGCGTGGATCCCGCCTCATGCCGGCCCCCCTACCATTCCCCGCTCGCGCCGCCACCCCCGAAGCTGCCGCCGCCCCCGCTGAAGCTGTCCGACGAGGACGAGGACGACGACGAGTCGGACCACGAGGAGCCCGAGTGGCCCCCGATCGTGGACGCCGGAACGCCCGTCCAGCCGTGCCGTCCGCCCGTCCAGCCCCGCCGGCGGCTCTGGCGGAGGTTCACGAAGCCGATGGCGAGCGCCACGACGATGGCGACGAGAAACATGCCGAGGACCAGGTAGATCCCGACGTCGGGCCCGCGCTGCGGGGGCGGGGCGGTGGCGGGCCGCTGGTAGGTCCCCGCGATCGCCTGCCCGATCGCATCGAGCCCGGCCTCGAT
>DASYUM010000311.1:0-51781 GCA_036001225.1 Candidatus Methylomirabilota bacterium | reverse complement strand
GACGCCCCAGGTCAGGTTCCGCGCCGGGCTCGGCCGACACCAGTAACGCCAGCGACCTTTGGATCCTCCCCGGCGCGATCATACCCAGTTTCATGGCGACGGGGAGTGGCGAGAGCCACATGTTGAGTTCCGCGGAAACGTCCCGGCGACTGGCCTGTGACGCGACCCGGGTGGTCATGCGCCACGACAAAGACGGCGACGGGCTCGATGTGGGCCAGCGGACGCGGACGATCCCGCCGGGGCTCCGCCGGGCCCTCCAGGCCCGGGACCGCGGCTGCCGGTTCCCGGGCTGCGGGGTGCGCCACGGCCAGGGGCATCACATCGGGTTCGCGCGCCCCGGGCGGCGGGGCCCCAGCCCCGCGACGCCCGGAGGCGCGCACTTCCACCACTGGGCGAACGGCGGCCCGACCCGGCTGGACAACCTCACCCTCCTCTGCCGGCGCCATCATCGGGCCATCCACGAGGAGGGCTACCGCGTCGAGCGCGACGCCGAGGGCACGCTCGCCTTCAGCACGCCGACCGGGCGGCCGATTCCCGCCGTGCCGGCGCCGCCGGCGGTCCCGCATGACCCGACTGATGGGCTGGTCGCGGCCCACCGGGCGCGCGGCCTCGCGATCGACGGGCGGACGGCATGCCCGAGCTGGCTCGGCGAGCGCCTCGACCTCGGCTGGGCGATCGGGGTGCTGCACCCCGCGGGTCAGTGACCGGCCCCGGTACTTACTCCCAAACTGAGGCACTACCTGACGGGTCCGCGGCTTGACCCGGCGCGGACGCTCTCGTAACGTAAGGCCCCAGTGAACCGCTCCGCGCTGGTCCTCGTCCTGCTGGCTGGCATCCCGCTGGCTGCGCACGCGGCCAGCGGACCAACCTCGTTCACCAACCCGACCGGCATCGCCGTTCCCGGGGCGGGCGCTGCGACACCGTATCCATCGGCGATCACGGTGTCGGGCCTCGCCGGGCAGGTGGTCAAGGTGACGGTGACCCTGATCGGCCTCAGCCACACCCGTCCGGCCGACCTCGACGTTCTCCTGGTCGGCCCTCGGGGTCAGGCCGTCCTGCTCCTCTCCGACTGCTGCGCCACCCCGGCGAACGGCCAGGTCACCGTGACGTTCGACGACTTCGGCAGTCGGGTGAGCGCGGACGGGGCGCTGCTGTCGGGGACCGCCAAGCCGGTCAACGTGGACAGCGCGAGCGACCACTTCCCGCCTCCGGCGCCGGCCGGGCCCTACGTGACGCGGCTGTCCGTCTTCAATGGCACGGACCCCAACGGGGTCTGGCGCCTGTTCGTGCACGACGACGAGGCCGGACACGAGGGGCGCATCGCCGGCGGCTGGAGCCTCACCATCCAGACCCAGACCCGAGCCGACGGCGGGCCACCGGTGCCGGACCCGCGGCTCGCCGCGACCCCGCCGGCGGAGCCCCCCGGCGCGGCATCCGAACTACGCCGGGAGTCGCTCTCGCAAGCCTACACTCGAATCGACATGGCAGTAACCTTCGGCGTAGTACCGGGCCGCGGCCCGAGCTCCGCTAGTGCCGTTCCAACGAATTGGAGCGAATCGGACGACGACCGCAGGTGCGGGGCCAAGTAACGAGCATAGCGAGGACGCAGGGAGGAGGCGGCCCGAGGCGTATGCCGCGCACGCGCGCCACCGGACGTCGCGGGGCTGGGGCCCCGCCGTCCGGGGCGCGCCACCTGAAGTTGAGGGCCGCCGACGACCGAGGACGACGTTAGGCGAAGTTAATTGGACCCGCACTAGTCGTCGCGCGCCGGGACGGACGGGATCCTTCTCCTCGTCCTCCTCCTGTTCGGGCGACGGCGCGCGGGACAAGATCCTCTTCGGCCGGTGGGACCTCGCCGAGTGGAACGACTCCTCATCAACCTGGAAATAATTCGAGAGAAATGTTGACATCACGAGTTTTATGTGAAGAATCCACCCATGCCCGGCAATTCCCGAGGACGGCCGCTCAAGTTCGGCCGGCCGGGTCGGTTGGTCGCGCTGACGCTGCCGGAGGACGTCGTCCGATGGTTGAAAGGTATCCATGCCGACCCGGCGTGGGCGATCGTCTCTCTGTTCGAGGCCGGAAGGCGGAGACCCCGGCACCGCCATTCGCAGGCAAGGACACATTCAGAGTTGGTGGGGCTTCCGGGTCGCCGGGCGCTGATCGTCGTGGATCCCCAGTCATGTCGGCACCTCCGCGGGGTCTCGGTGATCCCCATGGCGGCCGACCGGGCATTCCTGGCGCTGGAGGCGGAGCGGGGTATCGCCGACCTCGAACTGGCGATCATCGACCGACTGGAGGATGCCCGGGCCACCTCCGAGGAGCGGGAGCAGTTGCGGCGGCTGCGAGCCCAGGTCCGGGATTGGCGTCGCTCGAGACGTCTCCGGTTTTCGACGCGCTCCATCATTCTCGTCGAGCAGCGAGGCCGCGAAACGAGGACGTCGGCCAGGACCGGGCGGCCCCGCTAGCGCAGGGACGAGGCATGTCCTTGGCCTGCAGATCCCACGCCGGCGAGGTGGGCCACGACGGCCGCCTCCTCGGCGGCTAGCTGATCCTGAGCATCCACACCGAGACCCGCCTCGGCAGCGCGATCCGCCGCGGACCGAGTGGCGCCGCCGGTCGGTCTGGGAGACCGCCCCGCCTCCGCGGGCCGAAGCGCTGCGGACCATGACTGGGATCGCCGCGCTCTTCCTCCTCCTGTTCGGGATCCGGCTCCTCCATCTCACCGCCGATCCCCCGGTAGACCTCGACTGGAGCGGCGGCATCTTCTTCGACGAGGGGATGCTCGTCCACGGCGCGCGGAACAAGATCCTCTTCGGCCGGTGGGATCTCGACGAGTGGAACGACTTCTACCTGAGTCCGCTCCTCACCTACATCAAGTGGGCGGTGCTGTCGGTGACGGGGGTCGGCATCGCCCAGGAGCGCCTGGTCCCGCTGGCCTTCAGCTTCCTGACGCTGATCGTCTTCTATCTGGCCGTCCGGGAGCGGGCCGGGCGCCCGACCGCCGTCCTCGCCCTCTTCCTCCTCGGGGTCAACTTCATCTTCGGCATGTTCAACCGGCTCGGGCTCACCGAGACGCCGCTCGTCTTCTTCATGGTGCTGACGGCCTACCTCTGGCAGAAAGGGTTCGCCCCCGCCCCGGCCGGCAAGGCGCCGGCCGCGGGTGACGGCCGGCCGCCCGGTGGCGGCGCGCGTTCGGATGTCTTCTTCCTCCTCGCCGGGGCGAGCGCCTTCCTCGCCTACGTGTTCAAGAACTTCCCCTACTTTCTGCCGATCCCGGTCGTCGCGCTCCTGCTGGCGAGACCGTGGCGCCGACCGGCGGCGCCGGCCGTGGCCCGCGCCGTCGCGCTGATCCTGCTGGGGATGGCCGTCCCGTTCCTCGCCTGGTACGCGCTCTTCTACCGGCGCTACGCCGGCGCCATCGACCAGGCCATGGGGTACTTCCAGTACCAATCGGTTCCCGCCCATCTCCAGCAGCTCTGGATCAATCTCGCCGCGCCGCCCTTCTTCCACTACTTCGAGAAGACGCCGGTGGCCCTCCTCTTCGCCTGCGTCGGCGTCGGCTACGTCCTCTACCTCCGCGTCCATCGCCCGGACCGGCTCACGCCGCTCGACCTGTTCATGCTCTGCTGGTTCCTGGCCCACTTCGCGATCTACCTGGTGCTGAATTACCGGCCAGTCCGGTACTACGTGCCGGTGCTGCCGCCGATGTGCGCGCTGGCCGCCCGCGTCATGATCGCCGGGGCGGCGGCGCGGAGCCTCGCCCTGCCCTCCCGGCTGGCGGCCGGCGCGGTGGTGCTGTTGGCCGGCTGGCTGGCGCTCGTCCTCGGCTACGGCCTGCTGCCGCTCGCGCTCCGGGTCGCGCGCCTGGCGCCGCCCTGGCCGTGGGACCGCCAGCTCCTCGGAGCCGCCGCCGTCGCCCTCGGCCTGGTCGGCGGGCTCGCCGTCGCCGGCCGGATCGCCGGCGGCCGGCGCTGGCCCGTGCCGCGCCCGGTCGCGCTGGCGGCGTTCCTGGTCCTGCCGGTGGCCGCCGCCCTCGGCGTCAACGGCTACCACTACGCGCGCTGGGCCCTCCAGCCCCACCACGTGATCCGGGACCTCTCGCGCGAGCTCGGCGTCACGCTCGACCACGCGTACATCGCCGGGCTCGGCGCGCCGATGCTCGTCCTCGAGAACCGGCACCGGGCGCTCCACGTGTACGAAAACTTCTTCAATTACCGGAACACCTTCGAGCGCTACCCCCTCACCCACCTGTTCATGGGGGCCGCCAACCAGGAGGTCGAGTTCTACTACCGCGCCTACCCCGAGCCGATGCGGCGGGCCACCCTGCTCGACGTCCACCCGATCAAGGAGTCGCACTTCTACCTCTACTCCTTGGTGGAGCCGACCATCGAGCAGGTCCGGGTCGCGCGGGAGACCTACCCGGCCGGCGAGGCCGTCCGGGTCGCGCTCACGGTCCGCAACAACGACGGGGGCGCGGAACGAGAGGCGCGGGTCGGGGTGCTCCTGCAGCCCCTCGCCGCCGGCGCCGCCGCCGACCTGATCGCCGCCGCGCCGGTCCACCTCCGTCCCGGCGAGACGCGGGAGGTCACCGTCGCGACCGACGCGGCTCCCGGAACCTACCGGGTGCTCGGCGTCACGCTGCCGGGCCGGCGGCACGTCTTCGAGGCCGAGTACCTGGCCCATCGCATCGGGGACAAGCGCGACGATCCCGCCGCCACCAACGGCGTCGCCTGGCGCCTCCAGGCCGGCGACCCCCAGCGCGGACAGGCCGTGTTCGGCCCCTACCTCCGGTATCCCCCCGGCTACCTGCGGGCGACCTTCCGGCTCAAGACCGGCGACAACCGGACCGAGCTGCCGGTCGCCCAGATCGATGTCACCGCCGACGGCGGTCGCACGATCCTGGCCCGGCGCGACCTGCGCGGCGTGGACTTCGCGGCGCCGCGCGCCTACCAGGAGTTCGCCCTCACGGCGTCCCTCGAGGACGTCCACTCACTGGAGTTCCGGGTAGGCACCTACAAGCGGGCCGATCTCTGGGTGGATCGGATCGCGGTCGAGTTCACCCGGGGCGAGTGGTACCCGCGGCCTCTCACGGTGGCCCCGCGGCGCTGACCGTGCGCGCGCTCGCCTTAGTCGGCTTCTACGCGCTCTGCGGTCTGCCCGGCCTGCCGGTGGGCCAGTGGCTCTGCGGGCGCGACGTGCGCCGCCACCCGGAGGCGGTCGCCTACGGGCTCCTGGTGGGACACGCGGCGGCCTCGGGGATCGTCGTCGCGCTGGTGGCGGCCGTGGGGTTCTCCCCCCTCGCGCTGCTGGGCTTCGCCGCCGTGGCCGCCGCCTGGTGGGCCGCGAGCCGGCGGTGGCTGCGGCCGGGGGCGGCGCCCAAGCTCCGGCTGCCGGTCTGGGATCGCCGGGCCTGGCTGGCCTTCCTGGCGCTCCTGCTGGTCGCCGCGCTGCTCGTCGCCGAGCCGTTCGCCAACCTGGGCCGGCGGACCGCGGACGGCTACGCCTACCGCAAGTATTTTGCCGGCGACTTCCTCAAGCAGGTCGCGGTCACCGCCGAGCTGGCCAAGGGCGAGATCCCGCCCCAGAACCCCTGGTTCGCCGGCGAGCCGCTCCACTACTACTGGTGGCACTTCGTCCTCCCCGCCGCCTTCCACCGCCTCACCGGCCAGGCCCAACCGCTCACGACCACCCTGGTGGCGGACACCTGTTTGACCGACGCGCTCTTCCTCTTCGTCCTCTTCTCCACGCTCCGCCTCTTCACCGGCGGCGTGTCCGCCCCGCTCCTGGCCGGCTTGATCGGGATCGCCGGCTACAGCTACGAGGGTGTCTACCTGTGGTGGAAGCTCCAGGAGCCGCTGGGCGAGTTCCTCGAACACGTCCGCGGCTACAACATCGACGGCCTCACCCGCTGGCTGTGGGGCGAGCCCCAGCTCGATGGCTTCTTCCGATCCCTCCTCTACACCCCTCAGCACCTGCAGGCGTTGAGCTTCCTCCTGGCCACGGTCGTCCTCCTGGCCGTCGCCGACGTGATGAAAAACCTGCCACTCGCCCTGGTCAGCGGGCTCCTCATCGGCGTGTCGGTGGGCTACAGCGCCTTCATCGGCCTGTTTGCGGCCGGGTGGCTCGGGCTCTACCTGGGAGCCCGGCTGGCGGCGCGGCGGGCCGGGCCCGGGGCCCTCACCGCGTGCCTGGCCAGCGGGGGCACGGTGGCGCTCGCCGTCCTCGGCTTTGCCGGTCTCCGGATGTTCGCGCGCGACCCCGAGAGCGGGCTCGTGTTGTACACTGGCAGGGCGTTGCAACACTACGGGCCGCTCCTCTTCCTGGTCAACTTCGGCCCGCCGTCGATCTTCGGTATGCTGGGGCTCGTCCTCCTGTGGAAGCGACGGGAGAGCCTCCCGCCGCCCGCGCCCTCGGTCCCGGCGTCCGTCCCGGCCCTGACGCTCCTGCTCGCCCTCGCGGTCGGGCTCATCGCGACGGTGGCCATCCAGGGCTTCCTTTCCGACGTCGGCCTCAAGCTCGGGCTGGTCGTGCTCGCGGTCCTGCTCATCTTCACCGCCGGAGCGCTCGACCGCCTTCGCGCGCGCGCGTCGGCCGTGGCGGTGGGGCTGCTCGTCGTCCTGGTGGCCGGGCCCGCGGTGCCGACCGTGCTGCTCGATCGGCGCAACACGGCCGACATCGGCAACGCGGCCTTCACTCTCTATGTCACCCGGGAAGAGCGCCAGGCCGCCGACTGGATCCGGACCCACGTCCCCGAGCGCGCCCTCGTCCAGGCCTGGTCGGGCAACAGCCGGGCCGACTTCTTCAGCCTGGTCCCGATCCTGGCCGAACGGCGAACGGTCGTGGGCGACGCCTTCTACGCGCGCATCTTCCTGGTCCCGCCGGGCGCGGTCGAGCGTCGGCGGGCGGACGTCGCGCGCCTGTTCGCGACGGAAGACCCCGAGGAGGCGGTGGCGCTCCTGCAGAAGTACCGGATCGCCTACGTCTACGTCGGGGAGGAGGAGAAGGCCGCGTACGGAGCCGGGGTGCGGAAGTTCTACCGCTTCCCCGAGCGGTTCGAGCCCGTCTACGGGAACGCGCGGGTGGACGTCTTCCGCGTCCGGGGGATGGAGGGCGGCCGCGCCTGATGGACCGGCGCGCGCGGCTCCTGGGTCTCTGGCTGCCGCTGGCCGTGGCCGGTGTCCTCGGGGTCTGGCTGGTCGCCGAGCAGCTCCCGGGCGCGCCCGCCGAGACCCGCCTCCGGGTCCTGCTGGTGACCAGCTCCCAGGAGCTGCCGCGCTGGAGCCCGATCTGGAAGCAAGGGGGGCCCCACGACGCGCAGGGGTATCTGGAGCTCCTCTCGGCCGCCAACATCCCGTTCGACACGATGTGGATGGAGCGGTTCGAGATCCCGCTCCGGTACCTGGTCGAGCACGGCCTGCGCAAGTACTCCACGATCGTCCTGGCCACGCCCGCGCGCAACCTGAACGACCGCTCCGTCGAGGCGCTCCTGGTCGCCTCCAAGCGCTACGGCATCTCGCTGCTCACGGCCGGCGACGGGCTCGACGCCCGGCTCCGGCGAGCGTTCGGGATCAAGGCGCTCCGGCCCGACGCGGCGCCGCCGCGCCGGCTCCAGACGCTGGCCGGTGCCCGCGTCAACCGGGACACCCAGGGCCAGGCGGTCGAGGTCGTGAGCCGCTTCGGCCGGGCCGTCAACTACTACTTCGCCGCCGGGGGGCGCGGATTCCTGGACGGCTACGGCCCGGCCCAGGCCGAGGTCCGGGAGGCCATCGCGGCGAACTCCGGCTACGGCGTGGTGTCGGCCGGCCTGGCCGGCGCGGCGGTCCTCCGGATGGACGACCCCTTGTTCAACGGCAGCTCGTTCCAGCAGGACCCCCGCTGGCCGGAGGGCCTCTTCGACCGACTGGACGAGGCGGCCTGGGACGCGATCGGCGCGGTCCTCGCCCGGCATGGAGCCCGCATGAGTCTGGGTGTCGTGACCGGCTACCTCGACGACGGCGACGAGGCGCGGGGGACGCTCTACCGCCGCGGCGAGGTCGTCCGGGGCCGGCGCTGCGGCCAGGTCTACGACTCCCGCGACATGCGCTACCTGGACCGCCGCGGGCCCCGGCCCGGCCACCGCTACGACTACGAGAGCGAGTACCGGGGCGTCGTCAAGGGGATCCAGGCCGGAGTCCTGGACGCCGAGGTCCACGGGTTCGCCCACGTGAGCCCGGACCGCGCCGGCTGGTGCGCGGCTCCCGATCGCTACACCAATCTCGAGTGGCTGATGGAGCTGGCCCCGCCCCGCGGCCAGCCGACGACGGCCGAGACCCAGCGGTGGATCCTGGAGGAAGGGACGCGCCGGCTCGCGGGCTGGTTCGGGCGGGCGCCGACGTCGGTCATCCCGCCCGCCCACGGGTTCAACGAGCAGACCGAGCTCCAGGCCCGCGACGCCGGCTTCCGACTCCTCGACGCGGTCTTCCTCTCCATCCTCACGCCCGAGCGCGTGATCCAGAACGGCAAGGTGCGGACGTTCTGGGCCCACTGGCCGGAGGACGGGTTGACCGACGCGCCGCTGCGCGCGGGCTATCCGTTCGTGGTGGGCCTCCACGACCGGGAGCTGGTCGAGCGCGGCGTCGCCTGGTTCGACCGGTTCCTCGCCCGCTGGCGGGCGGTGGGCGTCCAGCGATTCCTCACGCTGCGCGAGCTGGCCGCCCACCTCACCACGCGCCTCGACGGCTCGCTCGCCGGCGACGTGCTGACCGTGGTCGTCGAGCGGCCGGGCGGATCGATCGCCGGCGCGAGCGGCAGCGAGCCAGGCGAGGTGCCGGTGACGCTCCGTGTCCGGCCGCCGGCCGGCCGCCGGGTGGTGGCGGTCCGGCTGGACGGACAGCCCTGGCCGGTCGCCCCCCGCGACGGGCGGGAGGTCGAGGTCGTCGTCCCGCCGCCCGATGGCGGCACCCGCCGGACGCTCGCGCTCACCCTGGCGGCGGAGGCCCGCGATGGCGCCTGAGGCGGGCCGCGCCAAGACGCTCTCGGTGATCGTCCCCGTCTACAACGAGCGCCACACGATCCGGCCGCTCCTCGAGAAGGTCGCCGCGGTGGACCTCGGCCCGGTGGGGCTCGGCATGGAGCTGATCGTCGTGGACGACGGCTCTCGCGACGGCACCCGCGAGATCCTGCGCGAGCTGACGCCGGTGATCCCGTTCGTCCTCGACGAGGCGCCGGTCAATCAGGGGAAGGGGGCGGCCATCCGCCGGGGGCTCGAGCGGGTGAGCGGCGAAGTCGTCATCATCCAGGACGCCGACCTCGAGCTGGATCCCGGCGAGTACCCGGCGCTGATCGAGCCGATCCTCGCCGGACGGGCCAGCGTCGTCTACGGCTCTCGATTCCGACAGTCGGTGCACGGAATCCCTCGGCTCTCGCTGTGGGCCAACAGGTTCCTCACCGGGCTCACCAACCTCCTCTACGGCGCGGAGTTGACCGACATGGAGACCTGCTACAAGGTCTTCCGGAGCGAGGTCATCAAAGGCATCCACCTCACCTGCCGGCGGTTCGAGTTCGAGCCGGAGGTGACGGCGAAGGTGCTCCGGCTCGGTCACCGGATCGTCGAGGTCCCCATCTCCTTCTCGCCCCGGTCGCGCGCCGAGGGGAAGAAGATCAACTGGCGCGACGGCGTCCGAGCGATCCTCTACCTCCTCCGCTACCGGGTCGCCCGGCGGGCCTCGCTCCTCAAACACCCCTGAGGACCTACCCCCCGTGAGCCGGCTGCTCGGGCCCCGCCGGCTCTGGCTGGCGATCGCCGGACTGGCCCTCCTGGTCGCGGTCGGGGCCACAGGCTTCGCGCCCCCGCAGGTGCTCGACCTGATCGGCCACGACCAGGAGCGCTGGGTCGAGCGCTTCGCCGCCGCGCCGGAGCCGGTGACCGTCGAGGTCGTGGACGGGACCGGCTCCTTACCCTACGTCCTGCCGGGCCCGGCCGATGCGTGGGCCGGCGGGAAGACCCACCGGGTCCTCGTCCGCTTCGCCGGGCCGGCCGGGGACCATGAGCTGCGCCTCCGCGTCGCGGATTCCCACGCCGAGCAGCCGCCCGTCCTCACCGTCTCGATGAACGGCCGGGAGGTCGGACGCCTGCCCGTGCGGCGGGGCGCCAGGCTCGACCCGCGCGACACCGAGCCGATCCGCGGCTCCGCCTACCAGCTGAGCATCCCGGCCGGCGTCCTCGACCCCGGCGGGGCGCAGACGCTCGTGATCGAGAACGGCCACGGCGCCTGGGTCTGGCTCTCGGGACTCCAGCTCTTCCGCTCGGCCTCGACCTTCGCGCCCCGCCACTACGGGCTGCCCGGCCCCCCGCCCCGGATGGCGCTGTTCGCGCTCGCGATCGGGCTCCTCGCCCTCGGGGCCGCGACGCCGGCGCGGGCGGACCGCCGGCTCGCGTCGCTCACCCGGCTCGGCGCCGGCCTCGGATGCTTGGCCCTGCTCGCGCTCGCGCCCTGGCCGCCGACCGGACTCGACCGCTCGCTCATCGAGTGGAAGGTGCTCCTTTCGGCCCCCCGGCTGGTCTGGCTGTGCCTCGCAGGGGCCGTCCTCGCCGCCCAGGCGCCGGCTCTTCCGCGGCGGGCCTCGAGCCCGCTCCTCCACGGGACGGTCTTCGTCAGCGGCGCCCTCGTCATGGTCCTGGAGCTGGCCGTCTTCCGCCTCCTGTCCCCGTTTTTCGGGTACTCCGTCTACGTCTGGGGCGCGCTCCTCGGGGTCGTCATGGCGGCGCTGGCCGCCGGCTACGCGCTCGGCGGCCGGCTGGCGGATCTCCGGCCGGCGCCGGCCCTCCTCTACCAGGCCCTCGCCAGCGCCGCCCTGGTCGTCCTGGCGACCCTCTACGCGTACCCGGCCCTGATCCGGCTCACGGTGCGCCTGCCGCTGGTGGCCGGTACCCTGCTGGCGGCGCTCGGGCTCTGCTTCCTCCCGATGGTCGGCCTGAGCCTGGTCCCGCCGTTCGTCATCCGGCTCGCCGCCGCCGGCGGCGACGTCGGCGTCACGGCTGGGCGCGTCTACGCGCTCGGCACGGTGGGAAGCCTCGTCGGCACGCTGGCCAGCGCCTTCGTCCTGGTGACCGGGCTGGGAGCGGCGCTGGCCTGGACGGTGGCCGGCCTCGTCCTGCTCCTGGTCGCGGCCGGCGGCCTCGTCCACGCCGGGGCGACGCGATCGCTCGGGCTGGCGCTCGGGCTCGGGCTGCTGGTGACCCTGCCGCTCCCGCTCCGGCCCGAGCTCTCGGTGGCCGACCTCAAGGGCGGCACGCGGATCTACGCGACCGAGTCGGAGTACAGCCACCTCGAGGTCATCGAGGTCGGCAAGACCCTCCGGCTCGTCCCCCAGCTGCGCTTCACCCACACCATCTACGATCCCGACCGCATCTTCGGCCACGAGGTGACCTACGGCCTCCTCCCGGCGTTCCTGACCCAGCCTCGCGCCGTGCTCGATCTCGGGCTGGGCGGCGGCACTCTGGCCCGGCTCTACCTCCACGTGTTTCCCGACGTCCGGGTGGATGGGGTGGACATCGACCCCGAGATGGTGCGGCTCGGGAAGCGCTTCCTGGGACTCCGCGAAGACAGCCGACTCCGCATCGCCGTCGCCGACGCGCGGGCGTATCTGCGCGCGGCGCCGCCGGCCCGCTACGACGTCGTGGTGTGGGACCTCTTCCAGGGGGGCGTCTTCATCCCCTACTACGCGCTGACCCGAGAGGCCTTCGAGCAAGGGCGCGCGCGCTTGACCGCGGGCGGCGTCATGGCCGTGTTCGTAGCCCGGCCGCGACCCTTCGACGCGCCGGGCCGACCCCAACGGTACGCGCGGCTGTTCACGGCCGTCGGCAACACGCTGCGCGCGGTCTTCCCGGCGGTGTTCTTCTACCCGGTGGCCGAAATCGGCTACTACTTCCTGGCCCTCCCGGAGCCGATGACCCTGGAGGCGGTCCGCGCCCGGCTGGCCGGCGCCGCCGTCCCCGAGGCGGAGTGGGCCATCCGGATCGCGATGGACGCGGTCGCCGCGTTCCAGCCGGATCCCGCGGTCCCGATCCTGACCGACGACTGGGCGCCGGTGGATCAGCTGATTTATGACGCCTTCTTCCGCGAGTAGCCTCCCGGGCCGATACCCGTCGCCCCGCGGCGTCCTCGGTCGTCGGCCCGCCTCAACGTATGCGGCATACGCCTCGGCGGGCCTCCTCCCTGCGTCCTAGCGGGGCTCGGGTCTCGGCCCGGGAGCGACGGAGCTGCAGCTTGCGTTGCCACCCCAGGCGCGGCAAGGTGGAGGGGATGCGGAGCCTGGAGGTCGGGCGGTGAGACGATGGGTATGGGGCGGGGTGGCGATGGCGCTGGCCGGCGTCGGCGTCAGCGCGGCCCTCCTCCTGGAAGCGTGGCGGGCCGAGAGACCGGCGTCCGCGGCTCGAGCCGCCTCGGCGGCGGTCGCCGAGCGCCTGCCGGCCGAGCTGTCGGGCCGCATCGCCTTCCAGTCCAACCGCGACGGACCCGCCAAGATCTACGTCATGGACCACCGGGGGGTGCAGCGGCTCACCGACGGGCCGGGCAACGACATGAAGCCGGCCTGGTCCCCCGACGGCCGCCGGATCGCGTTCTTCTCCGATCGGGACGGGAACACCGAGATCTACGTGATCGATGCCGACGGGGCGAACCGGCGGCGGCTCACGACGAGCCCCGGCCACGACGAGAACCCGGCCTGGTCGCCCGACGGCCGCCGGATCGTCTTCGACTCCGACCGCGACGGCACCCTGAACCTCTGGATCATGGAGAGCGACGGGAGCCAGCCCCGGCGCTTCACCAGCTACCGGGTCGGCAAGGCGGCGATCCCGGCCTGGTCCCCGGACGGGCGGTGGATCGCGTTCACCTCCAACATGCGGCTCGGGTGGCGCGTGTCGGTGATCGACAGCGAGGGCAACCAGGAGCGCGTGGTCGCCAGCGAGCGCGGCGACTGCCGGCCGGCGTGGTCGCCCGACGGGCGCGCCATCGCGTTCGTCTCCACCCGCAGCGACGGCAAGGGAGACATCTGGGTGGTGGACCCCGATGGGCGCAATCCGCGCCGGGTGACGACTGACGGCGCGCTCTACGACTACAACCCGGCCTGGTCGCCCGACGGCCGCCGGATCGTCTTCGCCTCCGGTCCCGACAAGGAGCGCTACAAGCTGTTCGTCGTCGACGCCGACGGCGCGAACCGCCGCCAGCTCACGTTCGGCGAGGCGTTCGACACCTTCCCGAGCTGGACGCGGTAGTTCTTGGGAGGGGGCCTCTACGGCCCCCTCCCAACCTCCCCCAGGAAAGGCGCACCGCAGGACGTCGCGGGGCTGGGGCCCCGCCGTCCGAGGCGCGCGAACCCAACCGTCGCGGCGGCAAAAGCCGCCGCTCGAAGCGGACCACCACACGCTTGGCGGTTCGGCATCGCGTTGTGCGCGCTGACTCCGGCACGCTCGTAGCTCTTTTCCCCTTTCCGCTGAGGGAGACGGCGGCGGCGGGCGCCGGGTCAGCGCCCGGGGGACCCCGCCCGCCAGATGGGGCCGAAGGTCTCCAGCAGCTGCTCGGCGGCCAGCCGGTTCGCGAGCCGGTTGGGATGCGCGTCGAACGGCGTGATCCAGAGCGTCCGGTAGTCGGGGTATCCCGCGAACACCGCGCGGAGATCGAGGCAGCTGACGCCGTCGTCGCGACACGCTTCCAGCACGCGGTCGTGTAGGTAGTCGTAGTCATACGCCCCCTCGGCCAGGTCGGGCCCCACGTGCGGGAAGAGCACGATCCCCATCGGCACCCGGCGGGCCCGGCACTCGCCGACGAACGCCTTGATCTGCTCGATCGCGAAGCGCGAGTCGGGGCTGTCGGGATCGCCGAAGCGGCGGGCCATGTAGGCGGTGTACGGCTCCACCAGCCCGAGCGCCTCCTGGAGCGCGGTCCACTTCGGGTCGAGGAGCGCGTAGAGGGCGGAGGCGCCGAGGAGCTTCCGGTGGAGCCCGACCGGGCGGACGAGGGGCGCCGGCCGCGGGCGCTCCGACTGATCCCCGTTCTCGAAGTCGTTGACGTACCACTGGAGCAGGACGAAGTCGGGATCGGCGGGAAGGACGAGCTGGCGGAGGACCTGCACCTCCTCCTCGGTGTCCAGCCCCGAGCGGCCGAAGTTCAGGACTTCGTACCGCACGCCGGGCCGACCGCCTTCGCCGAGCGCGCGCTCCACGAGGCGGGAGAACCGGTCCTCGGTCGCTACACCCGGTGCCCAGGTCAGGGAGTCGCCGATCACGGCGATCCGGTAGACGCCGTCGGGCTTGCGCACCGAGAACTCGCGCTCGCGGAAGCCGACCGAGTTGCGTACGTCCGCCTCGCGATGGAAGTAGGAACGGGTGTCGCCGGCCGAGGTGATCGCCCGGAACCACGCCCGCAGGACCAGCTCGGCGCCGGCCAGCGAGACGCCGAGGGCGACCAGGGCCACGGCCGCGTTGACGGCGAGGAGCCGCCACCAGAGCCGCGCCGGCGCGGCGCCTCCCGGCCTCGCCCGGCGCGCGCTGACGGCCGCCAGGACGCGGTCGAGGCCGAGAAGGACCCCGGGGAGGGCCAGCCAGAGCCAGCGCGGGGGACCGGCGACCAGGCGCGTATCGGGCGCCAGCACGTAGGTGAGGCCGAGCACGGCCAGCGTCGCCGCCGCCGTGGCCGCTCCGACGATGCCGCGCGCCGGCGCGGCGGCGCGGGCGCGCCCGAGCCCGCCCGTCGCGAGCGCGGCCAGGCTCGCCGCCAGGGCGAGGGCGCTCCCGGTCGGTAGCCGCCCCGGGTGGCTGAGCCGGCTCCAGACGAGTGCCGGGGCTGCCTCGACGAGGCGGGCCCGCCTCAGGACGACGGTCGGGCCCGCCTCGTTGACGATGGAGAGGCGGACGTCCGCGGCCGGGACGAGACTCGCCGCCGGGACCGGCACCTTGTGGCGGGCGGGGTGGTGGGCCGGGCCCGTCGCGGCAGCGGGACCGGGGCTCGTGCCCACGCTGGCCAGCGGGACGTCGTTGACGACGATGGTCAGGCGCGAGGGCGTCGGGGTCGCGCGCTCGTCGGTATAGAGGAAGAGGACCAGGTCGCGCGGGGGGCGACGGCCGAGCCGGAAGCGCACCGAGTGGGCGGTCGCCCCCGCGGCCACGTCGGCCGGACCGGGCAGCACGTGGGGCAGGCGCGCCCCCGGCGGCCGGGGATCCAGCTCCACCTCGCGGGCACCGGCGGCGAAATGGCGCGCCGTCCGCGCTTCGTCCTCCGCGACGAGATCGAAGACGACGGGGCGCGCGGCCGCCGCCGCGAGGACCGCCACCACGGCGAGCCCCGCCGCGGTGCCCGTCCACCGCCTCGGGGATGACCACGGCGCGCGCATGGGCGCGACGGACCGGCCGGCTACCGCCCGGCCGGGCTCACCGGGCTACCTTCGGGCCGGCGGCGGGGACAGGTCTCGGGCGACCCACCGGCGACCACCCGACCAGACACGGCAACTGTCCCCGGCCCGGGCCGCTCACCGGGTCCGGGCGACGAGCCGCGCAGTCGGGTAACCCGCCCGGACCAGCGCGGACTCGAAGACGACGGCGATCGCCATTTCCCCCTGGTCGTTGGGATGGAAGCCGTCGCTCGTCAGGTAGCTCTCGTCGGGGATGGCCGCGAACACGTCGGCCAGCACCACGTTCTCCTCGGCGGCCACCCGGCGGATGGCGTCGTTCAGCGCGACCACGCCAGGCATGAAGTCGCTCCGGGGACCGAGCTGGGGCGGGATCGTGGCCAGCACCGGCACCGCGGCGTTGCGCCTGGCCAGGGAGACCATTTGCCGCAGGTTGCCCGCCGATTCGGCCGGATGAATGCCGACGTTGACGTCGTTGGTCCCTTCCAGGATGACGACGAATCCGGATTGGTCCACCGGCAGCGCGGTCGCCAGGGTGTCCAGCCCGCCGGCCGTCGTCTGGCCGCCGACGCCCCGGTTGATCACGTGAGCGTCGGGGTTGCGCCGGCGGAGAAGGGTCTCCAGGCGGGGCGGATAGGGCGCGATGGGGGCCTTCCCGGCCGTGATGCTGTCCCCGACGGCCGTCACCCGGGCATTGGCGCCGCTGGCGGTCGTCGGCCCGGTCGTCTTCGACGAGTGCCCGCCGCAGCCGGCGGCCAGGCCGGCGACGAACACGGCGGCCACCAGACCGGCCCGCGCCGGCCGGCCCGTCCCACTCACCTCCCGATCCGTCGGGCGTGCCCGACCGGTCCCTCTCCGCCGCGGCGACATGCCACCCTCCCGCGATGCGCGGCGCATGGTACCACAGTCCGCCGGGGGCCGCCTCAGCGGCCAGGGCGGCGGGCGGCCGCGAAGAGCGGGTCCCGCCCGAGCCCGGCCCGGGAGAGGAGGTAGCGGACGAGCGTCCACAGACTGCCGAGGCCATAGCCCAGGCTCCGCCGGAAGTCGATGGACGAGGCCTCCGGCATGTAGCGGACCGGGACCGGCACGTCCCCCAACCGGAAGCCGAAGTAGACGGCCTGGATCAGGAACTGGGAGTCGAAGACGAAGTCGTCCGAGTTCGCGTGATAGGGGATCGTCTCCAGCACGCGGCGGGTGTAGGCCCGGAAGCCCGAATGCCATTCGCCCAGGTTCTGGCCGAGCGCGATGTTCTCGACGATGGTGAGGAGGCGATTGGCCAGGTACTTGTAGGCCGGCATCCCGCAGGCCAGGGCTTCCCGCCGCGTCCGGATCCGGGAGCCCAGCACGACGTCGCAGACGCCGGCTTCGATGAACCCGGTCAGCAGCGGGACCAGCCGGCTGTCGTACTGGTAGTCGGGGTGGATCATCACCACGATGTCGGCGTCACGCGCGAGCGCGGCGTCGTAGCAGGTCTTCTGATTGGCCCCGTAGCCCCGGTTGGCGGGGTGCATCAGCACGGCGAGCCCGAGGGCCCGGGCGCGGGCGACCGTGTCATCGCGGCTGGCGTCGTCCACCACGATGACCTCGTCCACGCTGCCGGGCGGGATGTCGCGGTACGTCTTCTCGAGGGTGGCCGCCGCGTTGTAGGCCGGCATCACAGCGACGATCTTGGGACGGCCCATCGACGAAGTTGGATCGCGAACGGCTCACCCGCGACGGAGCGTCATGACGGCCCGATCGTACCCGGGGCGATGGCCGGCGTCAAAGGCCGGCCACTGCGTATCCGGCGCGGTTCGAGCGTCGCCATCATCGTCTCTTCGGACCTCGCGCGGGACGCCGGCGGTGGTGGCGTGGCCGGCCGCGTAGCCGCCGTGGCCTCTTCACGCGGCCGCGGGTGGTGCCGATTTCACGGCCCACTCCCTCCACCAGAATGATGGAGCGGGTCGAGAACCGCAGGCGAGGGGAGCGCCGCCACTCCCGGAGCTGGCGCCGCAAGCCATTCAATTCGCGTCGCTCCGCGGGGTCGGTCCTCGGATCGTCCAGCCGATCGAGAATCGTCAACTCCAGGTCGGCCAGGCCCCGCTGCCCATCCAGGGCCAGAAATGCCCGGTCGGCCGCCATGGGAATGACGGAGACGCCGGACAGATTCCGACAGGAGCCCGGATCGACCACGATCAGGGCACGCCGCCCGCCGAGATGGGCCAGTTGGGGCTGGGGCCTCATCGCCGCATTCCGCCGCGACGGACGACGAGTCGCTTGCTCGAACAGCGAGACGACGGCCCACGCCGGGTCCACGTGGATGGCCGTCAACCAGCGCACCACATCGTCCGGCAAGGTCATCGCCAGGAGCTGGGCCGGGCGGCCAAACTTGTAGGGCCGGCCCCGCGGCTTGGCACGCACGGGCTTATTGTTCATAGAAAAATCCTCGAGTCAAATCTTTGTCTAAGACAATTCCGAGCAGGCGCTTGACAGCCGCGGTGGCGAGACCCATTGTGATGCCGCGGGCACGGCCGGATCCGGGCCTGGCCACCGTCGGGAGGTGGGCAGCCCGAACCGAGTGCGGCACGCGAGGCGGCCAGACGCAGCGCCACGATCAACCATCTGACGCCGGTCCTCTCCCCGGTCAAGTGCCGGGCCACGCGCTGGGCGGTGACCGGCGTCGCCCCGGACGCCGATGGACGTGGCGCGCGTCACACCCTGGAGGCCGCGCTGCCGCACGCCGGGCGGCTCGTCGGGCTCCGACTCGACCACCTCGCCTGGCTGGCACCCGCCCTGCCGGTGCCGGCGGTGGCGACCTCCACCGACGGCCGGCGGTGGGACCCGGTTGCTGAGGTCCGGCGGCTTCCCGCCTGGCAGTGGGCGGGCCGCGCCCTCTTCAAGCTCTCGGGCGGGTCCGACGAGTGGCTCCTGCCGCCGACCCCCGCCGCTCAGGCCCGGCTCGAGCTGTGGCTGCCGACGGCCGGCCCGGCCGCCATCACCGGCGTCTGCGCCCGGATCCTGCCCGGGAGCTGACCCTCAGCGGTGGCGCCGTCGCCAGCCGACCGGGGCGACGGCCAGCGCCAGGATGGCCAGCACGCCCAGGCTGTATTCGTAGACCTGCGTGATGAGGTGGAGGCCGAAGCCGGCGACGATCGCGATTCGCTCGGGGTAGCCCATCAGGCGGAAGGCGAGGGCGAAGGCCGTCTCCCAGGTGCCGAGGCCCGCCACCCCCTGGATGGGGAGGTTGGAGGAGAGCTCAGCCCCCGCGATGCCGAGGACCACCTTCCAGAAGCTCAACGCGGCCAGGGGGAAGCCCTGGCTGAGCAAGAGCGCGTGGAGGAGGAAGTAGAGCGAGCCGTACTTCAGGAGGCGAAGGAGCACCGAGACGGCGAGCACCCGCCCGTAGACGCCGCGGGCCCGGATCGTCTCGGTGGCCTCGACGGTGCCGCGCAGCCGGTCGAGGAGGTGGGCCACTCCCCACTTGGCACCGATGCCGGCGGCGGCGAGGATCCGCTCACCGATGCGCAGGCCGAGCCGGAGCAGGGCCGGGAGCGCGAGCAGGAGCAGCCCGAGCCCGAGCAGCAGGGCGGTGGCGAGGAGCGCGAACTGGACGGTCGAGACGACCGTCGTCCCCAGCCCGACCACGAACAGGGCCGGGAGAAGGATCGGGCTCAGCGAGATGGCGTCGAAGACCGCGGCCAGGATGAAGGTGGAGGCGCCCAGCTCGAGCGGGACGCCGAAGCGACGCACGACCAGATAGACGTAGGACAGCGCGCCGAGCTTGGCCGGCAGGAGGTCGATGAAGAGGTTGCGGACGAGCGTGACCAGGAAGATGCCGCCGGCCCCGATCTGCTCGGCGCCGAGGAGCAGGCGATAGCGCCAGGCGCGGACGCCCGCGGCGAGCAGAGACAGCGCCGCGTAGGCAGCCAGGCTGGGGACGTAGATGCGGGCGAAGGTCTGGGCCAGGTCGGCCAGCTCGATCCGCGAGAGCAGGTAGGCGACGAGCCCGACCGAGAGGGCGAGCGACACGGCGAGCGTGACGAGCGCGCGCCGGCGGCCGCGCGGGGGCTCGGTGGCCGTCGGGGCCGGGGCTTCGGCGGTGGGAGTGCTCACGAAGCGAGGCGGACGACGTGAGGCCGCAACGCCTCGAACCACTGGCGAGCCATGGCGTGGTAGCCGTCCTCGGTGGGGTGGATCTCGGGCAGCCATTCGGGGTGGCGGACGAAGAGATCGTAGGTGTCCACCAGCGCCAGGCCCCGGTCTCCGGCCAGCCGGCGGATCGCCGGGTTGATCTCCTCGGTGACCCGGCGCATCGAGGACGCGGCGAAGTGACGCGGCACCGTCACCACCACCGGGGGGATCGTCGACAGGAACACGAGCGGCGGACGGCCGCGCGCGCTCCGCTGGGTGGCCATCAGATCGAGGATCGTTTCCATTTGCCGGACGAAGCGGGTGGTTTCCGTGTGATCCCCGTCGATCCGCACGTCGTTGGTGCCGAGCTGGAGGCAGACCACGTCGGGCGCCGTCCGTCGGAGAATGTCGCTCTGCTTGAGATAGGCGAGGTACTCGCCCGAGGTATGACCCTTGACGCCGGCGTTCACGACCCGTACCTTGACCCCGGCCGCGTCGAAGAGCGCCCGCAGGTGCGTGGGATAGCTCGCGGCCGTGATGCTGTCGCCGGCCGCCAGCACGACGACAGGGGCTCCGCCGGGGCCGGCCGCGGCCGCCGCCGGACCCAGCCGCCCGGGGCCGACGACGAAGAGCGTCGCGATCCCGAGCGACGCGGCGGCGAGGGCGACGAACCAGACGACCAGCCGAGGGGTCCGGAGCATGACCGGCAAACGTTTCGAGTGTAGGGAATCGCCTGGTGGCGCGCAAGCTCGCTGACCGCGGCGCCCGGCCAGTCGGCGCGGGATGCCGAGCCCGATAGCCCACGCGCTGGCCGGCCTCGCCCTCTACCTCGCGGTCAGTCCCCCGACGTGGCCAGCCCCCCGCTGGGGCCCTGCCCTGCTGTGCGTGGCCGCGGCCGGCGCCGCCGACCTGGACTTCGTGGCCGGCTTCGCGATCGGCGACGGGAACCGGTTTCACCAGGGCCCTTCCCACAGCCTCGCCGTCGCCCTCGCCCTCGGCGTCGCGCTGGCCGGGCTGCCCATCCGGAGCCTCGGCGGCTGGACGCGCCGGTGGGCGCTCTTCACCGCCCTCGCCCTCTCGCATCTGGCCCTCGACCTGGTGACCCGGGACGCCCGGCCGCCCTACGGCATCCCGTTGCTGTGGCCGTTCTCGACGGCTCACGTCCACAGCTCGTTCGATCTGTTCCCGAACATGGAACGGGGAAGCTTCGCCGTCGCCCTCGCGCCCGGGAACTGGCGCGCCCTGGCGACCGAACTGGTCTGGCTCGGTCCCGTCGTCGCCGCGACCGCTCTCTACCGTCTCCGGAGGCGATGACCCGGGATCGATGGGCGCGCCGGCGCGCGGAGATGCGTCTCGGACCTCACGGCCCTTACCGGCTCCGGAGAGCACGACCCCAGCGGACCCGCCGAAATCGCTTGACGAATCGGTGCCGATGGCTCACCGTCGTTCGGAATGGCCTCGATGGGCCTCTACCTGACGGCCTTCCTGTGCGGCGCGGCGATCATGCTCCTCGAAATGCTGGGCTTCCGCTTGCTGCCGCCCTACTTCGGCTATTCCATCGCGGTGTGGGGAGCCCTCCTCGGCGTCGTCATGGTCGCGCTGGCGGCCGGCTACTACGCGGGCGGGTCGCTGGCCGACCGCCACCCCCGCCTCCGGACGCTCTATCTGCTCATCCTCGCCGCCGCCGGCTACGCCCTGCTGCTCCTCTTCGCCTACCCGGCGATCCTGGGCTACTCGGCGCGCTTCGACCTGGTTCCCGGAGCCCTCTTCGCCAGCCTGCTCCTCTTCGGAGTCCCCATGGGCGCCCTCAGCACCGTGTCGCCGTTCGTGATCCGACTGCTCGCTCGCGAGCAGGGGGTGGGCAGGGTGGCCGGGAGCGTCTATGCCGTCTCCACCCTCGGTAGCATCGCCGGCACGTTCCTCACCGCCTTCTACCTGGTGCCGCTCATCGGCACCCGGGCGACCCTCCTGGTCGGCGTCATCAGCCTGGCGCTCGTCGGCGGTCTCGGCATCCTCGCCAGCGCCGTCCCCCGGAAGGCGTGGAGAGCCAGCGCCTCGTGACCGCGCCCCGTTTCCGGCCCTCGACCCGCGCTGGCCGCGGGAGGACGGCGGTGCCGCCAGACGTTACGGTCGCCACGACCGTGTGGATTCGCCGCGCGCGGTCACGCAGGTGAGCAGGTGAGTCCGCGCGGGATCCCGAGCGCGAGAACGCCGAAGGGGACCGTTCGGACGCGGCCCCGACTGGCGTGCTATGGCATCGCGACATTGGTGAGCGCCTTCACGTTGCTGCTCTCATGGCTGCTTGGGCCGCTCGTCGAGCTGGCTGACTTCCCCTTCCTCCTGGCGGCCGTGATGTTCAGCGCCTGGTACGGCGGCCTCGGGCCCGGACTCCTGGCGACCGCCGTCGGCATGTTGGCCAGCACGCTCTTCCTGTCGCCGACCCAAGTGGCCACCAATGACAGCCTGGGCGCGGCTGTGCGGTTGGGTGTCTTCGTGCTCGAGGCGCTGGTGATCAGCTCGCTCAGCGCCGCTCTGCACGCGGCCCAGCAGCGAGCAAAGGCGCTTCTTACCAGTGAGCAAGTGGCCCATGCCGAAGCCGAGGCGACGACCCGCCGGCTTCGCCAGCTTCAGAGCGTCACCGACACCGCCCTCGCTCACCTCCGTCTCGACGAGCTGCTCCGCGAGCTTAGCGGCCGGATCCGGGATGCGCTGGCCGCCGACACCGTGGTGATCCTGCTGCTCACGGAGGACGAGTCGCAGCTCGCGGTGCGGGCGGCGTGGGGGCTGGAAGAGGAAGTGGCGCGGGGCATCCGGATCCCGGTCGGCCGGGGGATCGCGGGACGCATTGCGACAGAGCGAGAGCCGGTGATTCTCCAGAATCTGTCCAGCGTCGAGATCGCCAGCCCGGTTCTACGCCAGAAGGGGCTGCATGCCCTCCTCGGCGTCCCCCTGGTGGTCGAGGGCCGATTGATCGGGGTCGTGCACGTCGGCACTCTCCGCCCGCACAGCTTTTCGGAGGACGAAACCCGACTGCTGCGGCTGGTTGCCGACCGCATCGCGATCGCGATCGACCATGCTCGCCTGTACGAGGCCGAGCGCTTCCGGTTGCTGGTTGACGGGGTCGGCGAGTACGCGCTGAACATGCTGGATCACGACGGCCGCGTGGCGAGTTGGAATGCGGGCGCCCAGCGGCTGAAGGGGTACACGGCCGACGAGGTCATCGGGCGGCATTTCTCGATGTTCTACTCGCCCGAGGATGTCCGGGACGGGGCTCCCCGGGAGGCCCTGGCCGGGGCGGCGGGTGAGGGTCGTTACGAACGGGAATGTTGGCGCGTGCGTAAGGACGGCTCGCGGTTCTGGGCCAACGTGGTCGTCACGGCCCTGCGCGATGGTGGCGAGGCGCTCATCGGGTTTGCCACCCTCACGCACGACCTGACCGCACGGCGACAGATGGCCGAGACCCGAACGCGCCTCCTCGAGCAGCTCATCTCGGCTCAGGAGGAGGAGCAGCGCCGAATCGCCCGGGAGCTCCACGACGAGACCGGCCAGTCGCTCACTTCCCTGTTGGTCGGACTCCGGGCCCTCGAGGATTCCCGTAGCCTCGAGGAAGCGCGGACGCGAGTGGGCGAACTCCGCCAGATCACGGCGCGGGCGCTCGATGAGGTCCGGCGACTGGCCTGGGGGCTGCGCCCGGTGGCGCTGGACGAGCTGGGTCTGGTGGCGGCCCTGGAGCAGTACGCGGCCGAGTACGCGCGGTCATGGGGGCTCGCGGTCGACGTGGAGGCAAGGGGCCTGAACTCGGACCGTCTGCCCGCGCCGGTGGAGACGGCGTTGTATCGCATCGTCCAGGAAGCTCTGACCAATTCGGCGAAGCATGCGGGCGCCCAGAAGGTCAACGTCGTCATCCAGCGCCACGCGGCGTCCGTCCAGGTAATCGTGGTGGACGACGGTTGCGGCTTCGACGCGGAGGCCGCGCTCAAACCGGGAGGCCCGGGGACGCGTCTCGGCCTGCACGGGATGCGGGAGCGGGCGATCCTCTTGAACGGATCGGTGACGATCGAGTCGGCGCCGGGAGAGGGGACGACCGTCTACGCGTGGATTCCTCTATCGGAGACGCACGATGCCGGGCATTCGGGTTCTGATCGCGGATGATCATGCGGTCCTGAGGGCCGGCCTCCGGATGCTGATCGGCGCCCAGCCGGACATGGCTGTCGTCGCCGAGGCGGGGGACGGCACGGAGGCACTCCGGAAGGCCCTGGAGACGCGCCCCGACGTCGCGCTCGTGGACATCACGATGCCGAACACCGGCGGGATCAAAGCGATCGAGTGGATCCGACAGGAGTGTCCGAAGACCCGGGTGCTGGTGCTCACCATGCACGATGTTCCCGCGTACCTCCGCTCGGCGCTCGCAGCCGGGGCCTCGGGGTACGTCGTCAAGAGCGCTGCGGACTCCGCGCTGCTCTCGGCAATCCGCGCGGTGCATCGAGGGCACACCGTCCTGGACCCTGACCTCGCCCTCATGGTGGTGCAGCCCCCCATGGGCAGAAAGGGTGCCGGCGGCCTCGGGAGCGGGTCGGTGAGCCAGTTGAGCCCGCGCGAACGCGAGGTGCTCGACCTGGTGGCGCAGGGGCACACGAATCAGCAAGTCGCCGAGCGGCTCGGCCTGAGCGTCAGGACGGTCGAGACGTACCGGTCGCGGCTTGTCGAGAAGCTCGGACTCCGCAGCCGGGCCGACCTCCTCCGCTACGCCCTCGACAGTGGGCTGTTCGGGTCCGGCCAGGCTTCACCCGAAGAACCCGCCCCCTAACGTCTGGTTCGTCGGAGGGGGCCGGCCCCCTCCCAGCCCCCCCCCAGAAGGGCGGCGCCGGCAAAGGCCGCCGCTCGGCCGCCACCCGCACACAGCGCAGCTTCCCGGCCGCGCGGCCGTTCCGACAATCTCCTCGCGGTTTCCTGGCATCCCGCCGGTGTAGGCCGCCGTCCCGATCCGGGTTTTTCCCGGAGCCTCCGTAGACTTCGCGGACCGACGATGGGCGCCCTCCCTCCTAGACTGCCGGTGCCCGAGGAGGCTCGGCCTCGAGGGGATTCCGAACGGAGGCCCATCGCATTCTTGCTCGTCCCACCTGCGGCAGCATCGCCGGGACGTTCCTGACCACCTCAACTGTGCCGAAGGCCCGGGACGCGGAGGCATGCTCGGGGTCGCCGGCGCGGGCCTGGTTGTCGTGGGCGGTCCGGGTGTCCTGGCCACCCGACGCATCGTCCTGCCGACGCGGTGCCGCCCCCGAAGGCGGACCGGTGAGCCAGGCGCCGACGCACGAGGGGCGGTGGGTCCGGGCTGGTCTCTTCGCGCTGCTGATCGCCGCGGTAGCGGCCGGCTTCTCGCCGCCGGTGCGCTTCCAGCTTCTCGGCCGGGACTACGCCCGATGGATCGAGCGGTACAGCACCGGACAGACCGAGGCCGCGATCGAGGTCCGGGACGGCACCGGCGCCGTCCCCTACATCCTGCCGGGGCCGGCCGACGCCTGGGCCGGGGGCATCCCCCACCGCTTCCGCATCGAGTTCGAGGTCCCTCGACGCGACGTGCTGCTTCGGTTCGCGGTGCCGGACGCCCACGACCGGCTCCCGCCACACCTGGTCATCGCGGCCAACGGACACGAGGTGGGACGGCTTGCCATCCGCCGGGGGTCGGGACAGCCGCCGCCCCACGAGGGGCGGCCACCTCGCGAGTACCGCGTCACGTTGCCGGCCGCCGCTCTCGAGCCGGGCGGCCGGCAGACTGTCACGGTCACCAACGTGGAGGGGTCGTGGGTCACGTTTTCGGCGCTGGCGGGGCACGCCGCGGCGCCGACGTTCGCGCTGGCCTCCTACCGGGACGCGAGCCCGCCGCCGGCGCCTGCGCTCGTCGCGCTGGTGGTCGGGTTACTCGCCCTCTTCCTGGCCGATCGCCGGCCTCTGGCCTCCAAGGCGACCTCGCTCGGGGTGCTGGCCGCTGGCCTCGGCTTCGTCGGCTTTCTCCACCTGGCCTCTCGCCCGCTTCTCAACGACTGGCACGTCGTGCTGACGACGCACCGGGGCATCTGGCTGCTGCTGGCCTTCGGGTTCGTCCCGCCGCTGGTGCCCCAACTGCCCCGCCCGCCGGGCCGGCTCCTCCTCATGCTGACGACGTTCCTGACCGGCGTCTGCACGATGGTCCTGGAAATCGTGGGGATGCGGCTTCTCTCCCCGTTCTTCGGCTACTCGGTGTACCTGTGGGGCGCGCTCTTCGGCGTGACCATGGCGGGCCTGGCTGCCGGCTACTATGCCGGCGGTTGGCTGGCCGATCGGGTGCGCCGCCCGACATTCATCTTCGAGACCTTGCTGGCGACGGGCGTCGCCATGGTGGCGGCGCTCGCCGCGTACCCGTTCGTGGTGCAGCTGACCATGGACCTGCCGCTGGTGGTGGGCTCCTTGCTCGCCACCCTCCTCCTCCTCTTCCTGCCGATGGCCGGGCTCAGCCTGGTCCCGCCGTTCGCGATCCGGCTCGTCGCCGGCGACGGGGCGGTCGGACTCACCGCCGGCCGCGTGTACGCGCTGTCCACGCTGGGCAGCCTGGCCGGCACCTTCGCGACCGTCTTCTTCCTCATCACGACCCTAGGCCCCCAGGAGTCGTGGATGGCGGCCAGTCTGCTGCTGGTGCTGATCGCGATCTATGCCGTGACCGGCGGCGACGGACGGCGAGCGGTGGTCGCGGTCCACTGGCTCGGCATGGCGGCAGTCTTCGCCCAGCCGTGGATCCCGGAGGTGTCGGTGGCGGCGCTGCGCAGTGCCATTCCACTCCACACGACCGAGTCCGAGTACAGCCACCTGGAGGTGATCGAGGTTGGCAAGGCCGTCCACCTCATTCCCCAGCTTCGCTTCAGTCACACGATCTACGACGAGGACGCGGCGTTCGAGCCGATCATCAGCTACGGCCTCCTCCCCTCCTACCTCACCGAGCCACGCACCATGCTCCACCTCGGCATGGGAGGCGGGACCCTGGCCCGCGTCTACCTCCGGGCGCACCCGGCGATCCGGATCGATGGCGTGGACATCGACGCCGAGATGATCCGGCTGGGGAAGCGGTTCCTCGGGCTGCGGGACGACCCCCGCCTCCGGACCTACGTGGAGGACGGTCGGGCCTTCCTGTTCCGGCGGCCGGCGGCCCGCTACGACGTGGTGGTGTGCGACCTCTTCCAGGGCGGCGTGTTCATCCCCTACTACACGCTGACCCGCGAGTTCTTCGAGCTGACCCGAGAGCGGCTTCACGACGGCGGCGTCTTGGCCCTCTTCGTCGCCCGGCCGCGGCAGGTAGACGGGGCGCGGCGGGAGCGCTATCACCGGCTCTTCTCCGCGATCGGGAACACGCTGGCCACCGTCTTTCCGTCGGTATTCGTGTATCCGGTGGCGGATATCGGCCACTACTTCGTCGCCACTCGCCAGCCCGAATCGCTGGAGCCGGTGCGGGCCCGTCTGGCTCGCGCCGTCCATCCCGAGGTCGCCGAGGCGCTGGCGGAGGCGGTGCGCGCGATCCGCGACTACCAGCCGGACCCCCGCATCCCGTCGCTCACCGACGACCTGGCCCCGGTGGACCAGCTGATCTACGACGCCTTCTTCCGGCGGTAGCCTCGGCGCGGCCGAGTGCGCGGGCGCCGCCGCGTTTCAGCACCGCGGTCGAGCCGGCTCCCGCTGGTATAATGCCCCGGTGGACTGGCAGGCTCCGGTGCGGCTCTCCGTCGTCGTTCCCGTCTACAACGAGCGCCTGACGCTGCCCGAGATCCTCGACCGCATCCAGGCGGTCGCCATCCCCAAGGAAATCCTGGTCGTCGATGACGGCTCGACCGACGGGACGCGGGAGTACCTCCGGCGGCTGGAGGCCGACCTCGCCGAGGCCCGGCGGGCCGGCACCTTCGACGAGAAGAACGCGATCCGCATCTTCTACCAGGAGGAGAACCAGGGGAAGGGCGCGGCGCTGCGCCGGGGCTTCGCCGAAGCCAGCGGCGACATCATCCTGGTCCAGGACGCCGACCTCGAGTACGACCCCCGTGAGTACCCGAAGCTGATCGCGCCGATCGTGGAGGGGAGAGCCGACGCCGTCTACGGCTCCCGCTTCCTCGGCTTCCCCCGCCGCGTCCTCTTCTTCTGGCACCACGTGGCCAACAAGTTCCTCACCCTCGCGTCCAACGTGGTGACGAACCTCAACCTCTCCGACATGGAGACCGGCTACAAGGCGTTTCGGGCCGAGCTGATCAAGACGATCCCGATCCGCTCCAACCGCTTCGGGGTCGAGCCCGAGCTGACGGCCAAGCTGGCCAAGGTCCGGGCCCGCATCTACGAGGTCCCCATCTCCTACGCCGGGCGCTCGTACTGGGAAGGGAAGAAGATCCGCTGGACCGACGGCGTGATCGCGCTGTGGACGATCCTGAAGTACGCCGTCACCGACGACCAGGACAACGCCGACCCCGGCTACCAGACGCTCCTGCGGCTCTCCCGGGCCGAGCGCTACAACCGCTGGATGTTCGCCCAGCTGGCGCCCCACATCGGCCAGCGGGTACTGGAGATCGGCTCCGGCCTCGGCAACCTGACCCGCCACCTGCTGGGGCGGGACCTGGTGGTGGCGACCGACATCAACCCCCGCTACCTCCGCATGCTCGCCAACACGTTCGAGCGGCACACCCGCCTCCGTGCGCAGCCGCTCGACCTCGCCGACTTCGATCCGGCCACCCTCGCCGAGCACCGGCTCGACACCATCGTCTGCCTCAACGTGCTGGAGCACGTCGAGGACGACCGGACGGCCCTGGCCCGCCTGGCGGCGGCCCTGGTCCCCGGCGGCCGGCTGGTGCTGCTGGTGCCCGCCCACCACTGGCTCTTCGGTGGCATCGACCGCGCCATCGGCCACTACCGGCGCTACGAGCGGGCCGAGCTGGTCGAGCGGCTCGGCGAGGCCGGCTTCCACGTCGAGCGGACCTGGTTCTTCAACCGCCTGGGCGTGCTCGGCTGGTACCTCAACAGCGTCCTCCTCCGGCGCACGCGGGTACCGGGTCTCCAGCTCCGGCTGCAGAACCTCCTGGTGCCGCTGCTCCGCGCCGAGTCGCGGCTCGCCTTGCCGTTCGGGCTCTCGGTGATCGCCGTCGGCCGGAAGGTGGGGCCGGCCGGGGAAGGCGGGACGGCGCCCGCGCGGTGAAGCAGGTCAGGCTCTGGCTGGGCGTCGCGGTGAGCCTGGTCCTGCTGGGGGCGGCCTTCCGTGGCGTTGACCTGGGCCAGCTCGGGCGCTCGCTGGCCGAGGTCCGGACGGGCTGGCTCGTCCCGGTGCTGGTCAGCATTCCCCTCCGGTTCTGGCTCACCGCGCTGCGGTGGCAGGTCCTCCTCCGCCCCGTCAAGACCATCGGCGTCCACCGGCTGTTCGGCGTCACGATGATCGGCTTCATGGCCAACAACATCCTGCCGGCCCGCATGGGGGAGTTCGTGCGCGCCTACGCGCTCGGCAAGTCGGAGTCGCTGCCGGCCTCGCTCTCCTTCGCCACCATCGTGCTGGAGCGGCTCTTCGACGGCTTCACCCTGCTGGCCTTCCTGGTCGCCGGCGTCCTCTTCCTCCGACCCGAGCGCTGGCTGGTGTGGTCGGCGGTCGCGTCCTTCGTCCTCTACCTCGGCGTGCTCGGCGGGTTGGTGTGGCTCCGGCAGGGCGGGGCGCTGGGCTGGCTGGTCGCCCGGCTGCCGGCGGCGGTGCGCCTCCGGGTCGGCGGGCCCCTCGACTCGTTCGCGCTCGGCCTCGACGTCATGGGAAACCGCCGCGCGCTGGGCACGGTGGCCGCGCTGTCGCTCCTGATCTGGGGGATCAACGTGGCCGGCCTGTGGGCCATGTTCGCCGCCTTCGACCTCGCCCTGCCGCCCTACGCGCCCTTCCTCGTCCTGGCCATCGTGGCCGTCGCTCTCGTGCTGCCGTCGGCCCCCGGCTACGTGGGGACGTTCCAGGTCGGCACGGTGGCCGGCCTCGCGCTGTTCGCGGTGCCGGAGGCGACCGCGCTGTCGCTGTCGCTCCTCTACCACGCCCTCAACTACGTCCCCATCACCGCGCTCGGCCTCGTCTACCTCGGCACCATGAACTTGACGCTGGGCGAGCTGCGGGCGGCCGGGACCAAGGCACGACCAACGGCGCCGCCGTGGCCGACATGATCACCGTCGTCGTCCCCGTCTACAACGAGCAGGACAACGTCGAGCCGCTGCTGGATACGCTCCGCGACGCGCTGGAGGGGCTCGGCCGCCCCTACGAGCTGATCGTGGTGGACGACGGCTCCACCGACGGCACCGCCGGCCGACTCCGGGAGGCCGCCGTCCGCCTTCCCACCCTCCGGGTCGTCCGGCTGCGGAGCAACTTCGGCCAGTCGGCCGCGCTGGCGGCCGGCTTCGACCTGGCCCGGGGCGAGCTGGTGGTGACCCTCGACGGCGACCGCCAGAACGACCCCGCCGACATCCCCCGCCTCCTCGAGAAGCTCAAGGAAGGCTACGACGTCGTGAGCGGCTGGCGGCGCCAGCGCCACGACCCGTTCTGGTCCCGGCGCCTGCCCTCGCGGCTGGCCAACGCGGTCATCTCGTGGATCACCGGTGTCCACCTGCACGACTACGGGTGCGGGCTCAAGCTCTACCGTCGCGAGATCCTCCGCGACGTCGCCCTCTACGGCGAGATGCACCGTTTTCTGCCCGCCCTGGCCCGGTGGGTCGGAGCCACCGTCGCCGAGGTGCCGGTCACCCACTGGCCGCGGCGGAGCGGCGTCTCCAAGTATGGCCTGGGCCGGACGATCCGCGTGCTCCTCGATCTCCTGACCGTGAAGTTCCTGATGAGCTACTGGACCCGGCCGATCCAGATCTTCGGTCTGCTCGGCCTCCTGGTCGGCGGCGCCGGCGCGACGCTGGCCGCCGTGCTCTCCTACCAGCGGATCTTCCAGGGAGTCGGCCTCGCCAACCGCCCGATCCTGCTCCTGGCCGTCCTCCTGGTCCTGGTCGGCTTCCAGTTCGTGAGCATGGGCCTGCTCGGCGAGATGCTGGTCCGCACCTACCACGAGTCTCAGCGGAAGCCCGTTTACATCATTCGGGAGATCATCGCGGGCCGAGACGTCCAGTGAGCCGGCCCGGGCCGATGCCGGTCGCTCCGGCCGGTTCCCCCGGGCCGGCGGACGACGCCACGCCGGTCGCGCCGGCAGCCGGGCCGACCGACCGGGGCCTCGCCCTCGCCGTCGCGGCCGGCCTCGGCTTCCTCCTCTGGTACGCGACCTGGGGCTGGACGATCAAGACGCTCTGGCAGACGGCCGGGCTTCCCGACTACGCGACCTTTGGACGCTTCTTCCGGCTCTGGCTGCCGCTCGCCTCGGCCCTCTTCGCCCTCACCTCCATCCTCTTCGCGGTGGGGGACCGGGCCGCGGTGGGCGCGGCCGTCCGCCGGGAAGCCGGCCTGTCCCTCGCGCTCTTCGCTTTTCTCCTCATGCAGGCCGGCTGGCCGCGGCCGGTCCCCCTCTGGATCTGGCTCGGCGGCTTCTTCGTCGCCTGGGTCGCCCTCCGGGGCGCGCTCCTCTTGTGGCCGCTCCGGCGCGACACCGCCGTCCGTCCGGGCCGCCGCGCGGCGGCCCGGGTGTTCGCCGGCTCGCTCCTCGTCTACGGGCTCCTGGTCCCGTGGGTCGCGATGACGCTCCCCCTGGCGGGGGACGAGCCCCATTACCTGCTGATCGCGCACAGCCTCCTGGTGGACCACGACGTGGACCTGCGGAACAATTTCGAGCGCGCCGACTACCAGGCTTTCCACCCCGGGCACCTGTCCCCGCAAGGTACCGGCGACCCGGTCAGCGCCCACGGGGTCGGCTTCCCGCTCCTGTTGCTGCCGGGCTACGCCGTCGGGGGCCGGCTCGGCGCGACGTGGCTGATGGCGGGACTGGCCGCGCTCCTCTCGCTCAACATCTACTGGTTCTGCCGGGAGCTGGCCGGCTCGCCGGGGGCCGCCCTCCAGGCCTGGGCGCTCACCGCGTTCACGGTGCCGCTCCTGATCTACGCTCATCAGCTCTTCCCGGAGAGCGCCGCCGCCCTGGCCGCGCTCTACGCGCACCGGCGGCTGCGCGGCGATCCGACCGCGCCGCCCCGGTCGCGCCTGCGCGCGCTCCTGGCGACCTTCGGGCTGGTCGTGGTCAAGATCCGCTACGCTCCGGTCGCCGCCGTCCTGTGGGCCCAGCTCTTGCTGCGCGAGCGCCGGGAGGCGCGCCGGATCGGCTGGTGGGCGCTCGCGCTGCTCGCGTTCGTCGTCACCCTGGTCGTGGCCGACCGCTTCTGGCTCGGCGGGTCGCTGCTCCTCACGCGCTTCGGGAGCCGGGGCGCGTGGCTGCACCTCGTCGCGCCGAACCGGTACCACGTGGTCGGCCTCCTCGGCCTGCTCTTCGATCAGAAGGCCGGCCTGCTCGTCTACAGCCCCGTCTACCTCTTCGCGCTGATCGGCCTCGCGGTGCTGCTCCGGGACCGGCGCCCCGACGGTCTCGTGATCCTGGCCGCCAGCGCCGTCTACCTCTACGTCCTCATCGCCCACGCGGAGGAGCGCTGGCACGGCGAGTTCAGCCCCTCGCCCCGCTACCTGGTGGTGCTGCTGCCCCTGCTGGCGGGACCGATGGCGGTGGCCTTCGCCCGCTGCCGGGGCCGCGGCTTCGACGCCGCGCGCGTGATCCTGGGCGCCTACAGCCTGGCCATCGCGGTCGTGCTGGTCGTCGTGCCCCGCTGGCGCTTCCGGACCCGCACCGGGCAGAACACCCTGCTGGCAGTGGTGAGCCAGGCCCTGCCGGGAGACCTGGCCGGCTGGTTCCCGTCGTTCATCGTCCCCACCGGCTACGCGCTCACCGTGGGCGGCATCGGCCTCGTCCTGCTGGCGGCCCTCGTCGCCTATGCCTGCGCCACCACCGCCTGCCGACCGGGCGACGCCGGTTGACTCGCCCCGCTCTCCAGCGCATGATCGCTGCCGGCGCATGAACGGAGACAGCACCCGCCCGCTGGACTGCTCGGTCGTCATCGTCAACTACTTGACCGACGAACCCCTCGCCGACTGCCTGGCCAGTCTGACCAAGGGGACCGCCGACGTCGCCGGCGAGGTGATCGTGGTGGACAACGGGGGCACCCTGGCCGCCGCGGGGTTCCGCGAGCGGCACCCGGAGGTCCGGCTCGTCTCGAACGCGGCCAACCTGGGGTTCGCCCGGGCCGCCAACCAGGGCATCGGCCTCGCCCGCGGCCGCCATGTCCTCTGCCTCAACCCGGACACCGTCGTGCACGAAGGCGCGGTGGGCACGCTGGTCGCCTACCTCGACGCCCACCCCCGCGTCGGCGCCGTCGGCGCGCGCCTCCTCGAGTCCAACGGCCGGCTCCAGTACTCCTGCCGCCGGTTCCCCGGCTACTTCACGATCTTCTTCGGCCGCTACGCGCTGCTGACCCGGCTCTTTCCCGGCAACGCGGCGTCCCGCGACTACCTCTACCTGGACTGGGACCACCGGAGCGCGCGCGAGGTGGACTGGGTATCGGGCGCCTGCCTGATGGTGCGCCGCGTGGCGGTCGAGGCGGTGGGGGCATTCGACGACGGCTACTTCCTCTTCGTCGAAGACATGGACTGGTGCCGGCGGATCCGCGATGCCGGGTGGACGGTCGCCTACGTGCCCGATGCGGTCGTCACCCACCACATCGGGGCCAGCCGGGGCGCGGTGCCGCCCCGGATCGTCTGGGCCCGCCACCGCGGGATGCTCCGCTACGTCCGGAAGCACTTCGCCGCCCCGCCGCCGCTCCGCTGGCTCGTGGCGGCGGCGCTCGCGCTGCGGGGGGGTCTCCTGGTGGCCGGCAACCTGCTGCGCCGGCCGGCGTCCCGATGATGATGGACCTGGCGGCGTTCGTCGTGGCGGGCGGCGCCAGCTTCGCGCTCACGCCCGTCGTCATCGCCGAGGCCAAGCGGGCGGGCGCCCTCGACTACCCCGGCGCCCAGAAGGTCCATGCCGAGCCGGTGCCGACGCTCGGCGGGCTCGGGCTGGCGGCGGCTGTCCTGGGCACGCTCTGGATCCTCGAGCTGATGGGCATCGGCATCGCGCGGGCCCAGGCCGTCGGGCTCACCCTGGCGGCGGTGCCGGTGGTCGCGGTCGGCGTGTGGGACGACCTCCGGGCGGTAAGCATCCCCGTCAAGCTCGGCGTCCACTTCCTGGCCGGCGGCATCCTCTACGCCGCGGGCCTCCGGGTGGTCGAGCTGACGAACCCCTTCGGCGCGACCATCCAGCTGGGGCCGCTCGGACTCGCCATCACCGTGCTCTGGGTCGCGACCGTGATCAACGCGCTGAACCTGGTGGACGGGCTCGACGGCCTCGCCCCCGGCATCGGTGGCATCGCAGCGCTGTCGCTCTGCGCGGTCGGCTTCCTCAAGGACGAGCGGGACGTGGCGGTGCTGGCCCTGATCCTGGCCGGCGCGGTGGCGGGGTTCTATCCGTACAACTTTCCCCGGGCCCGGGTCTTCCTGGGTGACGTCGGCAGCACGTTCATCGGCCTGGTGCTGGCCACCATCGCGCTCCTGGAGAACCGCAAGGCGACGGCGGCGATGACGCTGCTGCTCCCGTTGGTCGCCCTCGGTCTGCCCGTCCTCGACACGCTGTTCGCCGTCGTCCGGCGGACCGCGCGAGGGAAGAACCCGCTCCGGCGCGATCTGGGCCACCTCCATCACCGGCTGCTGCGCCTCGGCCTCACGCCCCGGGGCGCGGTCGGCTGGCTCCTCGGCGCCAGCGCGGTCTTCGGCCTGGTCGCGGTGTGGCTCTCGCAGATCCCGAAACAGGCGGCCCTGTCGGTTACGGTCGGGCTCGGGCTGGCGATCTTCGTCGCCCTCGGCGCCTTGCGCCACCTCGAGCGGCGAGCCAACGGGCAGCCGGGATAACCCGGACTCAACACAGCCCCTCAGTCGGCGGCCGTTGAGCGGCCCGAGGGGCCGGTCAGGACTCCTTGTCGGCCTCTTTCGCCTCCGCCTCGGCCTCGCTGTCTTCGCGGAGCAGCTCGTACTCGCGGAGCTTGTTGTAGAGGGTCTTGTAGTTGATCCCGAGGATGCGCGCGGCCTGGGCCCGGTTCCAGCGTGTCCGCTCCAGCGTGCGCACGATCAGGTCGCGCTCGGTCGTTTCCACCGCGTGGCGCACGACGTCCTTGAGCGCGGTGCCGCCGCCGGCCGGTGCCCGCGCCGCCGCCCCCGGCGCCGGCGGCCGGCCGCGGAACTCGCCCGGCAGATCGGCGAGCGTGATCGTCCCCTCGGCCAGCACCGCCGCCCGCTTGAGGGCGTTCCGCAGCTCCCGCACGTTGCCGGGCCAGGGATAGGTCCGCAGCGCGGCCAGGGCGTCGGGCGTGGTCCCCGGCACCCGCTTCCCCAGGTCCTCGCCGATCCGCCCGAGGAAGTGCTCGACCAGGACCGGAATGTCCTCCGCCCGCTCCCGGAGCGCCGGCACGTGGATGGTGAACTCGTTGAGGCGATGGTAGAGGTCCTCCCGGAACCGGCCCTCGCGGATCGCATCCTCGAAGTTGACGTGGGTGGCCGCCACGATGCGGACGTCGATCGGGATCTGGCCGCGCCCGCCCAGCCGGGAGATGGCCCGGTCCTCAAGGACCCGCAAGAGCTTCATCTGGGTCGAGAGCGGCAGGTTCCCGATCTCGTCGAGGAAGAGCGTGCCGCCGTGGGCCAGCTCGAAGCGCCCGAGCCGCCGCTGGGTGGCCCCCGTGAAGGCGCCCCGCTCGTGGCCGAACAGCTCCGACTCCACGAGCGTTTCGGGGAGCGCCGCGCAGTCGAGCGGGATGAAGGGCCCGCGCCGGCGCTTGCTCTGGGCGTGGATGGCGTGGGCGACCAGCTCCTTGCCGGTCCCGCTCTCCCCGCGGATCAGGATGGTCACGTCGTAGGGCGCCACCCGGGCGATGAACTGGCGCAGCTCCTCCATCGTCGGGCTGGCGCCGACCAGGTCGTCGGGACTGGCCCGCTCTCGCATGGCCGCCCGCAGCGTCTGGACCTCGGCCACCAGGCGGCGGGTCTCCAGCGCCTTCTCGACGACGACCCGTAGCTCCTCGAGGTGGACCGGTTTGATCAGGTAGTCGAAGGCCCCGTTCTTCATGGCGCGGACCGCCGATTCGATGGTCCCGTGGCCCGTCATCATCACGACCGGGGCGTGCTCGTCCAGCTCCCGGATCCGGCGCAGCACCTCCAGCCCGTCGCCGTCGGGGAGGCGGAGGTCGAGCAGCACGACCTCGGGCGCCTGGCTCTCGAAGGCGGCGACCGCCCCCTCGGCCGTCTCGGCGCTCGCGACCTCGTAGCCGAGCTCGCCCAGCGCGCGGGAGAGGATCCAGCAGATCTCCGGCTCGTCGTCCACCAGCAGGATGCGGGTCTGGGCCATCATCAGCTCCGCGCGGCGCCGGCCGGGTCGGGCGGCGCCGGCGGCAGGATCACCGTGAACGTCGTCCCCCGCCCCGGCTCGCTGGCGGCCTCGATGGCGCCCCCATGCTCCTCGACGATGCGGCGAGTGATGGCGAGGCCGAGCCCGGTGCCCCGACGCTTGGAGGTGAAGTACGGCTCGAAGATCGCCCGCAGCTGCGCGTCCTCGATTCCGGCGCCGGTGTCGGCGACGGTGACGACGAGGTTCCCGCTCTCTGGCGCGGCGACCACGGCGAACGTGAGCCGGCCGCCGCTCGGCATGGCGTCGAGCGCGTTCAGGGCCAGGTTGAGGAACGCCTGCTCCATGAGCCGGGGGTCCAGCAGGGCCGGCGGCAGGTCCCGCTCGCGCTCCACCGCCACCTCCACCCCCTGGCGGCCAGCCCGCCCGCGGACGAACTCGACCACCGCCTCCAGCAGGTCCACCACGGCGATCGGCCGGAGGCGCAGCTGGATGGGGCGGGCGAGGCTCAGCAGGTTCTCGAGCGACTCGTCCATCTCGCGCACCTTTCGATCGGCGGCGTCGAGCAGGGGCCGGTGCTCGTGGTCCGGGGGCAGGCGATCGCGGAGATACTGGACCGTGGTGCCGATCACGGTGAGCGGGTTGCGGATCTCGTGGGCCAGGGCCCCGGCCAGCCGGCCGATCGTGGCGTGGCGCTCGGCCCCGGCCAGGCGCGTTTCGAGACGGAGTCGATCCTCGGCGCCGACGGTGGCGGCGCGGCGGACGCGCGCGTCGCGGACGGCGATCGCGAGCTGCTCCACGACGGGCCGGACACGGCGAAGATCCGCCCGTCGGAAGCGGCCGCGCGTCCGGCTCACGAGGAGAAGGGCGCCGACCGTCTCCCGGCCGACCACGAGCGGCATGCCGAGCACCGCCCGCGCGTCCCCCACGTCCCGGAGGAGCGGCCGGATCGGTCGCGTGGTGGCGGCCAGATCGGGGACGATCAGCGCCCGACCCGCCCGCAGGCCGCTGCCGGCCAGCGCCTCTTGAAGCACGGGAGTCCACGCGACTCCGCGCGGCAGCTTGGCGGGTTCGCCCACCACCACCTGGCCGCCTTCCCCCGTCTCGCTGGTCACCGCCAGGACGGCCCCGTCGAAGGGCGTGGTGCGGGCCAGCGCGCGGGTGGCCACCCGGAAGACCTCGTCGAGCGTGGCGCCCGCCGCGATCGCCTGGGCGATCCGGCGGCGGGCCCGGAGCTGGCGGATCCGCTCGCGCAGCTCGTCGCGGAGGCAGACGTTGACGATCGGCACCGTGGCCAGCTCGGTCAGCTCCAGCACGCGCCGACCGGCGTGCTCCTCGAACGACGGTCCGCCTTCCGGCCGCGCCACCACGAGCAACCCGACCAGGTCCCCGTCGTGGTGAAGCGGGATCGACACCGCGGCGCCGAGCGCGTCGTCGCGCAGCAACGCCCGCGGCAGCGCGATCGGCGAGGGCGGACAGTAGAGCGGCGCGGCGCCGATCAGCGGCTCGACCTCGGCCCGGGTCAGGGCGGGCCGCGGGCTGCGGCGCCCGAGCGGACGCCGAGCGGCTGACAGCTCGAGGTCACCCGCCCGCCGAGTGCGGAGCCAGAGGCCTCCGGCATCGCCGTCGAGCAGCTCGGCCGCCAGATCGAGCAGGGCCTGGCTCACCTCGGGGAGGGTCCGGCCCGGCTTGGCCAGGCTCAGCACCTGACGGATGTGGCCGACCTCCGCCTCCCGTTCGCGCGCGTGACCGCGGGCCAGATCCAGCGCGCCCACGACGGCGAGCAGAGGGGCCAGGAGCGGGGCCCGGGCCCGGCTGGCGGCGGAGAGACCCGCCGCCCCGATGGTGAGCACCGCCAGCGCCGCCGCCGCCTGGCCCTCGACCGTGACCGGAACGACCAGGGCACCGGTGGCCTCGACGGCCTCGCGACCGGCGAGCGCGCGAGCCACGAGCGCGCGCACCGGCGGCCCCGCGAACGGCTCCGGTCCCGGAACAGCGGCCACCAGCCGGGGCTCCGAGTCGGTCGCGACGAAGAGCGCCCCGCTCTCACCGGGAGCGAGGGTGGCGGCGAGGAGATTCCCTACCGCGCGAGGGCCCGAACTCCCGAGGGCCTGGCGCAGCCCGTCTACCAGGTCCAGGGGCCACGACATCATACCCCCTTCATTGTCCCACGGAGCGGCGGCCGGCGGGACGGCGCGCTCAGCGGACGACGCCGCGGCGGGGAAGCGCGCGCGCCCGCCGTCCGGCGGCGCGCAGGGCCGAGGCCAGCATGCGGAGGTCGCCTCGGCGGCTGCGGGTCGCGACGTAAAGCCGGTCGAGCGCGAGCCGATCGCGGCCGCGCAGCGGCGCCGGCCCGAGGTCGGCGAGCGTGACGAGGCCGGGCGGCGCCGGCGGCAGTTCCGCGCCGGCGGCCTGTGCCTCCCACTCCCGGGACGAACGCGCGCTCACCCCGACCCACCGCAGGTCGCCCCGGGCCACGCTCCAGAGCTGCGGTCCGCGGACGAGGCCGAGCCGCCGCACGAGTCGGCCCACCGGCCCCCGCACCGCCACTCGCCAGAGCGGCGCCTCGCCCCCACGGGCGCCGATCACCCGCCGGCCGCGCAGAGGGCGGCCCCGGGTCTCCAGCGCGAGCGCGGTCAGGACCGGGATCCAGACCGGTGCGCTGACCGCGAGGAGCGCGGCGGCGATGAGCCGGCCGCCCAGGCTCGCCGGACGGACGCGGAACGGCGCCCGGGTGTCGCCGAGCAAGCGCGGGTCACGCACCGTGGTCCAGCTCCCGGCCGCCGCCCGACGCACGCGGTCGCGGTCCACCAGGGCGCCGTCGAGGCCGAGGCCGCGACCGACGTAGGTCCGGCTGAAGAGCACCGAGTGGCGGACGGTCGAGCGGGGGCCGACCATGACGTCGTCGCCGACGACCGTCGCCTCGACCGTCGCCCCCCGCCCGATCACCGCGTTGGCGCCCACCAGCACCGGCGGGATCAGGCGCGCCTCTCGATGCACGGCGGCGCCGCGCGACAGCCGGATTCCGGGCCGGGTCTCGAATCCCGGCAAAACCAAGCCCGGCAGCTCGCCGGCGAGCGCGCGCCGGTTGGCGATCGCGAGGTCGGCCGCCGCCCGTACGACCAGCGTGGGTTCCGTCGTGACGTGCGCGTGCACAGGCAGACCGACCGCGAGCAGGCGCGGCACCAAGTCGGCGACCAGGTCGCTCGGCGTCCCGGCCGGGATGAAGCCGAGGACCTGGGGCTCGACGACGGCGAGGCCCGCGAAGATCCCCCGCGCCGCCCCCGGCGTCTCCGGCGGGACCACCCCGCCCTCGTCGTCGACCCCCAGCTCGCCCGGGCCGTCGGCCGGCGCCAGGACGAGCGTCAGCGCCGCGCCCCGGATCTGGTGGGCCGCGAGGACCTTCTCGATATCCACGGTCGTCACCGCGGTCGCGAAGGCGACCAGGAAGGGCTCCGGCCACCGGCCGGCGATCGGGCGCAGCGCGCCCGCGGTCCCCAGGGGGCGGCGCTCGAGGGCGTAACCGAGCCGGAGCCCCCACGGGGTGCCGTCGCCGAGGTGCGCCTCCAGCGGATAGGGGCAGTGGTGCAGCGCCAGCACCGCCTCGCTCACCCCATGGCGGATGAGATGCTCGAGGAGATGCTCGATCAGCGGGCGGTTGGCGACGGGCAGGAGCGCCGCCGACCGATCGAGCGTGAGCGGCTCGAGACGGCTCCCCGACCCACCCGCCAGAATGACGGTCTTCATGCGCGCGCTCTCAGGCCGCGCGGTCAGCCTGGAGGCTGGCCGCCAGCGAGTGGAGGACCGACACGACATGCGGCGCCCCGATGATCCGCACCCGCCGCTGGCGGGCGAGCTGGCGGAGGCCGCGGGAGAGAATCTCGAGGCCGAAGGCCTCGACCCCGGTCAGGGCCGAGAGGTCGAGGACCAGCTCCCGGCCGTCGGGCGGCGTGCGAGCCAGGACATCCAGCGCATGACAGGCCGTCGAGCCATCCACCTCGCCTTCGAAGCGCAGGAGGTGCTGCCCGTCCCGCTGGCGGCGGCGGATGCGTAGTCGCGGCGGCATGGGGCCCCGGTCGGGCGGCTCAGCTCGCCGCCCGGCGCTCGAATGGCGCCGGAGTCAAGCGGATCCGGCCGAGCAGGTGCCGCGGCCGCGCGGAGGTGGCGGTGACGGGGCGGGCGGCCGTCATCGCCTCGACCGCCGCCGGCACGTCCTCGCAGACATCGAAGAGGAGGTGGAGCTGCATGATCTCGAGCAGCAACCGCGCCTCGGCCCCGAGCCCGACCAGGCAGACCTCGCCGCTCCGGCGCTGGACGTGCCGGAGCAGCGCGACCAGGGCCGCGAACCCGCTGGAGTCGATCCGACGAACGCCGCTCAGGTCCACTGCGACCAGGGGCTCGGCGATCGGGGCCAGCGCCAGTCGCGCCTGGCGGAGAAACGACGGCGCCGTGGGCACCGTCAGCTCGCCGGCCGCCGCGACCACGGTGACCGCGCCGTCCCGCCGGGTTGTCAGCTGCATGCGCATCAGCACGTCTAGCGCCTCCTTCGGATACCGATCAGGCGGCGACCACCAGCCGCCGCTCACGATCTCGCATGAGGTGACCGACGGCCTCGGCCACCGTGGGGAACCGGGGGGCCAGCGAGTCCAACCCCGCCGCGGCGAGCTGGCGCGCCGCCTCCGCCGACACCACCAGCGCCGGGCTACCGCCGGTCGAGCGGACCCACCCGACCAGGGCCACCAGCTCGCCGAGGACGGCGGGGGCGAGGAAGCGCGCGCCCACCAGGTCGAGAACCAGCGCGAGCGGCGTGCCGCGCACCCCGCGCATCCCTCGCTGCACCACGTCCAGGCGATCGGTCGGGAAGCGACCGCTCAGGCTCAGGACGAAGACTTCGCCCCTCCCGCGCATCCGGCGGAGCTGCACGCGGCCGGGGCGAGCCCGGCGGCTGCGACGCTCGGCGAGGTGGCTGGTCACGAGCTGGTTCAGCACCGCCGGCCCCGCCGTCAGCCCGTCCACGAGATAGCGGCGCCAGAGCCGGCGCGGCTCTTCCCAGATCCGCCAGGCCCACTCGAGGCCGACGGCCTGGAAGAGCCACGGCGCCCGCCGCACCCGCCCCGCGATGTAATCGAAGGTCGCCCCGACCCCGATGGCCACCGCGGCTTCGGTGCGGGGGAGGTAGCGGGCGATCCAGCGCTCCTGCTTGGGCGCGCCGAAGCCGACCAGGAGCAGGTCGGCCCGCGCCTGCCGGATGCGGGCGCAGTAGGCCGCGTTGTCCCAGCTCTCGATCGGCCCGAAGGGCGGCGTTTCGACGCCCACGATGCGGAGGCCGGGATAGCGCTCGGTGAGCCGTCGGGCCGCCTCCCCGGTGGAGCCCGGCGGCCCCATCAGAAAGACGCGATAGCCGCGGTCGGCCGCCAGCGCGCACAGGCGCGGCACCAGGTCGGCCCCGGTCACGCGGGCGGGAATCGGCGCCCCCTGGAGGCGACTGGCCCAGCAGAGCGGCATGCCGTCGGCGGTGACGAGGCTGGCGTCCTGGAGGATCCGGAGGAACTCCGGGTTGCGCCGGGCGTGGGCGAGGAAGTTCATGTTGGCGGTTGCGATCTGGTGAGGCTCGCCGGAGGCGATCGCCTGGTCCACCCACGCCACCGTGTCTTCCATGTCGAGCCGCGCCAGGGGGACGCCGAGGAGGACTGTCCGCTCGACCGGTGTCATGAGGCCCCCCGTCCGGAAATCACAGCCGGCAGCGTGCGGACGAGAATCGCCAGGTCCATTCCGAGCGTCTGCCGCTCGATGTACTGCACGTCCAGCCGCACCTGGCCCGGGAAGTCGATGTTGTTTCGGCCGGAGACCTGCCACAGGCACGTGATGCCCGGCGTGGCCAGGAGCCGCCGCCGGTGGGCGGGGTCGTAGCGCGCCACCTCCGACGGCACCGGCGGGCGGGGGCCGACCAGCGACATGTCGCCCCGCACCACGTTGAAGAGCTGCGGCAGCTCGTCCAGCGAGAGCTTGCGGATCAGCCGGCCGACCCGGGTGATCCGCGGGTCGTTCTTGATCTTGAACAGGATGCCGTCCCGCATCTCGTTGCGCGCCATCAGTTGGGCCTTCAGCGCCTCGGCGTTGACCACCATCGAGCGGAACTTGTACATGATGAAGTGGCGGCCGTACTTGCCGACCCGGACCTGACGGAACAGAATCGGCCCGCCGTCCTCGAGCTTGATGGCGAGCGCGACCGCGGTGAGGACCGGCGCCGCCAGCGCGATCAGGACGAGCCCGCCGACCAGGTCGAGCGCCCGCTTGAGCCGGGGGGCGAGCGCGACCCGGCCCCGCCAGGTCAGCCGCGCCACGGCGATCGTCGCCAGGTCGCGCCGCCGGGCCCAGTCCACGCCGCCGCCGGCCAGACGCCGGTGCGTCTCGTGGAGCAGGCGTACCCGCTCGGCGGTCATGCCGCGCGCTCCGGGGAGGCCGGCCGCCGTGGTGTCGGCACCCAGGACCGCGGACCGCCGCCGGCGAGGAGCAGGACGTACCAGACCTTGGCGGCCGCGTAGAGCGGGCCGTAGACGAAGAGCGCCGCGTAGGCGCGGGCCGGCACCCGAGCCAGCGCGCAGCCGGCGAAGACATAGAAGGCCTGCCCGGCCAGCAGAAGGCTCCAGATCAGCGCCGGCCCGGGCGGCCCGCCGGCCAGCCAGGCCAGACCGTGGAGGGCGGTCAGGGCGGCCGTGCCGGCGGCCAGCAGCGCGAAGGGTGGGATGGCGAGGTCGAAGGCGGCGTCCAGGTAAGGCCACGCCTCCCCGGCATTGTGCCGGCGGCGCCAGGCCTTGCCCAGGAGCGTCGCGAGGTAGCGCCGGGCCAGCCCGAAGCGGCCGCCTTCCCAGCGCAGCTCCTGCCCGCGCGCCGTCTCCAGGCTCGGTTCCATCACCGTGTAGACCACCGCCTCCGGGACGAAGACGGCATGGATCCCGCGGGCGAGGAGGTGGAGATGGTACTCGCGGTCCTCGGCGACCGAGGAGGTCTCCCACGGCACCTCCCGCAGCACGGCCCGGGTGAGGCAGATCCCGCTGCCCTGGAGGTCGGCCGACCCGCCCAGCGCCTGACGGCCAGCCGGGCGCAGGTAGTGGATGAGGGCCATGTCGGCGGCCATGAGGGCGGTCCGCCAGCTCTCGCGGGCATTGCCGACGGCGGAGTACGCCTGGGCCACGCTGGCCCCCGCCCGCAACGCGCGGTCGAGGTGGACCAGGAAGTCCGGCTCCGGCTGCGTGTCGGCGTCGAGCACGACGAACGCGTCGTGGCGCCGCTCGGGAAGGAGCTGGGCGAAGGCCCAGCCGAGGGCGTGGCCCTTGCTCCGGCGGCTGCGGTCGGTGCGGGTCAGGACCCGCGCTCCACCGGCCAGCGCCACCGCCGCGGTCTCGTCCTCGCAGTTGTCGGCCACCACGATCACCTCGTAGCGCGGCCGCGGGTACTCGAGCTCGGCCAGGCGGGCCAGCAGGCGAGGCAGGGTGCCGGCCTCGTTGTGAGCCGGGATCACGACGGCGAAGCGGTGGCGAGGCTCCCGCCGGTCACCGGCCAGCCGGCGCCGGGGCCCGGCCACCAGCGCCGCCGCCGCCACCACCGCCAGGTAGGCGGTGAACAGCGTGACGATCGCGAGCAGCGGCAGCTCCAGCAGGGCGATCATGGCGCTCATGCGCTCTTGGGCGCGCCGTTGCGCCCGCCGCCCTGGTAGCCGTAGTTCGCGTAGAAGTAGCGATTGCGGGAGAGCCGCACGTCGTTCAGCACCACCCCCAGCAGCCGTGCCCCCAGTGACTCCAGGCGGTCGCGCGCGATCTGCACCGCCTCGATCGGGGTGGAGTTCGCGCGCACGACCAGCAGCACCCCGTCCACCATGGACGCCAGCTCGGAGGCGTCGGAGACGGCGAGCACGGGCGGCGAGTCGATGATGATCCAGGGAAACCGCTCGCGGAGCGTGACCAGCAGCATGCGGGTGCGGTCCGCCGCCAGCAGGGCCGACGGATCCGGCGGCTTGGGGCCGGCCGGCAGGAAGGTGAGGTTGGTGACCCCGGTGGTCAGTAGCGCCACCTCGGGGGGCAGGCCCCGGTAGAGAATGGAGGAGAGCCCCACGTTGGGTGCTTCCAGGCCGAAGGCCCGGTGACACGAGGATCGGTGGCAGTCGGCGTCCACCAACAGCACCTGCTCGCCCCCCTCGGCGAGGGCGACCGCGAGGTTGACGGCGGTGAAGGACTTCCCCTCCTGGGGCTGGGCGCTGGTCACCAGGATGGTCCGCGGGGAGTCCATCGTCCGGCTGTGCCGCACGAGCGCGCGGAGGGACCGGAAGGCTTCGCCGGCGACCTGGGCCGGCCAGGACATGGTCTCGTCGGGGATGGCCCGGGCCGGGAGGTCGTCCACGGCCGGCAGCGCCCGCCGCGGGTACGCCCGCACCGAGGGCACCGTCCCCACGTTGGGGAGCCGGAAGAGGAGGCTGACGTCGCGCGGCGTCCGCACCGTGTGGTCGCCGGCCTCGCGGACGAGGGCCAGGGCGATGCCGCCGATCAGTCCGCCGACCATGGCCAGGAGCAGGTTGCGGGCCGGCTTGGGACTGACCGGGCGGATCGGGGCCCGGGCCGGGTCGGCGATCTTGACGTTGGTGACGCGCAGCTCGGCGGCGAGCTGGAGCTCCTTCATCCGCTTCATCAGGTCGGCGTAGACCGACTCGGTGGTGTCGGCCTCCTTCTTGAGGAGCTGGAGCTGCATCTGACGGGCGTGCTGGAGGATCGCGTTCTGCCGCTGAGCGTCCAGCCGCCGGCCCAGCTCGCCGGCCCGCCGGACCGACGCCTGGTATTCCTGCTCGACGGCCTGCCGCCCCTTCTTGATCTCGGTGTCGAGGCGCAGCTTGGCCAGCGCCATCTCCGCCTCCAGCTCGATCATCTTGGGGTGCTGCGGCCCGTAGACCGTCTTGGCCCGCCCGAGCTCGCGCTCGAGCCGGGAGTACTCGGCCTTCAGGTTGCGGACCAGCTCGCTGCCCAGGGACGCCGCCGCGGTGTCGCCGTCGGCGGAGGCCAGCATCCGGTAGCGGGCTTCCTTCTGGATCCGGTCGTTCTCGGCGTCGGTGAAGGAGCGGTTCAGGTCGTCGAGCTGCTGGAGCGCGAACTCGGCCTTCCCTTCCCGGGTGGGGACCAACCCGTGCTGCTGGACGAACTGCTGGATGACGCCGCTGGCCTGCTCGGTGCGCTGCTTGAGCCCGACCAGCTGCCCTTCCAGCCACTTGCTGGCCGCCTCCGAGGCGTCCCGGCGCTGGCTGTTGGTCATCGTGATGTATTCCTGGGCGATCTGGTTCGGAATCCGAGAGGCCAGCTCGCGATCGGGGACCCGGGCCGTGATCCGGATCAGCCGGCTTCGCTTGACCGCCTCGATCTTGACCTGGCGGTCGAACTTCTCCAGGAACTCATCCACGCTCAGGGGGCCTGCCTTCTTCTCGCCGCCGAGACCGGGGACGATCCCGCCCAGCCAGCCGCGCAGCTGCTCGCTCCGGCTCGCGCCGGGGGCGAAGGCGGGGTGCTGGCGCAGGTTCAGCGTCTCCACCACGCGGGCCAGCAGGGTCTGACTCCCGACCAGCTCGAGCTGGGTCTGGTAGTACGCGTCCACCACGCGCTCGGTGTACGGCTCCTCGGGCGGCGTCACGTCGGCGAACGACACCACCCGCGGCCGCTCGGGATCGACCTGGATGACGGTGGACGCCTCGTAGAGCGGCCGGGCGGTGAACGACCAGAGGCCGACCACCAGGACCAGGACGGCGGTGAAGCCGAGGATCAGCCAGCACCGCCCGAGCAGCGCTTCCGACAGGCTCCGCGGCACCCGGTCGCCGTCGATGGGGACGGCTTCGACGTCGACGACGCCCGGCAGCGCCGCCGGGGACCGATGCTGAAAGCTACGCATCCAGCTCTCCTGTGCGGTTACGGAGTGATGCCGATGCTGAAGAGGCCCTTGAGGAAGTCGAGGACGCCGTAGGCCGCGACCTTGGCGCCGCTGGGCGGCACCACCACGACGTCCTGGGCCATCAATGGCATGTCCTGGCTCTTGTCGCCCGCCATCACCGCCTGGAGGTCGATGCCGCCGATCTCGCGCTTCTCGCCCGTCGGCAACGTGCGGATGATCTTGATCTCCCCGGTGGACGCGCGCTTGGTCACGCCGCCGGCTTCGGTCAGCGCCTTGGACACCGTGGTGTCCCGCCGCAGCGGATAGGCGCCCCGCTTCTCCACCTCGCCGGCGACGTAGTAGGTATTGGCCTCGGGCACGTAGACCGAGTCGCCCGCCTCCACCACCACGTTGTGGCGCGGGTCACCCGCGCGGAGCAGGGCGTCGAGGTCCACCGTGAGAGGCTGCGGCTCGCCCGGCCGCGGGTGCGCCCGCACCACGTAGGCCACCCGGTCGGCGCCCTCCCGCACCCCCTTGGCCTCCGACAGCGCCACCAGGAGCGTCGTGCCGTTGGTCTTCAAGGCGTAGCTGCCCGGTTGCTGCACGGCGCCCATCACCGACACCTGCCGCCCCTGGTACTCGGCCACCGTCACCGTCACCCGCGGATTCACCAGGTAGCCGCCCTTCAAGCCGGCGGTGATCTTCTCTTCGACCTCGGCCGCCGTCAGGCCGGCCACCGTCAGCTCCCCGAGCAGCGGAAGCGTGATGGTGCCCGACTCGCTCACCCGCACCGTGCGCGTGAGGTCGTCCTGGCTGTGGACGGTGATCGTGATCTGGTCCTTGGCCGCCAGCTTGTAGTCACCCCCGGTGGGGGCCTGCATGGACACGGCCGGCGGGGGGGCGACCCCCCGGGACGGCGCCGGGGTCAGAGGGGTGGCGGCCGGCGCCGGGGTCAGAGGGGCCGCGGCCGGCGCCGAGGTCAGAGGGGCGGCGGCCGGCGCCGGGCCCCCAGGCGCCGAGGTCACGGGCGTCTGAGGGGCGCCGGCACAGCCGGCCAGCGTCGGCACGAGGGCACTGCAAACCGCGAGAGCCGCAAATCTCATCGTGAGAACCTCCCCGTGAAGGGATCGAGCAAGGCATATGCCAGCGACTCTCGCCGCGCGGGCGGCGCGGGGGCCGGCCGGTCGCACCCTCCGCCTCCAAAGATCGCCGGCAGCGGCGGCGAGCGGCCGGGTCCCGGCCGAAAGTTGCCGGAGCAATGCAACAATTGCCGGGACGGCCCGGGGGGCCTGGCGAGGGCGCCTGACGGCGTCAGCGGACCCCCACTGGCACGACCATTGCTCCCTCGGGGGCGTGGCCATGCGCGTGGCGATTCCGGCCTCCCGCGTCCGTCCCGAAGAGGCGTTCCTGATCGGCGGCACCGGCCTGCTCCTCGTCGTCGGCCTCACCCTCGGGGCCGACACCCCCCTCGCCTACTTCGTGGTGGCGGTGCCGATCGTCCTCGGCGTCTCGTGGTGGCGGCCGGTCTACGGCTTCGCCCTGCTGCTCGGCCTGGCGCTCCTGACCGAGCAGTTCGAGATCAACACGATGCCGGACAGCATCCGGCCGCTGGCGCTCCAGACGCTGCCGATCTTCGAGAACCTGAAGGAGTACACGCCGCTCGCCGGCGTCCAGGCCAACGCGGTGGAGATCTGGTTCGTCCTCCTGATCGGGATCTGGCTCGCTCAGGGCCTCCTCACCAATCGGCTCCGGCTGGCCCCGATACCCTGCCGGTCGGCCTGGCTGATCGCGGCGGGGACGCTCGGGGTCGCGTTCACGCTCGGCGTCATGCAGGGCGGGGACTTCAAGGTCGCCCTGTGGGAGGTCCGGGCGCTCGCCTACCTGCTCGGGCTCGCCTGGTTCGTTCCCCAGTTGGTGGAGAAGCGGGAAGACCTCGTCCTGATCCTCTCGGTCATGGTGCTGGCGCTGGCGGCCAAGTCCGTGCAGGGGCTCTACCGGTACTTCTTCGTCCTCCGGATGGAGCTCGACCTCCGCGAGACCTTCATGGCCCACGAGGACCCGGTGATGATCGTGCCGCTTCTGTTCTTGCTGGCCGCCCTCTACTACTACCGGAGCGCGCCGGTGCTGGAGCGCATCCTCGGCGCCAGCGCGCCCTTCATGTTCGCCGCCCTCGTCCTCACCCAGCGGCGCGTCGCCTACGTCGGCCTCGCCGTCTGCTCGGTGTACTTCATGACCACCCTGTCGTCGATCGCCCGCCGGCGGATCCTGCGGGTGGCGCTGCCGTTTCTCCTGGTCGTGACCGCCTATGTCGCCGCCTTCGCCGGCTCCTCGTCGCCCTTCGGGCGTCCGATCCAGCGCGCGCTCTCGCTGTTCGACCCGACCAACACCTCCAACCTCTATCGCGTGGTCGAGCTGGAAAACCTCCGCTACACCGTCCAGGCCCATCCGTGGGGAGTCGGGTTCGGGCATCCCTACGAGATCGTCCGCGGCATGCCCAAGCTGGACTTTCCGCTGGTCGAGTACATCCCCCACAACGAGGTCATGTGGATCTGGGTGAAGACCGGCACCCTCGGCTTCATCCTCATCATGTTCTTCTTCGCCCGGATCGTGGCCGAAGCCGCGTGGACCTACCGGCATCTGCGCGATCCGCTGCTCCGGGCAGTGGCCACGATCATCCCGGTCGCGATCGTCAACCAGCTCATCGCCTCGTCCTACGAGCTGCAGCTGACCTTCGCGCGCAACATGATCTATCTCGGCACGCTGATCGGGCTGCTCGGTCCGCTCCAGATGTGGGGCGGACTGGTGCGGCGGCCGACGGTGCCCCGCTGGCGCCTGTGAACAGACCCGGGCCGATGCCCGTCGCGAGCGCGCGAGCGGAGGCGGATTCGAAGGTGGTGCCGTGATGGCCACGGGGAGCCGCCCCCGCATCCTGGTGGTGGACGACGACGCGGCCATCATCGCGACCTTCAAGAGCATCCTCCACGGCGAAGGCTTCGACGTCGCCACCGCCACCGACGGGACGCAGGCGGTCGCCCGGGCCCGTCGGGAGCATTTCGACGTGATCCTGCTCGACCTGGTGATGCCGGGAATGGACGGGCTGGTCACGCTGCGGGAGCTGCGCCAGGTCGTGCCCGACACCCGGGTGGTGATCCTGTCCGCCTACATCGAGCCGGACCGCGAGGCGGAGGCTTTCCGGCTGGGCGCGGTCGCGGTGCTGCCAAAGCCGCCGGAGCTGCAGAAGCTCTTGCGGTTCCTCCACGAGCTGGCGCGGCCCGAGCGGTCGGGCGAGAGTGAGCGCACGTGAGCCGCGGCCGGGGCCGGGAGTATACCGCTGTCATGTCGAACACGGAGGGTAGACCGGTGAGCCGACCCGAAGTGGACTGGTTCGTGGTCGAGGACGCGGCGGGTCTCGCCCGCCTGGAGCCGGAGTGGCGCCACCTGGCCGCGACGGTATCCGAGCCGGTGATCTTCGCCGCGCCCGAGTGGGGCCTCGCATGGTGGCGGCACTTCGGGGCCGGCCGTCGCCTCCACCTGGCCGGCGCCCGGCGGGATGGCCGCCTGGTCGCCCTCGCCCCGCTGTGCACCACGGCTCGCGGTGGCCTCCGCATTCGGGAGTTCCTCGGCTCGGAAGAGGCGGACGTCGGGACCCTGCTGCTGGCGCCCGGCGAGGAGGCGCTGGCGCCGGCCCTGGCCCGCTTCGTGGTGGCGGGGAAGTGGGACCTGCTCGACCTCTGGTGTGTCCCCGAGGGTTCGCTGACCGCGCGCGCCCTTCAGGCGGCCCTCGCCGCCGCTGGCGGGGTTGGTCACGAGACGACCACGCTCACCGTCAACCCGGTCCTCGACGTGCGGCCGGAGGAGTGGGCGGCCGGCGCCAGTCGCTCCATGCTGAAGGACCTGGCCCGGCAGCAGCGGGTGCTCGGCCGGCAGGGGAAGCTCGAGGTCGTCTTCCCGGCCGATGCGGGCGAGGTCGAGGCCGGGCTCGAGGACCTCCGCGCGTTCCACCAGGCGCGCTGGAGCGGCCAGGGAGAGCTCAGCCGGCTCCAGCTCCCCGGCTACTGGGGGTGGGTCCGGGGGATCGCGCTGGAAGCGCTCCGGCACGGCTGGCTCTACCTCCCCCGGCTCGTGCTCGACGGTCGGCTCCTCGCCACCGGCCTCTACTTCCTCTATGGCCGCCGGCTCTTTTACTGGATGGGCGCCCACGACCACGACTTCGCCCGCCACTCCCCGAACATGCTGCTGACCCTGGCCATGATCGAGCACCTGCGGGTGACGGGCGCCGCCGACGTGCTCGACTTCGGGCGCGGCGACGAGTGGTACAAGCTCCGGTGGACGCAGTCCGCGTTCGCGCTCCAGCGTGTGATGGCGTGGCGCGGCGTGCGCGGGCGGGCCCTGCACGTCTGGCGAGGCCGGGTCCGGCCGTGGGCGTGGGCGCACCAGGACCTGAGCCGGCCCCTCCGCCGGCTCAAGCGCGCCGTCCAGCGCCGGCTGGCGGGCTCGGCGTGACGCCAGACCTGCGGATGGTCCGCCCCGACCCCGCCCCCCGGCCCGACGCCGGGGCGCGCGGTCCCGCGTTGCTCTACCGCCAGACGCCGATCCTGATGTACCACCGGCTCACCCGGCGTACCGGTGGCCATCCCTTCAGCCTCGCCGTCGCGCGCTTCCGGCGTCAGCTCACGCTCCTGCACGCCCTCGGCTACCGCTCGGTCTCGCCGGTGGCCTTCGCCACCCCGGCCGCCCTGCCGGCTCGCGCGGTCGCCATCACCTTCGACGACGGCTACCTGGACACGCTCACCGTGGCCCTGCCGCTCCTCGGCGAGTTCGGCTTCACGGCCACCTGCTACCTGGTGGCGGGCGCGGTCGGCAAGCGGGCGCACTGGACGGACCCGGCGCCCCTCATGGATTGGAGCGGCGTGGACGCCTGGCTCGCCGCCGGCATGGAGGTCGGGGCCCACTCGCTGACCCACCCCGACCTCACGACGCTCCGCGAGGCCGCCCTGCGTGAGGAGGTGGCCGGCGCCAAGGCGCGGCTGGAGGACCGGCTCGGAATCGCCGTGCGGTCGCTCGCCTACCCGTTCAACCGCGTCGATCGGCGCGTGATGGCCGCGGTGGCCGACGCCGGCTACGCGGTCGGCCTGGCCGGGCCTGAGATCCGGCGCTCGGCCCACGCCCTGGCCCGGGTGGATGCCGCTCACGAGTCGTGGGCCTGGTTCGGCCTCGGGCTCCTCCCCCGTTACCCAGCCCTGCGAGGCGTGTACCGGAGCCTGATCCCCCGCCGCGCCGCCTGAGCCCCCGGGCCGATAACCGTCGCATCTCTGCGTCCTCGGTCGTCGGCACGCCTCAACGTACAGGAGTACGCCTCGGCGCGCCTCCTCCCTGCGTCCTCGAGCTGCTCGGTTCTCGGCCCGGGGGTAGAACGCGGCCCCGGCGGCCTAGCGGGCGATGAAATGGGCGAGGACGTGGGCCAGCGCGGCGTTCCAGTAGATGGTCGGCTCGTTGACCCCGTAGAGTTTCCCGTCGTCCTTGTACGCGCGGGCCGGCGCGGAGGCGGCCACGCCTTCGGCCTGGGCATTCGGCCCGCCGACGAGGAGACCCGGGAGGACCAGACGCCGCGGGTGCGCGATCGAGGGCTGATGGGTGGGATGGCGCACGGGATCGGCGCCGAGCCCGGTCACGAAGCTCTTGCCGAGGGCGTTCCGCCCGAACACGTAGTGGAGCTGATCGAGCGCCGCCTCCCGATACGGGGCCCGGCCGGTCATCCGATGGGCGGCCAGCAGCTGCACCGCCCGGCCGAGGGCCACCCCGTTGGAGCCCCAGTAGTAATCGCCGGGCGTGAGGGCCACCCGATAGCCTTGCTGCGCGAAGGCATCGACGAGCCAGCCCGAGCGCTCGGCGAGGGCGGCCGCCAGGCGCTCCCGGGCTGCCGGTTCGAGGGGGCTGTCGGCCTCGACCAGGGTCTGGTAGGC